>NZ_VLKF01000001.1:3609459-3910247 GCF_007994135.1 Modestobacter roseus
CCGAGCTGGTCGACGTCCGCCGCTTCCCCGGCAGCCGGGTGAACCCCGAGGTGCGGCGGGAGGCGCTGGAGGCCTGGCTGCCGGAGCGGGGCGTCGCCTACCGCTGGGAGGAGCAGCTGGGCGGCCGGCGGCGCGGTGCCCGGGGACGACGGCGCGGTGCACTGCCCGGCCCGGTCCTGCCCGGCCGGTCCTGACCGGACCGGCCAGCGGGAGGCTCAGCCCTGGCGACCGCGCCCGTCGCCGTTGTCGTTGCCGTTGCCGTTGCCGGCCTGCTCGACGACGGCCTGCTGCGGAGCGACCTCCGCGGTGTCCTCGGTCGGGGCCGGCGCAGGCGCCGGAGCCGGGGCCGGGGCCTTCGCCCCGCCGTTCTGCCGGGCTGCCTCGGACACCGCCCGGCCGTGCTCGCGGCCGGACTCGAAGCTCTGGTGGGCCACGTCGGAGACCGCCTGGCCGTGGTTCTGCGGAGCCGGGGCGGGCTCGGTGCTCGGCACCTCCGGCGCGTCCGGGTCCGTGGGCTCCTCGGACGGGTCGGTCACCGGCTCGGTGGTCGGGTCGGTCGGTTCTGGTGCGTCGGCGGGCTCCCCGGTGTCCGTCGGCTCCTGGGTGCCCGTCGGCTCCGTGACCTCGATCGTCTCGTCGGCGTCGACCTCGGCCACCGTCGGCTCAGCGGCTGCGGTGACCACCTGCGTGGTCACCGCAGCCCCGCCACCGGCCACGACGACGGCCGTGGCGCCAGCCGCCACCTTCGTCGCCAGCGACGCGGACAGGGACTTGGCCACCAGGCCGGACAGGAGCGAGAGCACAGGAGACCTCCGGGTCGTGGAACTGACGTCACCGGAGCATCGGCAGTGCACTCAGGGCAGTTGAGTCATACCGGTCTCGTATCCCCGATCGAGTGAACGACGGTCAGTCGGCCAACGTGATCCAGTACCGCCGGGCGCGGCCCAGCTCCGTCTCCCGAACGTCCTCCAACACCCCACCGGCGCGTTCGATCACCCGCGCGGACGCGACGTTGTCGTCGGCGCAGGTGACCAGCACCCGGTCCAGCCCCATCCGCCGGGCCACCGGCAGCACCTCGCCGAGTGCCCAGGTCACCAGGCCGCGCCGGCGGGCGGAGGGCCGGATCCCGTAGCCGATGTGCCCCCCCGGCCCGGAGCAGGAAGTCGTTGAGCTCGTGGCGCAGGGCGATGGCGCCGAGCACCTCCCCGCCCTCGACGACCCACCAGTACGAGCACCGCACCCCGCCCTCGGCCGGAGTGACCGCGGGATCGGACTCCGCGCGCAGCCGGTGCACCCAGGCCGCGAAGCCCGCCGGCGTCTCGACGTCGTCCTCCGGCCGCAGCCCCGCGCCGTCCTCGTGCACCTCGGCGCCCCACTCGCGGTGCGCGGCCAGCCACGCGGCGTGCAGCCGGGTGGCCGGCTGGACGAGTTCGGGCACGCGGATCAGTTGGCCATGTCGACGAAGCGGGAGTAGTGGCCCTGGAAGGCGACGGTGACGTTGGCGGTGGGGCCGTTGCGGTGCTTGACCAGCATGATGTCGGCCTCGCCGGCTCGCGGGGACTCCTTCTCGTACATGTCCTCGCGGTGGATCATCATCACCATGTCGGCGTCCTGCTCGATCGAGCCGGACTCACGCAGGTCGGACAGCATCGGCTTCTTGTCCTGACGCTGCTCCGACCCACGGTTCAGCTGCGACATGGCGATGACGGGCAGCTCGAGCTCCTTGGCCAGCAGCTTCAGCGCACGGGAGAACTCCGAGACCTCCTGCTGGCGGCTCTCGACCTTCTTGCCCGAGGTCATCAGCTGGAGGTAGTCGATGACGATGAGCTTGAGGTCGTTGCGCTGCTTGAGCCGCCGTGCCTTGGCCCGGATCTCCATCATCGTCATGTTCGGGGAGTCGTCGATGTAGAGCGGGGCGTCGGCGATCTCGCCCATCCGCCGGGCCAGCTTCGACCAGTCCTCGTCCGACAGCGTGCCGGCGCGCATGTGGTGCAGCGGCACCTTCGCCTCGGCCGACAGCAGACGCATGGTGATCTCGTGCTTGCTCATCTCGAGCGAGAAGATCGCCGCGGGCAGGTGGTGCTTCACCGTCGCCGACCGGGCGATGTCGAGCCCCAGGGTGGAGTTGTGCGTCGGGATGAAGCTGCGGCCGGCCAGGAACAGGTGGTCCTCGGCGTCGACCTGGATGCAGCGCACCGGGACGCTGGCGATCGGGCGGACGTCGGTGATGAACCGGACCCCGCGGGCAGTGAACGTGCGGGCCCCTCGCTCCTTGTGCAGCAGCTTCTTGCGCTCCAGGCGGAAGACCTCGTCGTCGGTGCTGAAGGTGAGCGTGAAGCACGTCGAGGAGTTCTCGCTGCGACCAGGCACCCGCTTACGACTCATCCGGACCCGGTGGCCGAGGCCGGCGATGAGCTCACGGACGTCCTCAGCGAGCCGCTGACTGGTGACGGCGAACTGGACGACACCGCTGACAGCCACCGTTCCGTCGGTGTCGAGCAGACCGGCCAGGAGCGCCTGACGCTGCGCCACCGAAGCCCGCAGGTAGGCCGCCGGGATGTGCTTGTTCCCCAGCACGCCGAGAGATCGCAGCAGGCCCGTGACCGTGCCGTGGTCGGCCAGGCATGCTGCGCACTGCACGAGGCCGGCGGATGGTCCCCCGCAGTCCGGGCAGGTGGCCGTGCGACCGGTACCACCGCTGGCGCGCAGCGCCCCACCGCAGGTCTTGCCGCAGGTCTGCACCTGCGACGTCTTCGGGACGAAGAGCTCACCGCACATCGGGCAGGCCCGGGCGGCCGGCCCCGACTGGGCGGGCAGCTGGAGCGCGTACCGGCGGTCGACGTTGGTCGGCACCACGACGAGACCGTCGGCCTCGATGTAGGCGGCGATCTCGGGGTCCGCGCTGGTGTAGTGGGCACTCGCCGAGGTGCCGTCGCCCAGCCACACCCCGAGCGCGTAAGGGGGCAGCGACAGCTCCGCGGCCGGCAGCTCCAGCGGCGCGGCGTTGCGCACCGAGTGGTTGAGCCGGGAGTCGGCCGTACTGCAGCGAACAGTGCGGGCGATCTCCTCCGTCGTCCGGACGGCGGCGAGTTCCCGGGGCACCCCAGCACGAGCGCGTGCCTCCTGGGCCGAACGGCGGCTGGCGCGGGTGTCGGTGAGCCACTGGTGCTGGGCGTCGGCCACGATCACCGAGCCGTCGGAGAAGTGGACCTCGTAGCAGGGCCGGTCGGTCATCGTCTCGGTGGCGGCGACGACCGTGGTAGGACGGCCATCCGAACCGATCACCTGGTCGCCGACGGCGACCTCGCCCATCGTCGTCCAGCCGCTGGGCGTGGCGACGGGGGTGTCGAGCGCCAACGCCTTGCCCACCCCAGGGCGGGCGGCGATGACGACCATCTGACCGGCCTGCAGGCCGTTGGTCAGCTCGTCGAGGTCGCGGATGCCGGTGGGCACGCCGCGGGCCGTTCCACCCCGTGACGCAATGGCGTCCAGCTCGTCCATCGTCGGCTGCAGGACGTCCTCGAGGCGGGAGTAGTCCTCGCTCATCCGCTTCTCGGTGACGTCGTAGATCTCCTGCTGGGCCCGGTCGACGATGTCGTCGACGTCGCCCTTGCCACCAGCCGCGCCGTAGCCCAGCTGCACCACGCGGGTGCCGGCCTCCACCAGCCGCCGCAGCACCGCCTGCTCGGCGACGATCGCGGCGTAGTAGCCGGCGTTGGCGGCGGTCGGGGTCGAGGCGATGAGCGTGTGCAGGTAGACCGCACCGCCCATCTTGGACAGCTGGTCGGTGCGGTTGAGCTCCGCGGCGACGGTGATCGCGTCAGCCGGCTCACCACGTCCGTAGAGGTCGAGGATGACGTCGAAGACGATCTGGTGCGCCGGGCGGTAGAAGTCCGGGCCGGCCAGGACCTCCACGACGTCGGCGATCGCGTCCTTGCTCATCAGCATGCCGCCGAGCACCGACTGCTCGGCCGCGACGTCCTGAGGGGGCTGGCGGTCGTACTCCGGAGCCGTCGGCCTCGGCCGGCTGATGTCGTCGACGACCGCCACGCTGGATCTCCCTGTCCGCCGGCCCACGTCGGGACCGGCTGTTGCTGTGCTGCTGGTGCGGACCGCATGACGGCCTGCCTCCGGGCGTGCGCCGACCGTCGGGTCGTTGCTACCGCCGGGCACCGACAGTTCGGCGCCCGGCGGCAGCTGGGGAGGACGTTAGGAAGCTGCGGCCCCCACGTCCAACACCGCTGTGCACGTCGATCTGCACAACTTGTGGACAAGTCGGTGGACGACGGTGGTCGCCGTGTGGACGGCCCCGGGGACGACGGCCGGTTGCGTCCCGGCAACCCCCTCGTCACCTGCGGCGCAGCCGCTCCAGGGTTGTGGACGGGAGAAAGTCCGACACTTCCCCGGCGCGGCGTGCCGTCGGCGTGTCGTCGGCGTTCCCGCTGGTCACATGCGCACCGCTGCGCATCACCGGACCGGTCGCGGACGGTCGTGACGGGGGCCACGGTCGGACGGCGGGCGACCGGCAGGTGAACGGCGACCCGAGGTCGGGTCCGGTGACGGCGGGCGCGGTCGGCGCCGGGCGGGAGCAGCAGCTCTGGCGTGAGAGGGCTCCCACGCCGCCGCGTCGTCCACCGTCGTCCCCACCGTCGGGCACCGTTGTGCACCGTGATGTCCACAGACTGTGGAGAAGTCGACACGTGGCTGCGGTCGCTGGCCCCGACCCGGCGGCCCGGGGCAGCGGACCTGTGGACGGAACGCCACGAGGGGCGCCGGACCGGAGTCCGACGCCCCTCGTGGGCGGTGCTGTGGTGCCGGCGGGAGGATCAGCCGGCGACGACGTCCTTACCCAGCGACGACGTCGAGGTTCACCGATGCGGTGACCTCGGGGTGCACCCGCACCGTGACGGTGTGGGCGCCGGTCGTCTTGATGCTGCTGGGGATCTCGATCCGGCGACGGTCGAGCTCCGGGCCACCGGCGGCGGTGACCGCGGCGGCGACGTCGGCGCTGGTGATCCGGCCGAAGAGCCGGCCACCCTCACCGGCGCGGGCCGGCAGCGTGACGGTCAGGCCGCCCAGCCGCGCGGCGATCGACTGCGCCTCTTCCAGCGAGGCGACGTCGCGGGCGGCACGCGCCCGGCGCAGGCTCTCGACCTGCTTCTCGGCACCCCGGGTGGCGACCATGGCCAGCCCGCGGGGCAGGAGGTAGTTGCGGCCGTAGCCGCCCTTGACCTCGACGGTGTCGCCGGAGGACCCGAGACCGGTGACCTCCTGCGTGAGGATCAGCTTCATGGTGCTCATGATCAGCGCGCCGTGGAGGTGTAGGGCAGCAGGGCCATCTCGCGGCTGTTCTTCACGGCCACGGCGACGTCACGCTGGTGCTGGCTGCAGTTGCCGCTGACGCGGCGGGCACGGATCTTGCCGCGGTCGGAGATGAACTTCCGCAGCAGGGTCGTGTCCTTGTAGTCGATGTAGGTCGCCTTGTCCTTGCAGAACTGGCAGACCTTCTTCTTGGGCTTGCGCACAGGGGGCTTGGGCACTTGGGGTTCTCCTGGGAGATCAGTACAGAGAGAGGATCAGAAGGGCGGTTCGTCGGAGGACGCCGGCGGGGTGGACCAGGGGTCGCTCGCCCCGCCGCCGGAGAAGCCACCGCCACCGCCGCCGCCTCCGCCGAACCCACCGCCGCCGCCACCCTCGCTGCGCGCAGCGCGGGTGACCTTGGCCGTGGCGTACCGGAGGCTGGGGCCGATCTCGTCGACCTCGAGCTCGACGACGGTGCGCTTCTCGCCTTCCTTCGTCTCGAACGAGCGCTGCTTCAGGCGCCCCGAGACGATGACCCGCGAACCGCGGGTGAGTGACTCAGCGACGTTCTCCGCCGCCTGACGCCAGACGTTGCACCGCAGGAACAGCGCCTCGCCGTCCTTCCACTCCTGCGACTGACGGTCGAAGGTGCGGGGGGTCGAGGCGACGGTGAAGTTGGCGACGGCGGCGCCGGACGGCGTGAACCGCAGCTCCGGGTCGGCCGTCAGGTTCCCGATGACGGTGATGACGGTCTCGCCGGCCATGCTCAGTGGACCTCGGGCCGCATCAGCTTGGTGCGCAGGATGGACTCGTTGAGGTTCAGCTGACGGTCCAGCTCGGCGACGGCGGCCGGCTCGGCCTGGATGTCGACGATCGCGTAGATGCCCTCGACGTTCTTGTTGATCTCGTAGGCCAGCCGGCGGCGGCCCCAGATCTCGGTCTTGACGGTGCCACCGGAGTTGGTGACGACGGTCAGGAACCGGTCCAGGCTGGGAGCGATGGTCCGCTCCTCGAGCTCGGGGTCGAGGATGATCATCAGTTCGTAGTTACGCACGGAGAACCCCACCTCCTCTGGTCTCAGCGGCCGCAGGGTGTCTGCAGCAGGAGGGTCGTACATGCGTCGCGCGCCGGACCTGCAGGCAGCAGGACAGACGCGCACCGATCACAGTACCAGCGACGTCGGTGGCCCAGGGCTGTCGGACCGGGGACCTAGGCTCTGCCCGTGGCTGGACAGCGGATCGGCGTGCACGTGGGCAGGGGCCTGACCGAGGCCGGCGAGCTGGAGGACGGCGGCCCGCTGGCCCGCGCCGCGGAGCTGGACGCCGACGCCGTCCAGGTGTTCCTCGCCGACCCGCAGGACTGGAAGGCGCCGAAGCCCCGGCCGGACGCCGACGCGCTGATCGCCGGTGACGTCGCGGTGTTCGTGCACGCCCCCTACGTGCTCAACGTCGCCTCCACGAACAACCGGATCCGCATCCCCAGCCGCAAGCTGCTCGGTCAGCACGCCGCGGCGTCGGCGGCGATCGGCGCAGCCGGCATGGTCGTGCACGGCGGGCACGTGCTCGCGAAGGACGACCCGGCCGCCGGCGTCGACAACTGGCGCAAGACCTTCGCCCGGCAGGCCGACGACGGCGGATTCGGGGTGCCGGTGCTGATCGAGAACACCGCGGGCGGCGAGCACGCGATGGCCCGCGAGCTCGACGCCCTGGCCCGGCTGTGGGAGGCGGTGGGCGGCTTCGGCGCCGGCTTCGTGCTCGACACCTGCCACGCCTGGGCGGCCGGCTGGGACCTGTCGAGCGTCGTCGACGACGTCCGGGCGGTGACCGGGCGCATCGACCTGGTGCACCTGAACAACAGCCGCGACCCGGCCGGGTCCGGGCGCGACCGGCACGCGGCCCTGGAGTCCGGGGAGATACCGGCCGAGCTGCTGCTGCAGGTCGCGCGGGAGGCGGGCTGCCCGGTGGTGCTGGAGACCCCCGGCGACCCCGCGTCCCACGCGGCGGAGATCAGCCTGCTGCGCGCGGCCCTCGCCGGCTGAACCGACGCGGTGCGACGCGGGAGGGTCGCAGTGTGACCACGTCCACCGCGCCGTCCAGCACGCCGCCGGCGGGGTCGTCGACCCCGGGCCAGCTGCGCCGCACCAGGTCCCGGTCGGGCTGCCAGACCTCGCGGACGACGAGCACCATCAGCGCGACGATCGCGACGTCCCGCAGCACGACGGCCGTGTAGAACCACTCGACGCCCACGCCGCGGGAGTCGGCACCCAGGTAGTAGAGCATCGTCATCGCCCACACCAGGGCCTCGGTGGCCTGCCAGGCCAGCAGTGAGCGCCACCGCGGCCGGGCCAGCACGGCCAGCGGCAGCAGCCAGAGCGCGTACTGCGGGCTGTACACCTTGTTCAGCAGCAGGAAGGCCGCCACCAGCAGGAACGCCAGCTGCGGCAGGCGGGGACGCAGCGGGGCCGCCAGCGCCAGCCAGCACACCCCGGCCGCGCAGCTCACCAGCACCACGGCCACCACGGTGTTCAGCTGCTCCGGCGCCTGCCCCTCGGCCAGCGGGCCGTCGAGGAACCGGTCGCCGGACCAGTCGATGAGCAGCGCCCAGATCGACTCGGGGTTGGCCGGGCGGGTGTCGCTGAGGGTGAAGAAGCGGGCCCAGTTCTCCGGCGCGGCCAGCGCCACCGGCACGTTCACCACCAGCCAGGCGACCCCGGCGGCGACCACGGTGGCGAGCCAGGTGCGCAGCCGGCCGGCCCGCAGGCAGAGCGCGAACAGCACCCCGGGCACGATCAGCGGGTAGAACTTCGCCGCGATCGCGAGGCCCAGCAGCACCCCGGCGAGCACCGGGCGGTGCCGCGCCCACGCCCACATGCCCAGGGTGGTCAGTGCGACGGCGAGCAGGTCCCAGTTGGTGAAGGCGTAGACCAGCAGCACGGGGGAGAGCGCCACCATCGCCGCGTCCCAGGGCCGGCGACCGCTGAGCGCCAGCGTGCCGCGGGTGACGAGCAGCGCCAGCACCGCCAGCAGCAGGGCGGTGACCACGGTGAAGGTGTAGATCGGGAGCGGGTCCGGCAGCAGCCCGGAGCCGCCGGCCAGCGCGTCCCAGCCCCGGCCGATGACGGCGGCCAGCTGCATCATCGCACCGGTGAGCACGGGGTACTCGACGGCGGAGTCCAGGTAGGGCACCTGCCCCTCGGCCAGCCCGCGGCTGCCGAACAGGGCGACCGCGTCGCTGTAGCAGAGGTGGGTGTACTGCTTGGAGCCGCTCCAGTCGCCCGTCGCGCACGGCGCCTGCTTGGCCCAGGCGAGCGCGAGGACGCCGACGGTGAAGAGCAGGCAGACCCGCAGCGGGGTCCAGAACCGGGCCCGGCCGGTGACCGCGTGCCTGCCCCAGGGGCCGCCGACCGCCTCGCTCGCCTGGGCGACCACCGGATCGCTCCACGACGGCACGACGCGGTCCGGCTGTGGGGACGCCACCGCCTGAGACCCCACCGCCTGAGACCCCACCGCCTGAGACCCCACCGCGGGAGACACCGCGGGCCCGCCCCCCGGCTGGTGTGCCGGGACGGACGGGCCCGTGGTGGAGGTGCTCACGCGGTCAGTCTGCCGGGGTGCTCACTGGTCGGTGCCCGGGACACCCGGCCGGCCCGCCTGACCCGGCGCGACCGGCTGGGTCGGCTGCGAGGGCTGCGACGGCTGACCGGTGGGCGCCGGTGAGCCGCAGGGCGGGAGCCCGGCCGCCCCGCACGTCGGCGTCACCTGCACCGGGGTGCTGGTGGGAGCCGGGGCGGTGGACGACGGTGCCGAGCTGGTGGTCGGCGCCGGCGCCTGGCTGGTCGGCACCGGGGCCTGGGAGGTCTCCACCGGGGTCGGGCGCGGCTCGGGGACGCTCTTGTCCGGGTCGCCCTTGATGACGGCCTTGGACGGGAGCGGCTCCTCCGGCGTGCCGTCGAGCACGGTGTCCATGAACTGCTGCCAGATCTCCCCGGGCAGCCCCGAGCCGTAGATGATCCGGCCCGAGGCGTTCGTGATCGCCTCGGTGCCCTTCGACCCGACCCAGACCGCGGTGGAGATCGACGGGGTGTAGCCGACCATCCAGGCGTCGGAGTTGTCGGTGCGGTCCTTCCCCTGGGTACCGGTCTTGGCCGCCACCGGCCGGTTGCCGTCCAGAGGCAGCTTCGACGACGAGGCGACGTCCTCCAGCGCGAAGGTCACGTCCCGGGCCACGTCGGCCGGGACGGCCGGTTCCGAGGTGGTGGACCCGATGCCCCGCAGCTCCCCCGCGCTGTCGGTGACCGTGCCGATGAAGTGCGTCTCGTGCCGCACCCCGTCGGCGGCCAGGGTGGCGAACCCGGCGGCCTGCTGGATCGGCCGCACCTCGTACTCGCCGATGCCGATCGAGCCACCGGTCACCCCGGTCTGCGGGCTGGACAGCGTCGGCTTCCCGGTCAGTTCCGCCGACACGGTGGAGTCGTTGTTCTCCGCGTCCCAGACGTCCGGGAGGCCGATGATCGTCCGGGCCGTCTCGGCGACCAGGTCCGGACCCACCTCGTAGGCGAGGCCGTAGAAGGTGGTGTTCAGCGACTTGGTCATCGCCTCCTTGATCGTGCAGTTGGCGCACTGGGCGTTGCCCGAGTTGACCACCGGCAGCCCGGGGCGGTCGTCGAACTCCTGGGGCGAGCTGCCGTCGCGGCGGGTGTCCACGCTGTAGCCGTTCATCAGCGCGGTGGCCAGCGTGTACGGCTTGAACGACGAGCCCGGCGGCTTGGGCGCCTGGGCGTAGTCGGTGGTGTCGACGTTCGGGTCGTCGCTGCTGGCCTGCGCGTTGCCGTAGTAGGCCAGCACCCCGCCGGTCTTCGGGTCGATGGCGACCAGCGCCTGCCGGAGGTTCCCCGGCTCGCCCGCCATCACGTCGTTCACAGCGGCGACCGCGGCGTCCTGCTTGGCCTTGTCCACCGTCGTGGTGATCCGCAGGCCACCGGTGTAGATCTGCTGGTCGTCGTAGCTGAACGGCGACCTCCGCAACTCGCCGAGGACCTGCCGGACGATGTGCCCCTCCGGCCCGGCCGGGATGCCGGCGGTGCTACCGGTGTTCGGCAGCACCGGCGGGTAGACCGCCGCGTCCCGGGCGGCGGGGTCCAGCCAGCCCTGCTCGACCATCGCGTCGAGCACGAGCCCCCAGCGCGACTGCGCCCCCTCCGGGTTGGTCTCCGGGTCGTTGGCGCCCGGGTTGCGCACCAGGACGGCGAGCACCGCGCCCTGCTCGGCGGTCAACTGCGCGGCCGGGACGCCGAAGTAGGTGTTCGCCGCCGCCTCGATGCCGTAGGCGCTGCGGCCGAAGTAGATGGTGTTGAGGTAGTTCTCCAGGATCTCTTCCTTGGAGTACTCGTTGTCGAGCTTGACGGCGAGGAAGAGCTCCTTGAACTTCCGGCTGAAGGTCTGCTCGGAGCTCAGGAAGGCGTTCTTCACGTACTGCTGGGTGATCGTCGAGCCGCCCTGGGTCGAACCGCCGGTCAGGTTGTTCCAGGCAGCGCGCGCGATGCCGGTGAAGGAGATGCCCGGATCGGTGTAGAAGTCCCGGTTCTCCGCGGCGAGGATCGCGTTCTGGGCCGGCTCGGAGACCTGGTCCAGGGGGACCTCGGTGCGGTTCTCACCGTCGTTGAGCCGGGCCATCTCCGTGACGCCGTCGGAGTAGTAGACGACCGTCGTCTGCGCGTTCTGCACCGACTCGGGCGAGGGCACCTCGGTGGTGGCGTAGACGACGCCGACGAAGACCCCGAGCAGCACGAGCATGCTGACGGCGAGGCCGGCGACGATCTTCAGCCAGCGACGGCGCCGCTGCTTGCCGGTGCGCTTCTTCTTCCCGCCACCGCCACCGGCGCCGCCCCGGGCCGTGGGAGGCCGGTTGCCCGGGGGACGGCCTCCGGCGCCACCGGCGGACGGTCGCCCGGACGCCGGTCGGCCGGACGCGCCGGACCGCGAGGCGCTGGTCCCGCCGCGGGCGGAGGTGCTGCGGCCGCGGCTGCTGCCGCTGCCACTGGTGGCACGGGCGGCCGGCGGACGGCGGACCGGACCCGATGAGACGCGGGCGGTCTCGTCGTGGGGAGGCACGCGCGGGCCCCTTCCTCGAGTGTGGTGGACGGCGGCAGGTGTGCCGGCCCGCCCCAGGATGACGCGTCCAGCTGTGCACGGGTGGTGGCTCGCACCACAGGTGGGGCCGGACGGGCAGGGCGGACGGGTGTGACTACTCGGTCGCGGCCCGGCGCCGGGTGCGCCGGGGCGCCCGGCCGGGGACCGGCTCGGCACCGAGCACGAACGAGGTGACCAGGTGGTTCCAGCCGCAGCCGCGGCAGACCTCGACGGTGTAGACGGAGAACTCCTCCTGGGCGGCGTCCATCCGGGCCAGCTCCCGCCCGGTCTTGGCCTGGCCGGAGACCGGGCCGAGCGCCTCGCCGTAGACCCAGCTCACCTGGCTCAGGTGCGCCCGGCGGCAGATCGGGCAGGGCGCCTCGGTCGCCTCCCCGTGGTACTTCGCCGCCCGGGACAGGTAGGGGCTCGCGTCACAGACCTCGAACAGCCCGGTGCGGCCGGCGGCGACCGCGGCGAGCACGGCACGGCGCTGGAGTGCGTAGTCCACCACCGACCGTCGTCCGGGCACGGGGCCAATGTACCGACCGCCGAGCCGCGGAGGTGGTGCTCGAGTTGCGTGCGCCACCACCCGCCGATGTATCGTGCCGATACATCGATCCGGTGAACGGTCGATGACCACAGGACGTGACCGGATCCCGGACGGCGAGGAGGCGACGTGCTCGAACTCGCCATCCTCGGCCTGCTCCACCAGTCCCCGGTGCACGGCTACGAGCTGCGCAAGGAGCTCGCCGCGGTGCTCGGCGGGCGGCGGAGCATCTCCTACGGCTCGCTGTACCCGGCGCTCAAGCGGATGGCCGCCGCCGGGCTCATCGCCAGCGACGAGCCGACCCCGCGATCCCTGCTGCCCGCCGACGCCCCGGCCCTCACCGGCCGCCGCGGCAAGGTCGTCTACTCGATCACCGCCGAGGGCAAGGAGCGGTTCGCCGAGCTGCTCAGCTCCGCGGGCCCGGAGTCCTACGACGACGAGGGCAGGTTCGGCGTCCACCTCGCCTTCTTCCGGCACACCGCGGCCGACGTGCGGCTGCGGATCCTCGAGGGCCGCCGCCGCACCGTCGAGCGGCAGCGCGACCGGCTCATGGAGTCGCTGCGCCGCACCCAGCAGCGGCTGGACCGCTACACCCTCGAGCTCCAGCGCCACGGACTGGACTCCGTCGACCGCGAGGTCCGCTGGCTCACCGAGCTGATCGACAGCGAGCGGGACGACAACGCCCGCGACGCCGCCGCCCGGGCGGAGCGCGCAGCCGTGCCACCGCCCGACGGCACCACCTGAGCTGCACCACCCGCACACACCGTCCGCACACAAAACGTCCGGGCCCGCACGGGTCCGCCGGAGGGAGTCACTCCATGGCATCGGTCAAGGTCGCCATCGTCGGCGTCGGCAACTGCGCCGCCTCGCTCGTCCAGGGCGTCGAGTACTACCGGGACGCCGACGAGACCGCCTCGGTCCCCGGCCTCATGCACGTCCGCTTCGGCGAGTACCACGTCTCCGACGTGCAGTTCGTCGCCGCGTTCGACGTCGACGCCAAGAAGGTCGGCCGCGACCTCTCCGAGGCCGTCTTCGCCAGCGAGAACAACACCATCAAGATCTGCGACGTCCCGCCGCTGGGCGTGACCGTGCAGCGCGGCACCACCCTCGACGGCCTCGGCAAGTACTACCGCGAGACCATCGAGGAGTCCGACGACGCCCCGGTCGACGTCGTCGCCGCCCTGCGTGAGTCCGGCGCCGACGTGCTGGTCTGCTACCTGCCGGTCGGCTCGCAGGAGGCCGCGGAGTTCTACGCCCAGGCCGCCCTCGACGCCGGCGTCGCCTTCGTCAACGCCCTGCCGGTCTTCATCGCCGGCACCAAGGAGTGGGCGGACAAGTTCACCGCCGCCGGGGTGCCGATCGTCGGCGACGACATCAAGAGCCAGGTCGGGGCCACCATCACCCACCGGGTGCTGGCCAAGCTGTTCGAGGACCGCGGCGTGCAGCTGGACCGCACCATGCAGCTCAACGTCGGCGGCAACATGGACTTCAAGAACATGCTCGAGCGCGAGCGCCTGGAGTCCAAGAAGATCTCCAAGACCCAGGCCGTCACCAGCCAGGTCGACCGGGACATGGGCAAGGACAACGTGCACATCGGCCCCTCGGACCACGTGCCGTGGCTGTCGGACCGCAAGTGGGCCTACGTCCGCCTCGAGGGCCGCGCCTTCGGCGACGTCCCGCTGAACCTGGAGTACAAGCTCGAGGTCTGGGACTCCCCGAACTCGGCCGGGATCATCATCGACGCCGTCCGCGCGGCGAAGATCGCCAAGGACCGCGGGATCGGCGGCCCGATCCTGTCCGCGTCGTCCTACTTCATGAAGAGCCCGCCGGAGCAGTACAGCGACAGCGAGGCCCGCGACGCCGTCGAGGCCTTCATCCGCGGCGACATCGAGCGGTAAGCAGCCACCCGCACCGCGACTGAGGGGCCCGGACCGTTGGTCCGGGCCCCTCAGTCGTCCCTCCTACCCTGTGGCCATGAGCTCCCCGCGCCGTCCGGTGTCCCTGCTCCGCGCGCTGGTCGTCGGCCTGGTGCTGGTCCTGCTCGCGGGGTGCTCGTCGGACTCCGACACCCCCCGGCCCCCCGGCGACCCGGTGAGCGACGCGGAGTCCCAGGTGCTGGCGCAGGTGCTGGCCCGCAACGTCGAGGAGGGCGGTGCGGACTTCGTCGTCACCGCGCCCTACGCCGACGGCGCGGTGCTCACCCTCACCGGCGAGGTCGACTTCACCCAGCCCGCCGGGCGGGCGCAGGCGGTCACCACCTTCGACGACGGCCGCCCGGACGACACCCGCACGCTCTTCTTCACCGACGAGTCGATCTGGTTCGGCGACGTGCCCGGCCTGGCCGAGGCGGTGGCCCAGGCGAACCTGCCCGAGGTGTCCTACGTGCGCCGGCCCCTGGGCGGGGAGGCCACCGCCGGCAACGCCTCGCTGGTCGACGTCCTGCTGACCATGGTGCTGCGGCTGGCCAGTGACCAGGAGCAGGACCCGCGGTCGTTCTCCGGCTACACCTGGCAGAGCAGCGAGCTCATCGACGGGGAGCTCGCCTCCCGCTTCAGCAACGGCCAGGGGACGACGGTCGCGGTGGCCGCCGACAGCGAGCTGCTGGTCCAGTACATCGGGCGGATCACCGACCAGGAGTTCGACGTCACGATCACGCTGTCCGACCACGGTCCGGTGGAGATCACGCTGCCCTCGGACGAGGAGACCCTCAGCGCGACCGAGTACCCGGAGATCGCCGCAGCGCTGGGCGTCTAGCGGGCGCGCTGGGCCGCCGGCGACAGACAGAACGGGAGGGGGCGGCCTCTTCCCCAGGCCGCCCCCTCCCGCAGGTCCCTTCGTACCAGAACCGGGCCCCCACCGGGAGGCCGACACGCCGGTGGACCGGTCAGTTGGCCGAGGGGTCGGCCGCGGCCGTGGAGAGCACGGCCAGCCGGCCGGCCTGCCGCCGGAGCACCGCCCGCCACAGCTCCGGCCCCGCGGCCCCGGTCAGCACGTCGGCCGGGCTCCCCGCCACGCACGCCCAGGCGCCCTCGGCCAGCTCGGTGGCCAGCTGCCCGGACGACCAGCCGGCGTAGCCGGCGAAGACCCGCACCCCGTCCAGCTGCCCGGCCAGCGGCTCGGGGTCGGCGTCCAGGTCGACCAGGTGCACGGCGCCGGCCACGGGCCGCAGCCCGCTGCCCGCCGCGGGTGGCACGTCGCCGGTCCAGCTGGCCAGGCACAGCGCGGTGTCGGTCTCGCAGGGGCCGCCGACGTGGAAGACCCCCGGCTCGACCGCCAGCTCCGACCAGCCGGGCAGCACGTCGTTGATCCGCACCTCGCTGGGCCGCCCGAGGACGACGCCGAGCGTGCCGGTGTCGGAGTGGTCGAGCACGTAGACGACCGCACCGGCGAACGTGGGGTCGGTCAGCGCCGGCATGGCCACCAGCAGCGCCCCGGGGCGGACGTCGTCGAGACACCCGACCGAGAGCGCCGGCACAGCGGCTCCTCGGCGGCGTCCGGCGGCCGGGGAGGCAGCGGGACGGCGCTCGGGATCGGGGGAGGCGGGCACCGGGTTCATCGCCTCCCAGTGTGCATCAGCCAGGGACCTGAGGGGTGGGCTCCCGCTGCGCCGGGCGACGTACCGTGGACTGATGGCAGACCGAGCGGGGACCGTGCGTGCCCTGCTCTCCCGCCCCGACTTCCGCCGGCTCCTGACCACCCGGCTGTCCGGCCAGTTCGGTGACGGGGTGTTCCAGGCCGCGCTGGCCGGCACGGTGCTGTTCAACCCCTCCCGCGCGGCCGACCCGGTCGACGTCGCGGCCGGGTTCGCCGTCCTGCTGCTGCCGTACTCGCTGATCGGCCCGTTCACCGGCGTCTGGCTGGACCGCTGGAGCCGGCGGCAGGTGCTGCTGCTGGCGAACGTCGTGCGGGCCGGGCTGGTGGCCGTGGTGGCCGCGCTGATCCTCGCCGACGTGGCCGGGCCGGCGTTCTACGCCGCGGGCCTGCTCGTCGTCTCGGTCAACCGGTTCGTGCTCTCGGCGCTCTCCGCCGGGCTGCCGCACACCGCCGACGAGCCCTCCCTGGTGTCGGCGAACGCACTGTCGACCACCTCCGGCGCGGTCGCGGCGGTGCTCGGCGGCGGGTCCGCGATCCTGGCGAGCGCCCTGGCCGGCTCCGGGAACGGCGGCTACGCGCTGCTCGCGGCCGGCTCCGCCGTGCCGTACCTGATCGCCTCGGCGGTGGTCGCCGGCTTCGCCCGCGGCCACCTGGGCCCTGACCACGACGTCCCGCCGGACCGCGCCGGCGTGCGCGACGTGCTGCACGGGATGGTCGCCGGCGCCCGGCACGTGCTCGCGCACCCGCCGGCCACCGCGGTGCTGACCGTGATGGCCGTGCACCGGCTGTTCTACGGCCTGCTCACGCTCGTCGTCCTGCTCCTGTACCGCAACACCTTCACCGACGGGGGCGGGCTGTTCCCCGGCGGACTGGCCGGGCTGGGGCAGGTGCTCGCACTCGGCGCGGTGGGCACGCTGCTCGCCGCGGCGGTCACGCCGGCGGCGGTGCGGCGGCTGGGCAAGGCGCGCTGGATCACCCTGATGCTCGCCGTCGGCGGCGTCGGGCAGCTGGCCCTCGGCGGGCTGTTCCGGCCGACGACGACGGTGGCCGCGGTGTTCACCCTCGGGTTCGTCGCCCAGGCGGTGAAGATCTGCGTCGACACCACCCTGCAGGAGTCGGTGGACGACGACTTCCGCGGCCGGGTGTTCTCGGTCTACGACACCCTGTTCAACGTCACCTTCGTCGTGTCGCTGATCGCCGGGGCGTTCCTGCTGCCCGCCTCCGGGGAGAGCGTGGCCGCGCTGGTCGGGGTCGGCGCGGGTTACCTGCTCACCGCGGCGGCGTTCGCCCGGTGGTGCGCCCGGCGCCAGCGTCGGATCTCCGACACCCTGCACCCCGGGGAACCGGTCGCCGACGCGCGTCGGCGACCGGAGCTCGGGCGGGACCGCCGGCCGGCTACGAGCGGGAACGCCACCAGCTGAGCAGCTCGGCCTCGGCGTCCGCGGGGTCGAGCGGACCCCGCTCCAGGCGCAGCTCCTTGAGGAACCGCCACGCCTGGCCCACGTCCGGGCCCGGCTGGATGCCCAGCAACTCCATGATCCGGTTGCCGTCGAGGTCCGGCCGCACGCGGGCCAGGTCCTCCTGCTCGGCCAGCTCGGCGATCCGCGCCTCGAGCGAGTCGTAGGTCGCCGACAGCGCCGCCGCGCGCCGCCGGTTGCGGGTGGTGCAGTCGGAGCGGACCAGCTTGTGCAGCCGGGGGAGCAGGTCGCCGGCGTCGGTGACGTAGCGCCGGACGGCGGAGTCGGTCCACTCCCCGCGGCCGTAGCCGTGGAAGCGCAGGTGCAGGAAGGTCAGCCGGGAGACCGCCTCGACGACGTCCTTGGGGTACTTCAGCGCGAGCAGCCGCTTGCGCACCAGCTTCGCGCCGACCACCTCGTGGTGGTGGAAGGAGACCCGGCCGCCGGCCTCGTGCCGCCGGGTCGCCGGCTTCCCGATGTCGTGCAGCAGCGCCGCCAGCCGCAGCACCAGGTCCGGGCCCTCGACCGCCGGGTCGGCCTTCTCCAGCGCGATCGCCTGGTCCAGCACGGTGAGGGAGTGGGCGTAGACGTCCTTGTGCTGGTGGTGCTCGTCGATCTCCATGCGCAGCGCGGAGAGCTCGGGCAGCACCACGTCGGCCAGGCCGGTCGAGACCAGCAGGTCCAGGGCGGCCGCGGGGGCATCGCCCCGCAGGGTGCGCGACAGCTCGTGCTGCACCCGCTCGGCGGTGATCCGGCCCAGCTCCTGGTGCATGTCGGTCATCGCTCGGACGACCTCGTCGTCGGGGGTCAGCCCGA
This sequence comes from Modestobacter roseus, assembly GCF_007994135.1. Taxonomy (NCBI): domain Bacteria; kingdom Bacillati; phylum Actinomycetota; class Actinomycetes; order Geodermatophilales; family Geodermatophilaceae; genus Modestobacter; species Modestobacter roseus. The sequence goes on from NZ_VLKF01000001.1 coordinate 3,627,303, forward strand.
GCTGGGCGACGAAGCGCACCGCGCGCAGCATCCGCAGCGGGTCGTCGGCGAAGGAGTCCGCCGCCGCACCCGGGGTGCGCAGCCGGCCGGCCAGCAGGTCACCCAGCCCGCCGAAGGGGTCGGTGACCGTGCGGTCGGGCCCGAGGGAGACGGCCATCGCGTTCACGGTGAAGTCGCGCCGGGCGAGGTCGTCGACGAGCGACGTCCCCCAGGCGACCTCCGGGTTCCGGGACTCCCGGTCGTACCGGTCGGCCCGGAAGGTGGTGATCTCCACCCGCTGGCCGCGGATCTCCGCGCCCACCGTGCCGAAGGCGATCCCGGCGTTCCACGTGGAACCGGCCCAGCCGCGCAGCAGCTGGAGCGTCTGCTCGGGGTGCGCGCTGGTGGTCAGGTCCAGGTCGCCGGGCGGCGCCGCCGACGACGACCCGGCGGCCAGGAGCGCGTCGCGGACCGATCCGCCGACCAGGTGCACCTCGAACCCGGCGGCGACGAACCGCCGGCCCAGTTCGACCAGCACCGGCTCGACGTCGACCAGCGCGCGGACGGTCTCCTGGACCGCCGGGGGCACGGGCTCGCTCGGACGGCGGGGCGGGGGCTGTGCGGACACGACGGCCGAGGGTAGTGCCGACCGGGCGGGGACCTCCGCGCGCGCTACCCTCCTGACATGGCTGGGACGGGCGGGCGACAGCGCCCCGGCCGCCGGCTGCGCCGCGTCGACGAGACCTCGGCGGGGGGTCTGGTGGTCGCTGACGACGACGTCACCGGCCCGCGCGCGGCCCTGATCGGCCGCACCGACCGCCGCGGCCGCCTGCTCTGGTCCCTGCCCAAGGGGCACATCGAGGAGGGCGAGACGCCGGCCGACACCGCCGTCCGCGAGGTCGCCGAGGAGACCGGCATCATCGGCGAGGTGGTCGCCCCGCTGGGCATCATCGACTTCTGGTTCGTCGCCGACGGGCGGCGCGTGCACAAGACCGTGCACCACTTCCTGCTGCGCGCGGTCGGTGGCGCGCTGTCCGACGCCGACGTCGAGGTCACCGAGGTGGCCTGGGTGCCCCTGACCGAACTGCGGAGCCGGTTGGCCTACGCCGACGAGCGGGCCCTCGTCGAGCGGGCCCCGGGCCTGCTGGCCGACAGCGCGTGAACCGGCGGGCCGCCGGCCGCGCCGACGGCCGCCGCTCCTCCTCCGCCCTGCGGCGCGCCGGCGTCCTCACCGGGCTGCTGGGGGTGGTCGGCGGGTTCCTCGCGACCCCCGCGGCCGCCGCCCCGGCCGACGACGCGGGCACCGACCGGCCGGTCGTGGTCGACGTCGACCGGATCGAGCCGCGCACCGTCGTGCCGGGCGCCGCCGTCGAGGTGAGCGGGGTGCTGGAGAACACCACCGACGAGACGTGGTCGGACCTGACGGTGCGGCTGCAGCGCGGTGAGGTGCTCACCAGCCGGGCCGAGCTGGCCGACGCCGCCGACGACCCGGACGACGTCACCAACGTGGTGACCTCCTTCCAGCCGGTGCCCGGCGAGCTGGCGCCGGGCGGCCGGCTGCCCTTCTCCTACCTGGCCCCGGCCGAGGAGCTGCAGCTGGACGCCGACGGCGTCTACCGGGTGCTGGTGAACGTCAACGGCACCGACGAGGAGGGGTTCACCGAGCGGGTCGGGGACCTCTCCACCTGGTTGGTCGCCCAGCCGGCGGAGCCGGCCACCCGCACGACCGTCGCCTGGCTCTGGCCGCTGACCGACCGGCCGCACCGCGGCCCCAGCGGTGCCTTCACCGACGACGACCTGGCCGAGCAGGTGGCCTCCGGCGGTCGCCTGGACCGGGCGGTCACCACCCTCGAACAGCTCGCCGGCGTGCCGGCCGGGGCTCCGGGTGGCAGCGCACCGGAGGTGCCGGTCACCCTCGCCGTCGACCCGGCGCTGCTGGAGGAGCTCGCGACGATGGCCGCCGGTGACTACACCGTCGACCCGCCGGACGGCGACCCCCGTGCCGGCACCGGCAGCGAGGCCGCCGCGGCCCTGCTCGCGCGGCTGCGCGGGCTGGCCGACGACCACCCCGTGGTCGCGCTGCCCTACGCCGACGTCGACGCCTCGGCGCTGGTGGCCGCCGGCCGGCCGGCCGCGGTGCTGCGGGCGCTGCCGGGCACCTCGGCGGGCACCGCCCGGCAGCCGCTGGACGACGGCGCCGGCCTCACCGACGGCGCCACCGAGGCCCCGACCGGCGACACCGGGGCCGGGGCCGGGGCCGCGATCGTCCGCGAGGTGCTCGAGGTGACACCGCGCACCGACCTCGCCTGGCCGGTCGGCGGCGCCGCCGACCCGGCGACCCTCGAGGTGCTCCAGGAGGGCGGGGCGAGCACGGTCCTGCTCACCGAGGGGGCGGTCACCGAGGGCGACCGGGCCACCGGGGCCGTCGGCCGGGCGGCCACCGCCGCCGCCTCCGTGACCACGGACGGCGACCCGCTGCCCGCGCTCGTCGCCGACGGCCGGCTCGCCGACCTGGTGGCCGGGGTCACCACCGATCCGGACCCGGCCGACGGCCGGCTGGCCGAGCAGCGCTACCTGGCCGAGCTCGGCGCGCTGACCACCCAGCTGCGCGGCGCCGGTGGGCAGAGCGTCCTCGTCGTCCCGCCCCGCCGGGTCGACCCCGACCCGGCGACGGTCGCGGCGATGATGACCGACACCGCCCGGCTGCCCTGGCTGGCCCCGGGTTCCGTGGCGTCCCTGGCGACCGGCCCGTCCGTCGAGGTCGGCGGACCCGTCGCCGAGCCGGCCGGCGAGCGGCTGTCCCCGGCCGGGGTGGCCGAGCTCGCCCGCGCCGTCGCCGTCCGGGACGACGTCGCCGCCGCCGTCTCGGGTGAGCCGGCGACCGCGCTGGCCGGGTACGACGCCGCCATCGCCCGCGCCGGCTCCGCGGCCTGGCGCGGCGACCCCGCGGCCTTCGCCCGCGCCGTGTCCCGGGTCCGGGAGACCCTGCTCCGGCTGCAGGACGAGGTCACCCTGGTCTCGCCGGCGGAGGGCACGTACAGCCTCGCGTCGAGCAGCGCGCCCCTGGTGCTCACCGTGCAGAACGACCTCCCGTTCGCCGTCGCCGTGCGAGTGGAACTGCAGGCCCGGGGCAACGTCGGCCTGACCACCGAGGACATCGGCGTGCAGGTGCTCCAGCCGCTGTCCCGGACCAACCTGGAGGTGCCCGCGGAGGTGCAGCAGTCCGGCGGGTTCCAGGTGACCGCCCAGCTGACCACCCCCAGCGGGGCACCCCTGGGCGAGGCCGTCCGGCTGCAGGTCAAGAGCACGGCCTACGGGCCGGTGACCCTGGCGATCACCGTGGGCGCCGCCGCTCTGCTGGGGCTGCTCTTCCTGCGCCGCCTGGTGCGCTACCTGCTCGCCCGTCGCCGCGGCACCGCCGACGAGGCCCCCGGTGCGGGCGACCCGGCCGCCCCGGCGCCGGCCCGGAGCCCGGTGTGACCGGCCCCAGACCCGCCGACACCCCGCAGCAGCGCCAGGAGCCGGACGCCCCGGCGCCCCGGCCCCCGCTGCCGCCCCCGCCCTATCGCTCCGTGCCCGCCGCCCCACCGCCCGCCGCCCCACCGCCCGCGGTCACGCCCCGTCGACCGCCGGTCTCGCCGACGGCGTGGCCGACGGCGCCGGCCCGCCGCTCCCGTCCGCGCCCCAGCAGCGACAGCTGCCGCCGACCCCGGGGCCCGCCCCACGCCGGCCGGGCACCTGCCGCCGGTGCCACCACCGGCACCGCGGCGGCGGACCGCACCTGCTCCGGAGCCGGCCCAGGAGCAGGTGACGGAGGTCGTGCCGCTCCGGCGGACCGGGCTGCCCCCCGTCCCGCCACCCCGGGTCCGCCGCTTCGTCCCCGGCCCCGACGACACCCAGCTCATCCCCGCCTTCCCGGCGATGCGCCCCCTCGACGAGACCGACGAGGAGAGCGAGCAGCGGGAGGGCGCCCCCGGTGGCAGCAGCAGCATCCTGCGCGCCGCCGGGACCATGGCGGTGGCCAGCCTGGTCTCCCGCCTCACCGGCTTCCTGCGGACCGTCGTGCTCACCGCCGCCCTGGGTCTGGCCGCCGTCGGCAACGCCTACACGGTCGCCAACACGCTGCCCAACATCGTCTACGAGCTGCTGCTCGGCGGTGTGCTGACCTCGGTCGTCGTCCCGCTGCTGGTCAGCGCGCAGGAGAAGCACGCCGACGGCGGGGTGGGGTACACCCAGCGACTCCTCACCCTGGCCACCGCCGCGCTGGCCGCGCTCACCGTGGTCGCGGTGCTCGCCGCCCCGGCGCTGACCTGGCTGATGGGCATCCGGGACGACCCCGCGACCCCGGGACAGGTGGAGCTGGCCAACTGGCTGGCCCGCATCCTCCTGGTCGAGATCGTCTTCTACGGGATCGGGGCGCTGGCCACCGCGGTGCTGAACGCACGGCAGGTCTTCGGGCCACCGGCGTGGGCGCCGGTGCTGAACAACCTCGTCGTCATCGCCACCGGCGCGGTGTTCCTCCTCGCCGCCGGGCCCGGTGAGCTCACCCCCCTCACCATCACCCCCTTCCAGGTCTGGCTGCTGGGCATCGGCACGACCCTGGGCATCGCCGTCCAGGCGCTGGTGCTGCTGCCCCTGCTCAGCCGCAACGGCGTGCCCCTCCGCCCCCGGTGGGGCCTGCGGGGTACCGGCCTGGGCGAAGCCGGCACGCTCGGGCTCTGGGTGATCGGCTACGTCCTGGTCAGCCAGGTGGGCGTGGTGGTGGCCAGCATCGTCGCCAACCAGGCGGCCGCCGCCGGTGGGCTGGGCCCGTTCGCGTTCAGCAACGCCAGCCTGCTGTTCCAGATGCCGTACGGGATCATCGGCGTCGCGCTGCTCACCGCACTGCTGCCCCGGATGAGCCGTGCGGCCGCCCGGCGCGACATGGACGGCGTCGTCGCCGACCTCACCCTGGGCACCCGGCTGTCGGCGACCGGCCTGCTGCCCGTGACCGCCCTGCTGATGGTCCTGGGGCCCACCATCGGCGTCCTCGCCTTCGCTCGGGGCAACGCCGACGTCACCGATGCGCGCGGGGTGGGCGTCGCCCTCGCCTTCGGCGCCTTCGGCCTGCTGCCCATGGCGCTCACCCTGCTCCAGCTGCGGGTCTTCTACGCGATGAAGGACGCCCGCACCCCCACGCTCATCCAGGTGGCCATGGTCGCCGTGCGCGTGCCGCTGCTGCTGGTCGTCCCGGTGCTGGTCGAGCCCGAGCACGTGGTCGCCGGCCTGATGGTGGCCACCAGCGTCACCTACCTCGCCGGCTGGCTGGCCGGCAGCGTGGCGCTGCAGCGCAAGCTCGGGGTCCGGGCCGGCGGCGAGGCAGGGGTCACGGTGGCCCGGATGACCCTGGTCTCGGTCGTCGGCGGGGCCCTGGGGTGGGTCGTCGTGTCCCTCGCCGGACGCGCGCTCGGCACGTCGGTACCGGGCTCGCTCGGTACGGTCGCGCTCGGTACCGTGGTCATCGGCATCGCGGTCGTCGCGGGTGCCGTGGTGGTCGGCGTCCCCGAGCTCAGGGAGGCGTGGGCCGGTGTCCGGGCCCGCCTCGGCACGCCACGGCGGTCCGGCCGGCGCGGTGCCTGACCGGGGACGCCGTCCCCGGCGGGGTAGTGGTCCAGGGGGTCGGCACCGTCCGTGACGTCGACGATCACCGGTCTGCCCGACCGCTACCGCCCACTGGACCAGGTCGCCCCCGACGAGCAGACGCCCACCGGCGTCATCCGCTCCTGGCGCGCCCGTGACCGGGTGCTCAACCGCGACGTCGCGCTGCGCGTGCACAGCCCCGGCGGACCGGCCGCCCGGGAGTGGATCACCCGGGCGCTGACCGCCGGCGGGCTCGCGACCCCGGCGCTGGCGATGGTCTACGACGCCGCCGAGGGCACCGGGGGCACCGAGCCCGGCGGCGCCGCCTACGTGGTCAACGAGTGGATCGACGGCGTCCGGCTGGCCGACCGGCTGGCCGCCGACGGCCCGCTGCCCGAGCGGGAGGCCCGCGCCGTCGTCCGCCGTCTGGCCGAGGGCGTGGCCGAGGCACACCGGGCCGGGCTGGCCGTCGGCGGGCTGACCGCCGACCACGTCGTGCTGCGCTCCGGCGGCCTGGTGGGCCTGCTCTCCGTGCCTGCCGCAACCGGATCGGTGCCCGAGGACATCGCCGCCCTCGGCGCGCTGCTCGAGCTGTGCCTGACCGGGTACCGCGCCGCCCAGCCCGATGCCCGGCCCGCGCCGATCACCGACCCCGACCTGGCCGCGCTGGTGCGCCGCGCCCGCTCCACCGACCCCGCCACCGGCCTGTCCAGCGCCGCCGCGATGGCGGCGCTGCTGGCCGACCGGGGCCGGCCGAGCACCGGCCCGCAGGAGGCCGCGCGTCCCGACCCGGTCAGCGACAGCGGCTGGATGCGGCGGCTCCGTGACCGCCGCGACCTGGCCGAGGCCGAGGGCCCGGACGACGCCGGCGAGCAGGCCCCGGTCCGGATGCGCCGCACCGGTCTGCCGCCGGTCCCCGGCGTCTCGCCGGGCGCCTCCGCCACGCCGGCGCCGGCCGACGCCGAGGAGGAGCTGGACTGGCCCGACTCCCTCCCCGAGGACGACGCGGCTGACGAGCCGCCGGCCGCGCGCCGCCGACTGGCCCTGGTCGGGCTGCCCCTGCTGGCCCTGGCGCTGGTCGCGGCGATCGGCTGGTGGTTCGGCTCGAACGTGCTCTCCGTGGCCAGCAGCGTCGACTCCGGCGGGACGACGGTCCCTGCGCCGAGCGCCCCGGCCGGTGCGGACGATCCGGCTGCGGGAGAGGAGCCGGCTCCCGACCCCGGCGGCCCCCTGGCGGTCGCCGGCGCCGACGTCTTCGACCCGTTCGGCGACGGCGAGCCGGAGAACGACGACGACGTCCCCCTGACCACCGACGGCGACCCGGCGACCGCGTGGTCCACGCTGACCTACCGGGGCACCGCGGAGTTCGGCAACCTCAAGCCCGGCGTCGGGATCGTCTACGACCTGGGCAGCGAGCAGTCCGTCGCCGGCGTCCAGCTGCGCACCGGCACCCCGGGCGCCACGGTGGAGGTCCGCACCGGCGGCACCCCGGACGGTGACCTGGCAGCCTTCGACGTGGCCGCGACCACCGAGCTGACCGGCGAGGACGAGGTCACCTTCGACGCACCGGCCACGACGCGCTACGTGCTGGTCTGGTTCACCTCGCTGGTGCCGGTCGACGACGGCTTCGCCGCCGACCTGGCCGAGGTCACCGTCTCCGCCGCCTCCTGACCGACACGACGCCCGTACGGCGCCACCCCTTCCACCACGTGGGTGGAGGGCCTGGCACCGGGGAATGGCGGCTCTACCCTGTCCGTTGTGCGCCCTGTGACGAGTGACCAGCCCACCCCCGGCCCGGCCGTCTCCACGGACCCGGACAACCCCGCCATCCCCCCGGCGGAGCACGACGGCGTCCGCGACCTGATCATCATCGGGTCCGGCCCGGCCGGGTACACCGCCGCCACCTACGCCGCCCGGGCGAACCTGCACCCGCTGGTGTTCGAGGGCTCCCAGTTCGGCGGCGCACTGATGACCACCACCGAGGTGGAGAACTATCCCGGCTTCCCCGAGGGGATCCAGGGCCCGCAGCTGATGGACGACATGCGCACCCAGGCCGAGCGCTTCGGCGCCGAGCTGGTGCCGGCCGACGTCACCGAGGTCGACCTCACCGTCGACCCCAAGATCGTCAAGGTCGGCTCCGAGGTGCACCGGGCGCACGCCGTCATCGTGGCCACCGGGTCCAAGTACCGGTACCTCGGCCTGGACAACGAGCAGCGCCTGCTCGGCCACGGCGTCTCGGCCTGCGCCACCTGCGACGGCTTCTTCTTCCGCGACCAGGACATCGTCGTGGTCGGCGGCGGCGACTCCGCGATGGAGGAGGCCACGTTCCTCACCCGCTTCGCCAAGTCGGTCACCGTGGTGCACCGGCGCACCGAGCTGCGGGCGTCGAAGATCATGCAGAAGCGCGCCCAGGACAACGAGAAGATCCGCTGGGCGCTGGGCAAGCAGGTCACCGACGTGCACGGTGACACCGCCGTCTCCGCCGTCGAGCTCACCGACGTCGAGACCGGGGCCACCGAGCAGCTGCCGGTCTCCGGCCTGTTCGTGGCGATCGGCCACGACCCGCGCACCGAGCTCTTCGCCGGCCAGCTCAAGCTGGACGACGAGGGCTACATCGTCGCGGAGCACCCGACCACCCGCACCAACATCGACGGCGTCTTCGCCTGCGGCGACGTGGTCGACAACATCTACCGGCAGGCCATCACCTCCGCCGGCACCGGCGCCAAGGCGGCCATCGACGCCGAGCGCTGGCTCGCCGACGCCTTCGACGAGCGCTGAGCGCTGAGCGCGGGCATACATCGCCCCGTCCGCTGGTTCCACCAGCGGACACCCGAGCAACCACAGGGAGCAGCACCATGGCAGGCAACACCGTGACCGTCACCGACGCCAGCTTCGCCAGCGACGTGCTGGGCAGCGACAAGCCCGTGCTGGTCGACTTCTGGGCCGAGTGGTGCGGACCGTGCAAGATGGTCGCCCCCGTGCTCGAGGAGATCGCCGCCGAGCACGCGGACAAGCTGACCATCGCCAAGCTCAACATCGACGAGAACCCGCAGATCGCGCGGGACTACCAGGTGATGTCGATCCCGACGATGACCGTCTTCCAGGGCGGCAAGCCGGTGAAGAGCATCATCGGCGCCAAGCCCAAGGGCGCCATCCTGTCGGACCTGTCCGACTACATCTGATCCACGACCCGCCCACAGGCGGGCCGGAGCCCGCCCGTCCGAACCCGGACGGGCGGGCTCCGTCGTTCCCCGGCAGGTCACTCCTCCGGTGGTCGGCGGTCACCGGACCACGGACCTCCCGTCACCCGGTGCACGCGCCACGGAGCCGCACCAGCCACAATCGACGGTGCCCGCCCACCCGGTGATCGCCCGGCACCCGCGTAGAGGAGAGACGACCCCCGTATGGACGTCCTGCGACCCGGAAGCTCTGGTCCCGCCGTGGCCGAGGTGCAGGCGGTGCTCAGCACGCTCGACCTGCTGGCCTCCCAGCCGGCATCCGGGGAGTACGACGGCGTCACCGAGCTGGCGGTCCGGCACTTCCAGCAGGTCCGCGGCCTGTCCGTCGACGGCCGGGTCGGCGAGGAGACCTACCGCGCGCTGACCGAGGCGCGCTGGTCGCTGGGTGACCGGCTGCTCCGGCACGACCCCGAGCACCCGGCCCGCGGCGACGACGTGCGCCGGTTGCAGGAGCTGCTGCTCGAGCTCGGCTACGACGCCGGCCGCGCCGACGGCATCCTGGGCCCGGAGACCGAGGCGGGGCTGCGGTCCTTCCAGCGCGACTACGGGCTGACCTCCGACGGCACCTGCGGCCCGGCCACCCTGCGCGCGCTCAAGCAGCTGGGTCGGCGGGTCACCGGCGGCCGGCCGCAGCTGCTGCGGCAGAGCGCCTCCCTGGTGGAGTCCGGGCCGCACCTGATCGGCCGCGTCATCGTCATCGACCCCGGCCACGGTGGCGCGGACACCGGCTTCACCGCCGGGGAGACCACCGAGGCCGACCTGGTGTTCGACCTCGCGTCCCGGATCGAGGGCCGGCTGGCCGCGGCCGGCGCGACGGTCTACCTGACGCACGGCCGCACTGGCGACCCCACCGCCGCCGAGCGGACCGCGTTCGCCAACGACGCCCGAGCCGACCTGTTCCTCTCCCTGCACATGGAGGCGCACGGCTCCGCGCACGCCCGCGGCGTGGCCAGCTACTACTACGGCACCGGTTCGGGGGCCAGCTCCACCGTCGGCGAGCAGTTCGCCAACCTGGTGCGCCGGGAGGTCATCGCCCGCACCGGGATGCTCGACTGCGGCTCGCACCCCAAGACCTGGGACATCCTGCGGATGACCCGCATGCCCGCCGTCCGGGTCGACTGCGGCTACCTCTCCCACCCGGTCGACCGGCTGCTGCTGCTCGACGCCCGGCTGCGGAGCACGGTCGCGCAGGCCGTCGTCGCCGCCGTCCAGCGGCTCTTCCTGCCGGCCGAGGCCGACCCGCCGACCGGCACCTTCCTGCTGCCCGCCCGGGGCTGACCCCCGAGGAGCCGACCCGGGACGCCGTACGGCTTACACTGCGAAAGGTGACCCCACCCGTGCCCGGAACCGGTCAGGCCGGGGCGCACTCCACCGGTGCGTCCCCGCACGTCCACCCCCGCCACCCGCGGCTGGACCCACTGGCAGACCGGTACGCAGCACGCACCCACGGGATGAAGAGCTCGGAGATCCGGGCGCTGTTCTCCGTGGTGAGCCGACCCGAGGTGGTCTCCCTGGCCGGCGGCATGCCGGCGGTGAGCGCCCTCCCGCTGGACGCCGTCGGGTCGATGATCGGCGAGCTGGTCTCCGGGATGGGCGCGCAGACGCTGCAGTACGGCTCCGGCCAGGGCGACCCGCGGCTGCGCGAGCGGATCTGCGACGTCATGGCGCTGGAGGGGATCACCGACGCCTCGCCCAGCGAGGTCGTGGTCACCGTCGGCTCCCAGCAGGGGCTGGACCTGGTCACCCGGGTGTTCATCGACCCGGGCGACGTCATCCTCGCCGAGGCGCCGTCCTACGTCGGCGCGCTGGGCGTCTTCCAGGCCGCCCAGGCCCAGGTGCGGCACGTCGCCATGGACGACGACGGGCTGATCCCGGAGGCGCTGGAGCAGGCGGTGCTGGAGTGCCGGGCCCGCGGTGACCGGGTGAAGTTCCTCTACACGGTGCCCAACTTCCACAACCCGGCCGGCGTCACGCTCTCCGAGGCCCGGCGGGAGGCGGTCATGGCGATCGCCGAGCAGTACGACCTGCTGATCATCGAGGACAACCCCTACGGCCTGCTGGGCTTCGAGCGGGAGCCGATGCGCGCGCTGCGCGCCCGCGACGACGAGCGGGTCATCTACCTCGGGTCCTTCTCCAAGACCTTCTCACCCGGCCTCCGCGTGGGATGGGTCCTCGCGCCGCTGGCGGTGCGCGAGAAGCTGGTGCTGGCCACCGAGGCACAGGTGCTCTGCCCGCCCTCGCTCACCCAGTACGCCGTCGCCCGCTACCTGGACACCCAGCCCTGGCGCGAGCAGATCAAGGTGTTCACCGAGCTGTACCGCGAACGCCGCGACGCCACCCTGGAGTCGCTGAGCGCCCTCATGCCGGCCGGCACCACCTGGACCCGCCCGGAGGGCGGCTTCTACGTCTGGCTGAAACTGCCGCACGGCCTGGACGCCAAGCTCATGCAGCCGCGCGCGGTCGCCGCGCACGTGGCGTACGTGCCCGGGATCGGCTTCTACGCCGACGGCGGGGGCACCGAGCACATGCGGCTGTCCTACTGCTATCCCGAGCCGGACCAGATCCGGGAGGGGGTGCGCCGCCTCGCCCGGGTGATCGAGGCCGAGCTGGACCTGCACTCGACGTTCGACGGTGTCGACACCGGGACCTTCCGCGCGGTGCGGGCCGGCGCACCCCCTGTCATCGGTCCGTCCAACAGCGACCAGAGTGGAGACCGCCAGCCATGACCGAGCCGGCTCCCGCACCGGTGGAGGCCACCGGCACCGACCTCCAGCACCTGCGCGCCCTGGTGCTCGCCGGTGGGCTGACCTTCGAGCGCGAGGTCAGCATCAACTCCGGCGGCCAGGTCGTCGAGGCGCTGACCCGCGCCGGCGTGGACGCGGAGCTGCACGACGCCGACGCCGAGCTGCTGCCCGGTCTGGCCGCCGCCCCGGTCGACGCGGTGTTCATCGCCCTGCACGGAGCCACCGGCGAGGACGGCGCGCTGCGGGCCGTGCTGGACCTGGCCGGGGTGCCCTACGTCGGCTCACCGGCGGCCGCCTGCCGACTCGCCTGGGACAAGCCCGCCGCCAAGTCCGTGCTGCGATCGGCCGGCGTCGCGACCCCGGACTGGGTGGCTCTGCCGCACAGCACGTTCCGCGAGCTGGGCGCCGGCGCGGTGCTCGACCTCATCGTCGCCCGGCTCGGCCTGCCGTTGATGGTCAAGCCCGCCACCGGCGGCTCGGCCCTGGGCGTGCAGAAGGTCACCCGGGTGGAGGACCTGCCCGCCGCGATGGTCAGCTGCTTCGCCTACGGCGACACGGTGATGGTCGAGCGGTTCGTGGACGGGATCGAGCTGGCGCTGTCCGTCGTCGACTTCGGGGACGGCCCGCAGGCGCTGCCCGCGGTGGAGATCGCGCCGGAGTCCGGCGTCTTCGACTACACCTCCCGCTACACCCCCGGCCTCACCGAGTACCACGCGCCCGCGCGGGTCGACGACGCGGTCGCCGCCCGGGCAGCCGAGGTGGCGTTGACGGTGCACCGGGTGCTCGGGCTGGCCGACCTCTCGCGCACCGACGCGATCGTCACCCCCGACGGCGAGGTGCACTTCCTCGAGGTGAACGTCTCCCCGGGCATGACCGAGACGTCGATGTTCCCGATGGCCGTCGAGGCCGCCGGTCACCGGCTGGGCGACGTGCTCGGCCGGCTGCTCGCCCGTCGCGCCCGACCCTGACCCGCACGCGGGGGGTTTCCGTCAGTGACGGAAACCCCCCGCTTCCCCGGACTGCTGCGTCAGGACCCGTTGCCGCGTCCGGTGATGTCCGGCGCCATCATGCCGACGATCCGCTGCAGGTCGTCGACCGAGCCGAACTCGACGACGATGCGGCCCTTGGCCCGGCCGATCTGCACCTTGACCTTCGTCTCGAAGACGTCGGAGAGCCGACCCGCGAGGTCCTCGACGCCGGGCGCGCTGATCTTCCGCTGGGACCGCCGCGCGGCCGTCGGGCTCTCGGCGACCGCCAGCGCGACCGCCTCCTCGGTGGCCCGCACCGACATGCCCTCGGCCACGATCTTGGTGGCGAGCGCATCCTGCGCCTCGGCGCCCGGGAGGCCCAGGAGGGCACGGGCGTGGCCTGCGGAGATGACGCCGGCGGCGACGCGCGTCTGCACCTTCACCGGCAGCTTCATCAGCCGGATCGTGTTGGTGACCTGCGAACGGCTGCGGCCGATCCGGGCGGCCAGCTCCTCGTGGGTGGCGCCGAACTCCTCCAGCAGCTGCTGGTAGGCCGCGGCCTCCTCCAGCGGGTTGAGCTGCACCCGGTGGATGTTCTCCAGCAGGGCGTCGCGGAGCATCGCGTCGTCGGTGGTGTCCCGGACGATCGCCGGCACCGCATCGAGCCCAGCCGCGCGCGCTGCACGCAGGCGCCGCTCACCCATGATCAGCTCGTAGCGCCCCGCACCGGACTCACGGACGACGATCGGCTGGAGCAGGCCGAACTCGCGGACGGAGTGGGCGAGCTCCTCCAGCGCTTCGTCGTCGAAGACCTGCCGGGGCTGCTTGGGGTTGGGGACGATGTCGTCGACCGGCACCTCGCGCAGGTGGGCGCCGGGCACCCCGGCCACCGGCTCGACGGCGGACTGCCCGCCGGTCGCCGCGTCGCGGGCAGCCGCGCGCTCGGTCAGCGAGGTGGGCGGGGGAGGAGTCGCCTGGTCCGGGGCGCCGGCACCTGCCGCCTCCGCCTCGGCTGCCTCCGCGGCGCGGGCCGCGGGCGTCGCCGTCGGTGCCGGCGCACTGGTGGGGATCAGGGCCGCCAGGCCCCGGCCGAGTCCGCCACGCTTGGTCACTGGTTCTCCTCGCTGCTGCCCGGCCGCCGATGCGGCACGGGGGTGGAACAACCGATCCCGGAGGGTCGCCGCCGCGGCGGTCCGGTGGGGCTGAGGGGACGGACGGGGCTCATGGGGCATGCCGTCCCCCCGCAGCAGGGCCGGCGACCGACTCGCCGAGCACCAGGGCGGCCACCGCAGGCGGCGGCGGGGGAGGAGGTGGCACCGGGCGCACCGCCGGGCGGACGGCCGGCTGGGCCGCCGTCCGCGGCTGCGCCGGTGGGGGAGGAGGCGGCGACGCCGGGGCGAGCTGGGCGCCGCGGGCGGCGAGCTCGCGGGCGGCCTCCACGTAGCTCGTCGACCCACGCGAGCCCGGGTCGTAGGTGAGCACCGACTGGCCGTACCCCGGCGCCTCGCTCACCCGGACGTTGCGCGGGATGACAGCGGTGAGCACCAGCTCACCGAAGTGGTTGCGCACCTCGTCGGCCACCTGGTCGGCGAGCTTGGTCCGGCCGTCGTACATGGTGAGCAGGATGGTGCTCACCGAGATGCCCGGGTTGAGGTGCGCGCGAACCAGGTCGATGTTGGAGAGCAGCTGCCCGAGACCTTCCAGCGCGTAGTACTCGCACTGGATCGGGATGAGCACCTCGTCGCCGGCCACCAGGGCGTTGAGGGTCAACAGCCCCAGCGACGGCGGGCAGTCGATGAGGACGTAGTGCGGCCGCTCCTCCGGCGGGAGTTCGTCGAGGTACCCCTCGATCGAACGACGCAGGCGGTGCTCGCGCGCGACGACGGAGACCAGTTCGATCTCTGCTCCGGCCAGGTCGATCGTGGCGGGGACGCAGTGCAGGTTCGGGCTGGCCGTCGTCGGGTGCGTCACCTCGGCGAGCGTGGCGTCGCTGACGAGGGCGTCGTAGATCGACGGCGTCCCGACGGTGTGCTCGACCCCGAGGGCGGTGCTCGTGTTCCCCTGCGGGTCGAGGTCGATCACCAGGGTGCGCAGCCCGTACATGGCCAGCGCGACACCGAGGTTGACCGTCGAGGTGGTCTTGCCGACGCCACCCTTCTGGTTGGCGACGGTGATCACCCGGATCCGCCCGGGCCGGGGGAAGGGGTCCTGATCGGCCGCGTGCAACACGCGGGTGGCCCGCATCGCCTCGGCCGCGATCGGGCTGTCGAACTCGGCACCGACTGCCTGGTCGGCGGCGAGGCTGGTGCGCAGCCGCTCGCCCGGGTCCGTCATCGGTGCGTCCTCCTCACGGACTGCGTTCCACGTGGAACGACCGGGTGGTCGTGTTCCACGTGGAACGCGGTTGAGCTGCTCAGCGCGGTGGGCGGGGAACGCCGGCCCGCGTCATCAGCACCACGGTAGTGGCTGCGGCACCGAGGCCGACACCGACGGCCCGCGTGGAGATGTCCCGCATCCCCGCGGCCTCCAGTTCCGGGACGAGTGCCGGCACCTCCTCGGCCGCCCGGGCGCCCACCAGGGCGATCAGCTGGGCGCCCGGCCGCAGCAACCCGCGACACCAGCCGACGAGCCGGGGCAGCGGAGCGACGGCGCGGGCGGTCACCACGTCGACCGGCCCCACGGCCCGGACCACCGCACGCTCCTCGGCGCGGCCGCGGACGACCTGCCAGGACCGGTCGAGCTCCGCAACCACCTCGGCGAGGAACTCCACCCGCCGGGCCATCGGCTCGACCAGCGCCAACTCGAGGTCCGGCCGGGCCAGCCCGAGAGGCACGCCGGGCAGCCCGGCGCCACTGCCGACGTCGACCACCCGCGCGCCCTCCGGGACGACCTCGGCCAGCGCCGCACTGTTGAGCAGGTGCCGGTCCCACAGGCGCTCGACCTCGCGGGGCCCGACCAGGCCGCGGGTGACCCCGTCACCGGCCAGCTTGGCCACGTAGGCAGTCGCCGCGCCGAGTGCGGGCCCGAACACCTGCTCCGCGATCGGCGGGGCTAACGGAACCGAAGAGTCTCGGTTCTCAGCAGCTCCGCCGTCCTGGCCGGGCGCGCTCACGCGTCCGGCAGGACCACGACGCGACGGTTCGGCTCCTCGCCCTCCGACTCGCTGCGCACCCCGGCGGCCGCGGCCACGACGTCGTGCACCACCTTGCGCTCGAAGGGGTTCATCGGGGCGAGCCGCTCGGGCTGCCGGCTCTCCGCGACCCGCTCGGCAGCGGCCCCGGCGAGGCTGGTCAGGTCGGCCCGCCGCTTCGCGCGGAACCCACCGATGTCCAGCATCAGCCGGCTGCGGACGCCGGTCGACTGGGCGACGGCCAGCCGGGTCAGCTCCTGCAGCGCCTCCAGGGTGGCGCCGTCCGGGCCGATGAGGGTCTTGAGCTGGCCTCCGACCACGGCCACGGAGGCACGGTCGCCCTCGACGTCGAGGTCGATGTCGCCGTCCACGTCGAGGATGTCGAGCAGTCGCTCCAGGTAGTCCCCGGCCACGTCGCCCTCCCGGACCAGGAGGCCGTCGGAGCCCTGCTCGTCGTCGGTGTCGTCGTCATCGGCGTCGTCATCGATCGTGTCGACCGGCTCGACGACGGCGTCCGCGGACGCGGGGTCGGCGTCGGGCAGCGCGGGTTCCCCGCTGCCCCCGACCTGGGGGAGCACTGCGTCCGAGGTGGCCTCGGCCGTCGCGGCGGTGTCGCTGTCGGGTGCAGTCACGTTCGGTCCTCCGGTGTCGTGCAGGCGGCCGGGCGTACCCGGTGGTCGAGGGGGACGGGCACCGCGCGGGCCGCAGCCCGGGTGCGCCGTCGGCGTCAGCGTCGCTTGCGCTTGCCGCGGTTGGCGGGGCCGCTGGCGCGGTTGCCGCCGGAGCCCTGGCCGGGCCGGTTGCCGCCGGCGGGGCGCCCGTTCGCGCTGCCCCCGGCGGCCGTGCTGCCGGTGCTGCCCTCGGCGCCCGTCCCGCTCGGGCCGGTCCCGTTGCCACTGGGGCCGGTGCCGTGGGGCGGCGGGGTCTGCGACGCGTCCGTGCCGACCGTGGACTCCGGGGCGGCGGCGGCCGGGCGGCCGGGCTTGGGGCGGACCGGCTTGGCGCCCGGCTTGGGGGCCAGGGCCTTCGGGTCGATCTGCGGCTTGTCGGCGGCGGCCTTGGCCAGCGCGGCCGGCGAGCCGGGCGGGGGGAGCTTCTTGAGGATGTAGAACTGCTGCCCCATGGTCCACAGGTTGTTGGTGAACCAGTAGAGGAGCACGCCGACCGGGAAGAAGAAGCCGGTCACGAAGAGGCTGATCGGCATGCCGTAGAGCAGCAGCTTCTGGATCATCGCGGCCTGGCCCTCGACCGGGCCCGAGCGCTTCATGATCTGCTTCTGGGTGAAGAAGGTCGTGGTGCACATGACCACGATCAGCACGAACGCGACGATCCGGATGCTGCCGTAGGTGACGCCGTCCAGGCCGAGGATGGCCTGCTCCTTGGCCCCGGTCATGTTGAACGAGGAGGAGATCGGGGCACCGAAGAGGTCCGCCCGCGCAGCCTGGTCGGTGAGTTCGTTGTCCCAGCTGTACAGACCCGGCTTGTCCGGGGCGAGCCGGCGCAGCACGTGGAACAGCGAGATGAAGACCGGGATCTGCGGCAGGATCGGCAGGCAGCTGGCCAGCGGGTTGACCCCGCGCTCCTTCTGCAGCGCCATCATCGCCTGGCTGAAGCCCTGCTTGTCAGCGCCGTACTGCTTGCGCAGCTTCTGGATCTCCGGCTGGATCTCCTGCATCGCGCGCTGCGACTTCACCTGCTTGACGAACAGGCGGAACAGCAGCACCCGGATGGTGATGACCAGGAAGACGATCGACAGCGCCCAGGTGATGCCACCGGCCGGGTCCAGGAACGTGGAGAACAGTGAGTGCCACTGCTTCATCACCCACGCGATCGCGGTGTACAGCCAGTCAAGCAACGCCAGCCTCCTGCTGCGCAGACCGGCGCGGTGCCGGCGGGGGTGCACTGTCGGGTCGGCGCGCGCCGGCGACCCCTGGAGCCGCCGGCTCCGGGGACTGCGCGGACGGCTGCGCCGCAGTGCACGACGAGTGGGTGGTCTCTGCGGTTCCGCGCGACCCGCGGTCGGTGCGCTGCGGGACGGTCCGCTCGGGGACGAAGTCGGCGCCGCCCGGGTGCCAGGAGGCACACCGGGCCAGTCGCCGGAACGCGAGCCAGGTGCCGCGCCCGGCGCCGTGCACCTCGAGGGCCTCGACCGCGTAGGCGCTGCAGCTGGGGTGGAAGCGGCAGCGCGGCGGGAAGACCGGGCTGATCGCCCGCTGGTAGAAGCGCACCGCGGCCAGCAGTGCCCGGGCGGGGGAGCCGCTCATGAGGAGCGCGCCCCGAGCAGCCGGTCCAGGCCCCTGTCCAGGTCGCGGCCGAGGGCGGTCGAGTCGGCCCCGGCGGCCTCCGGCCGGGCGCGGACCACCAGGTCGGCGGTCGCCGGCAGGCGGTCCAGCCGCGCGGCGACCAGGTGCCGCAGCTGACGGGTCACCCGGTGCCGGCAGACGGAGTTGCCCACGGTCTTGCCGACCACGAAACCGGCCCGTGGCCCGGAGTCCGGGGCAACGGGGCCCCCGACCCGGGCGACGGGCCGTTCGGAGAGGTAGTGCAGCACCAGGGTCGGGCGGCCGGCACGCCGGCCGGACCGCACGACCGCGGTGAACTCCGGCCGCCGGCGCAGGCGTGCCTGCGCGGGCAGCACCTCAGGCGGAGAGCTTGTCGCGACCCTTGCGGCGACGGCCGGCGAGGATCGCGCGACCGGCCCGGGTGCGCATCCGCAGCCGGAAGCCGTGGGTCTTGGACCGGCGGCGGTTGTTCGGCTGGAACGTGCGCTTGCTCACGAGGTACTCCCACTGCTGACGACATCGATGCGCCGCGGACCCGGGACGGGTGCCGCTGCCACGCTGGTGCTGGCTCGTGCTGCGGGGCGCGCCCACGTCGGGCGGACGCCGTCCACAGCTGTCGGTCCAGCATAGCCGAGACCCCGGGGGGTCTGCGGCGCTGGCCCGACCCGTCATGGTGCACCCCTGACGACTGCCCCGGGAGAGGACACGCCGACGACGGTCCCGGGTCCCGGGTCGCCGTCGTTGCCCGGCTGTGGACGGGGCTGTTAGCGTCGCCGTCGCTCCGCGTTGGACGACTGGGTCCCGGGTCGACCACCCCCGCCCCGCCGGCCAGCCGCTCGCCAGCTCTCCCCGGGACCCCTCGGCCGGGCGCCGACCAGCGAGGACGCCACGTCCGACCGCCGGCCCCCGCTGGCTGCCGGGCCAGGCGTCGCCGGGCGTGCACAGACTGTGGACACTCATGTGGAACGTCCCCGTCCCACGTCCACACCCCGGGGCCGGTGCGGGGGACCGACCGGCCCTCCGGACACGGACCCACCTGTGGACGGCGGGTGCGGAGCGACGAACCAGAGGAACGGGAAGGGACACAGACGATGGCCGACTCCCCGGTCGACCTGGCCACGGTCTGGGACCAGATCCGCGAGCGGCTCTCCAGCAGCCTGTCCCCCCAGCAGAAGGCCATGCTCGAACTGACCCGCCCGCTGGGGCTGGTCGAGGACACCGCCGTGCTGGCGGCCCCCAACGAGTTCACCCAGACCGTGCTCGAGTCCCGCATGCGGATGCAGCTGGCCGACGCGCTCTCCGCGGAGTTCGGCCGGGCCATCCGGGTCGCGGTGCAGCTGGAGGACACCCCGGCCCCGCCGGCTCCGGACACCTCCCGGCGCGAGGCCGACCACGACGACCGCCGCTGGTCACCGGCCGACCGGGAGCGCCCGCCGGCCGACGGACCGGTCGCGGACTGGCCGCCGGCCGAGCGCACCGCCGCCGAGCGCGCCCGCGCCGCGCAGGACCGGGCCGCCGAGGACCGGGCCGACCGGGACCGGGTCGACGACGGCCGCAGCGCGTTCGGGGTCCGCTCGGACGCCGTCCGGGGCGGGGACCGTCCCGACACCGGCCGGGGAGGGCCCGGTCAGGGCAGCGCGTGGTTGCCGGAGTCCGGCGACGGCCGCGACTGGTCGCGGGGGGCACCCCGGGAGGACGCCGTCCCCGAGTGGTCACCCGCCGGCGCGGAGTCCGGCATCGGCGTCGGCGTGCAGGGCCGGCTGGCCCCCTGGGACCGGGACGCCGGCGACGAGGCCGAGCAGCTGACCGGGCGCGGACCGGCGGAGGACCGGAACGGTGACCGACGTCGCGGCGGGGGCGCCGTCCCGCTGTTCGCCGACCGCCGTCCGGCCGGGCTGGACCCGGGCCTGAACCCCAAGTACGTCTTCGACAGCTTCGTCATCGGCAACAGCAACCGGTTCGCCCACGCGGCCGCCGTCGCCGTCGCCGAGGCGCCGGCGCGGGCCTACAACCCGCTGTTCATCTACGGCGACTCCGGGCTGGGCAAGACCCACCTGCTGCACGCGATCGGGCACTACGCGGCGCGGATGTTCCCCAACGTCCGGGTGCGCTACGTGAGCACCGAGGAGTTCACCAACGAGTTCATCAACCTGGTGCACTCCGGCCGGGCCGAGGACTTCCGCCGCCGCTACCGGGACATCGACTTCCTGCTCATCGACGACATCCAGTTCCTGGAGCGCGCCGAGCGGACGCAGGAGGAGTTCTTCCACACCTTCAACACGCTGCACAACGCCAGCAAGCAGATCGTGATCACCTCCGACCGCGCGCCGAAGAAGCTGACGACGCTGGAGGACCGGCTGCGGACGCGGTTCGAGTGGGGCCTCATCACCGACGTCCAGGCGCCGGACCTGGAGACCCGCATCGCGATCCTGCGGAAGAAGGCCTGGGGCGAGCGGCTGCAGGCACCCGACGCGGTGCTCGAGTTCATCGCCAGCAAGGTGCAGACCAACATCCGCGAGCTCGAGGGCGCGCTGATCCGGGTCACCGCCTTCGCCAGCCTGAACAAGCAGCCGGTCGACCTGGCGCTGGCCGAGCTCGTGCTCAAGGACCTGATCAGCGACGAGCAGGGCCCGCAGATCACCGCGGCGATCATCATGGCGGCCACCGCCGAGTACTTCTCCGTGACGATGGAGGAGCTGCAGGGCGCCAACCGCAGCCGCACGCTGGTCAACGCCCGGCAGATCGCGATGTACCTGTGCCGGGAGCTCACCGAGCTCTCCCTGCCGCGGATCGGCGCCTCGTTCGGCGGCAAGGACCACACCACGGTCATGCACGCGGTCAAGAAGATCACCGGCCTGATGAGCGAGCGCCGGGCCACCTACACGCAGGTCACCGAGCTCACCGCCCGGATCAAGAGCCGCGCCCGCCAGTAGGGCCCGGCGCCGGCTCCGGACAGGTCACCCGACCCGTCCGGGGCCTCGTGCTGCCCGCTCCCGGCCCGTGGGCGACAGAGCGCCGCGGTGGACGATCGTCGCCCTTTGTCGCCTTGTCCCCAGATCTGTGCACAGGTTGGGGAGATCCCGTCCCCACCGCTCCACCGCAGGTGGACCGGCCGGTGGAGCCCGCCCGGCCGGGGCCGGCGACGGCACCGGCACGACAGCGGCGGCCGATGTCCCCTCCCTGTCCACAAGTCGTCAACCGGTGACGGTGGACGACCGGGTCGGACGGGGCCGGTTGCCCACGGGCTGGGGACGGACCTGCGGGCGGAGCGGGGATGCGGGGTGGACCGGGCACGGCGACACGTGCACAACGGTCGAGTTGTCCACGTGTCGACACAGGACGACGGTCGTCGGCCCACAGCGCACCAACAGGGGCACTTCCGGGCTGACGTGCACGAACAGGTCGAGTCCCCAGCATCCACACCCGTGATGACGAGGATGAGCTATCTATCCCGAGGAGTTCTCGAACCACACTCTGGGTGGGGACGGACCGGACCGGGGCCGGTCGGCCCGCGATCCGGGGCCTCCGGCCGCACCGACGAGAGCAGCTGGGGAGTCCATCGCACGGGGGACTGGTCAGACAGGGGGCCGGACAGGAGAGGATGGCGCCGCACACCCCGCCGCACGAGCGGGCGGACGAGAAGCAGGGATGGGTCTCCACATGAAGTTCCGGGTGGCACGTGAGGTGCTCGCCGAGGCAGTCGCCTGGACCGCGCGCAGCCTGCCGCCGCGGCCGTCGGTGCCGGTCCTCGCCGGGATCCTGCTCGAGGTCGAGGGCAACCAGCTGTCGGTCTCCGGCTTCGACTACGAGGTCTCCGCGCGCTCGGAGGTCGACGTCCAGTCGACCGAGGGTGGGCGCACCCTGGTCCCGGGCCGGCTGCTGGCCGAGATCACCCGGGCCCTGCCCCCGCACCCGGTCGACGTGGTCGCCGAGGGCGCCCGCCTGTCGATCTCCTGCGGCAACGCCCGGTTCAGCCTGCCGACGCTGCCGGTGGAGGACTACCCGTCGCTGCCCTCCCTGCCGTCGACGGCCGGCGTCGTCGACAGCGACGCGTTCGCCGAGGCCGTCGGCCAGGTCGCCGTCGCCGCCGGGCGGGACGACACCCTGCCGATGCTCACCGGTGTGCGGCTGGAGATCGAGGACGACCTGGTCACCCTGGCCGCCACCGACCGCTACCGCCTCGCGGTGCGGGAGTTCGCCTGGCGCCCCGAGACCCCCGGTCTCTCCGCGGCCGTGCTGGTGCCCGCGCGGACCCTCGCCGACGCCGCCAAGACGCTGACCAGTGGACCCGAGGTCGTGCTGTCGCTGAGCTCGAGCGGCTCCGGTGAGGGCATCCTGGGCCTGTCCGGCAAGGACCGGCAGACCACCACCCGGCTGCTGGACGCCGAGTTCGTGAAGTACCGCGCGATCATGCCGACCGAGTCGGCGTCGTACGCCACCCTCCCGGTCGGGCTGTTCACCGACGCGGCCAAGCGGGTGGCGCTGGTCGCCGACCGGGGCACCCCGCTGCGTTGCGAGTTCACCCCGGGCCAGGTCACCCTCCGGGCCGGCGGCACCGACGACGAGGGCCAGGCGGAGGAGCGCTGCGACGTCGAGTTCGACGGCGACCCGCTGACCATCGGCTTCAACCCGACGTTCCTGCTCGACGGGCTGGCCGCGGTGCACACCGAGCGGGCGCGGATGGACTTCACGACCGCGCTCAAGCCCGCGGTCCTCTCCGGTGTGCCGGAGCCCGCCGCGCAGGACGACGGTGCTCCCGCGCCGGCCGAGCGCCCGGGCAGCTACCGGTACCTGATCATGCCGGTGCGGCTGCCCGGCTGAGGGCCCGCCGTCGCGCGTGCCGCCGCAGGCGAGCACGATGGGGCGAGGAAGATCCCGGTCCGGAACCGGGAGCAGGGCCCGCAACGTCGCGTGCGCCCACCGAGACCACCCGCGGGGATTCCGCGGGTCACGAGCGTGGAGGAGGACCGGACGTGCAGCTGGGGCTGGTCGGGCTGGGCAAGATGGGCGCCAACATGGCGGAGCGGGTGCGCCGTGCCGGCATCGAGGTCGTCGGGTACGACCGTTCGCCGGGCAAGCGGGACGTGGACAGCCTCGAGGCGCTGATCGCGGCCCTGGAGGGCCCCCGCATCGTCTGGGTGATGGTCCCCTCGGGGGAGCCGACCCGGGCGACCGTCCGGGAGCTGGGCGACCTGCTCAGCCCCGGCGACGTGATCATCGACGGCGGGAACTCGAAGTTCACCGACGACAAGATGCACGCCGAGCTGCTGGGTCCGAAGGGCATCGGCTACATCGACGCCGGCGTCTCCGGTGGCGTGTGGGGCCTGGAGAACGGCTACGCGCTCATGGTCGGCGGCAGCGCCGAGGACGTCGCGAAGGCCCAGCCGGTGTTCGACGCCCTCAAGCCGCCGACGCCGCACGACGAGTCCGGCGACGCGATCCCCGGCGCGGGCTTCGTGCACGCCGGTCCGTGCGGTGCCGGGCACTTCGCCAAGATGGTCCACAACGGCATCGAGTACGCGATGATGCAGGCCTACGGCGAGGGCTACGAGCTGCTGGCCGCCGTCGACCTGATCGAGGACGTCCCGGGCGTCGTCGCCTCCTGGACCCAGGGCACGGTCATCCGCTCCTGGCTGCTGGACCTGCTGGTCCGCGCCCTGCAGGAGGACCCGGCGCTGGAGAAGATCACCGGCTACGCCGAGGACTCCGGCGAGGGCCGGTGGACGGTCGAGCAGGCGATCGAGCACGCCGTCCCGATGCCGGCGATCTCCGCCTCGCTGTTCGCCCGCTTCGCCTCCCGCCAGGAGGACTCGCCGACCATGAAGGCGGTCGCCGCGCTGCGCAACCAGTTCGGTGGGCACGCCGTGCAGGCCGTGCAGCAGCAGGAGGCCGAGAAGCCCGCGTGATGAAGGACCCCCTTGCCCCCCACCGCTCGCAGGCTGGCGGCGGGGCCCTGCAAGGGGGCCGTTCCAGCACGTCACCTGCCCGGCGTGGGGGGCACGGGGGCCGTGCCCCCCACGCCAGGAGGACCTGACCGTGTACGTCCGGCACCTGCAGGTGGCCCAGTTCCGCAGCTGGGAGGCCGCCGACCTGCCGTTGACCCCCGGGCCCACCGTGCTGGTCGGGCGCAACGGGCAGGGCAAGACCAACCTGGTCGAGGCGGTCGGGTACCTGGCCACCCTGGGCAGCCACCGGGTCTCCGCCGACGCACCGCTGGTCCGGCACGGCGCCGAGCAGGCGATCGTCCGGGCCGCGCTGCGGCGACAGGACCGCGAGCTGCTGGTCGAGGTGGAGATCAACCCCGGGCGGGCGAACCGGGTCCGGGTCAACCGGGCGCAGCTGCCCCGCCCGCGGGAGCTGGTCGGGCTGGTCCGCACGGTGCTGTTCGCGCCGGAGGACCTGTCCCTGGTCCGCGGTGACCCGGCCGAGCGCCGCCGCTTCCTCGACGACCTGCTGGTCAGCCGGACGCCCCGGCTGGGCGGCGTGCGCAGCGACTACGACCGGGTGCTCAAGCAGCGCAACGCCCTGCTGAAGACGGCGAAGCTGGCTCGCGGCAACGCGCTGGCGACGCTCGACGTGTGGGACGGCCACCTCACCGACCTCGGCGGTCAGCTGCTGGCCGCCCGGCTCCGCCTGGTCGCCGCCCTCGCGCCGCACGTGGCCGCTTCCTACGCCGGCGTCGCCGGACCCGCCGCCGATCGGGCCGCGCTCGGCTACAGCAGCACCGTCCCGCTGGCCGGCGACGGGTCGCCCGTGGACCCGGGCCGCCCGCTGCCGGACGCCGCGGAGCTCGCCGCCGGGCTGCGGGACCGGATCGCCGAGCGGCGCCAGGAGGAGGTCGACCGCGGGGTCACCCTGGTCGGGCCGCACCGCGACGACCTGGTGCTGCACCTGGGCCCGGCGCCGGCCAAGGGCTACGCCAGCCACGGGGAGTCCTGGTCGTTCGCCCTGGCGGTCAAACTGGCCTGCTTCGCGCTGCTGCGCGAGGACGGCGACGACCCCGTGCTGGTGCTCGACGACGTCTTCGCCGAGCTGGACGCCGACCGGCGGTCCGCGCTGGCCGAGGTGGCCGTCACCGCCGAGCAGACCCTGATCACCGCCGCGGTCGCCGAGGACGTCCCCGCGGCGCTGCGCGGCACCCGGGTGGAGATCGCCGACGGGCAGACCCGCGTCGTCCGCCCCGAACCAGGGCTGCCGCTCGAGGAGGTCACCGGTGTCTGACCAGCCGCCCGCCGACCGCCCGGCGCGCCCCTCCGACATCGCCCGGGCTGCTCTGGACGCGGCCCGGGCGGCGTCGGCGTCCCGACCCCGGCCCACCCGCCGCCGCGTCGCCGGGCCACGCCGCTCCTGGAGCGGGCCCGGCCCCGGCGCCGACGACCCGCAGCCGCTGGGCTCCCTGGTCGACTCGCTGGTCAGCCAGCAGGACTGGACCGCCCGCACGAAGGTCGGCGCGGTGTTCGGCCGCTGGGACTCCCTGGTCGGCCCGGACATCGCCGCCCACTGCCGGCCGGAGTCGCTCAACGAGGGCGAGCTGCTGGTCGTCGCCGAGTCCACCGCCTGGGCCACCCAGCTGCGCCTGCTCGCCCCGTCCATCCTGGGCCGGCTGCGGGCCGGCGTCGGCGGGGACGTCGTGACGAAGTTGCGCGTTGTGGGTCCGACGGCACCGAACTGGAAGAAGGGCCCGCGCACCGTCCGGGGCCGCGGTCCGCGGGACACCTACGGCTGACGCCGCCCCCAGCACCAGCCCCAGCACGCGCCCGAGCCCTTCGAGGAGGACACCCAGATGAGCAGCCCGCGCGACCGCGACGGCTTCGACGACGGCGGACCGGAGGGCTGGCGGGAGCCGGCACACCTGGGCGGCGACCCCGACGCCGGCCGGCCGGCGGACACCCCCAGCCGCCCGCCGAGCCGCCGCGCCCGGACGACGGCTCGGACCACCGCACCGACGACGGCCCGGCCGGCTGGCAGCCACCGGGCTGGGACCTGCCGGCGGTCGATCCCCAGCGCCCCGACCCCCAGCGCCCTGACGCCCCGTCGCCGTCGGCTCAGTACCCGTCGGCCCAGTACCCCGCGGCCCCGCGGCCAGATGCCCAGCAGCCGGACGCCCAGCAGTGGCCGCCCGGTCAGCCGCCGGTGGCCGATCCGCGGGAGTCCGGTGCGAGCGCCCCGCCCCGCGGTGGCGGTCTGTTCGGGGGCGGGGGACTGTTCGGCGGCGGTCGCCGGGAACGCCGTCCCGGCGCCTTCGAGCAGGCCTTCGCGCCGCAGGGCGACCCCTGGGGGACCCAGGCGTGGGCTGCGACGGTCGGGTGGACCCCCTCCGACGGCACCGGGCCGGAGGACGCCGCCCTGGCCCAGCTGGTCGCGACCGCACCCGTGCGCCCGGGCAAGGAGGACCGGCCGGGGAACGTGGTGCGCGGGCGGGGCAACGGCCTGGACCTGGTCGCCTGCGACGTCCTGTCCCCGCTGGGCCGGGACCGCTGGCAGAGCACGCACGCCGTCACTGCGGCCCCCGTGCTGGGCGACGTCCCGGCGTTCCGGCTGACCCCGGCCCGGTTCTGGCGGCACGGCACCGGTGGTCTGCTGCACATCCCCAGCCCGGACCCGGAGTTCGACCGTCGGTGGGTGCTGCTCGGCGCCGAGGACGGACCCCAGCTGCGGCGGCTGGTCGACGACCCGCTGGTCCGCCAGCTGCTGCTGGGCAGTGACGACGGCGACGAGCTGTGGGCCGCGGCCGGCTACGTGGCGGCCATCCGCCCCGACGGCCAGCGCCCGCAGCTGATCGAGCACCACGCCCGGCTGCTGGCCGCCGTCGTCGGCGCCCTCGCCGCGGCCGCCTGAGCGGCACCCCGCTGAGCGAGGCCACCGGCGGGCGGACCCAGCAGCCCACCGCCGGGTTCCGCGACCTGCTGCCCCTCCTGCAGCCGCACCGCCGCGCACTCGCCGCCGCGGCAGGGCTGTCGCTGGTCGCGGGGGCCGGGGCGTTGGCCCAGCCGGCGCTGGTCGGCCGGGTGATCGCCGCGGTGGGCGCAGGCGACCCGGTGCTGCCGGTGGTGGTCGTCCTGGTCGTGGTGCTGGTGGCCGCCGCCCTGCTCGGCGCCGGCCAGCAGTACCTGCTCCAGCGCACCGCCGAGGGGGTGGTGCTCACCACCCGGCGCCGGCTGGTCGACCGGCTGCTGCGGCTGCCGGTCGCCGAGTACGACCGGCGGCGCACCGGCGACCTGATGTCCCGGGTCGGCTCGGACACCACCCTGCTGCGGGCCGCGGTCACCAGCGGGGTGGTCGAGCTCGCCGGGTCGGTGGTCGTCGGGGTCGGCGCGCTGATCGCGATGGCGCTGGTCGACGTCTGGCTGTTGCTGGTCACGGTCGTCGCCGTCTCGGTGGGCGTGACCACCGCGGTGCTGGCCGCCCGCCGGGTGCGGGCGCTGTCCCGCCAGGCGCAGGAGGAGGTCGGGGCGATGAGCGCGGCCGTGGAGCGGGTGCTCTCCGCCGTGCGCACCATCCGCGCCAGCGGCGCCACCACCCGGGAGGTCGCCGGGGTCTCCACCAGCGCGGAGCGGGCCTACCGCGCCGGCGTCGCGGTGGCCCGGCTGGAGGCGCTGGTCTCCCCGGCCGGGTCGATCGCCGTCCAGGGGGCCTTCCTCGCCGTGCTGGGCCTGGGTGGCTGGCGGGTGGCCACCGGCTCGATCGCCGTCGCCGACCTGGTGGCCTTCATCCTCTACCTCTTCCTGCTGGTCATGCCGCTGGGTCAGCTCATCGGCTCCTGGACCCAGCTGCAGGCCGGCCTCGGCGCGCTCGCCCGGGTGCAGGAGGTGCTGGCGCTGGACCCCGAGCACGACGAGGTGCCCGAGCGCCGGCCCGCCGGTGGCGCCGCGGCGGTGCTGCGGGTGCCGACGGCCGGTGACCCGGTGCCGCTGCTCGAGCTCGACGGCGTCGACTTCGCCTACCCCGGCGGCGGGGAGCCGGTGCTGCGCGGGGTCTCCCTCACCGTCCCCGCCGGCAGCCGCACGGCGCTGGTCGGCCCGTCCGGGGCGGGCAAGTCGACCGTGCTGGCGCTGGTCGAGGGCTTCTACCCGCTGACCGGCGGCGCGGTCCGCTGGGCCGGCACCGACGTCCGGGAGCTGCCCCGGGCAGCGCTGCGGTCGCGGATCGGCTACGTCGAGCAGGAGGCGCCGGTGCTGGCCGGCACCGTGCGGGAGAACCTGCTGCTCGCCGCGCCGGACACCGCCGAGGCCGAGCTGTGGCGGGCGCTGGCCGACGTCGGCCTCACCGGGGTGGTTGCGCGCTCGCCGCTGGGCCTGGACGTGCCGGTCGGGGACGACGGCGTGCTGCTCTCCGGTGGTGAGCGGCAGCGGCTGGCGATCGCCCGGTCGCTGCTGTCCCGCCCGGCGCTGCTGCTGCTCGACGAGCCGACCGCCAGCCTGGACGCCCGCAACGAAGGTCTGCTGCGGGACACCCTCGCCGCCGCGGGCGCGGACCGGGCCCTCCTGGTGGTGGCCCACCGGCTGTCCACCGTGCTGGACAGCGACCGGATCGTGGTCCTGGAGGGCGGCCGGGTGGTCGCCGCTGGTACGCACGACGAGCTGCTCGACGTCAGCCCGCTCTACCGCGAGCTGGCCACCGCCCAGCTGCTGGTGTGAACGGCACCGTTCCACGTGGAACGGCGAGGGTGGTCCCGCACGCCGCCAGTCGCCGCGAGGCGGCGTGTCGACACGAGGGTCAAGACGGGTGGTGGTGCGGGTCGCGGGAGACGCTCTGACGCGACGTGGGGGCGTGCATCGCACGCCTGGGCTGTACCGACCCGGTACTCTGGAGGAGACACACCGCCAGCAGCCCGCTGAGCGCCACCCTGCGCCCCTCGACACCGTCGTCGCATGCGCGCGGACGGTTGCGGAGCTGCGCGAGAGAAGGGCCCCCCGTGGTCGCTGCGCCCCAGAACGAGACCGCCTACTCCGGCAGCTCCATCACCGTCCTCGAGGGACTCGAGGCGGTCCGCAAGCGCCCCGGCATGTACATCGGCTCGACCGGCGAGCGCGGCCTGCACCACATGGTGTGGGAGGTCGTGGACAACGCCGTCGACGAGGCGCTGGCCGGTTACTGCGACACCGTCCGGGTCACGCTGCTGGCCGACGGCGGCGTCCGGGTCGAGGACAACGGCCGTGGCATCCCGGTCGACATGCACCCGGTGGAGAAGCGCCCCACCGTCGAGGTCGTCATGACCATCCTGCACGCGGGCGGCAAGTTCGACGGCAAGAGCTACGGCGTCTCCGGTGGTCTGCACGGCGTCGGCGTCACCGTGGTCAACGCGCTGTCCACCCAGCTGGACGTGACGGTCTGGACCAAGGGCAAGGAGTGGCGCCAGCACTACACCGACGCCAAGCCCGGTCCGCTGGAGGAGGTCGGCACGACCGACAAGCGCGGCACCTCCATCACCTTCTGGGCCGACGGGTCGATCTTCGAGACGACGACCTACTCCTACGACACGATCAACCGCCGCCTGCAGGAGATGGCCTTCCTCAACAAGGGCCTGACCATCGTGCTGCGCGACGAGCGCCCCGGGCACGGCAAGGCCGAGACGGGCATCGGCGACGACTCGCTGGCCGAGGCGGCCGTCCCGGTCGAGGCGGCCGACGAGGCGTTCGAGCCGACCGAGGTCACCTACCGCTACGACGGCGGCCTGGTCGACTACGTCGCGCACCTCAACCGGCGCAAGTCGCCGATCCACCGCTCGGTGATCGGCTTCTCCGCCGACGGGGTCGGCAAGAACGACACCGCGATGTCGGTCGAGATCGCGATGCAGTGGTCCGACGCGTACTCCGAGTCGGTGCACACCTTCGCCAACATCATCAACACCCACGAGGGCGGCACCCACGAGGAGGGCTTCCGCGCGGCGCTGACCTCGATCGTCAACCGCTACGCGGAGGAGAAGAAGCTCCTCAAGGGCAAGGACGACAAGCTCACCGGCGACGACATCCGCGAGGGCCTCGCCGCGATCGTCTCGGTCAAGCTCGGCGACCCGCAGTTCGAGGGCCAGACGAAGACCAAGCTCGGCAACACCGAGGTCAAGGGCTTCGTGCAGCGGGTGTGCAACGACCAGATCGGCCACTGGTTCGAGGCCAACCCGGCCGAGGCGAAGACCATCATCACCAAGGCCGCCTCGGCCGCGCGGGCCCGCCGGGCCGCGCAGGACGCCCGCAAGCTGGCCCGCAAGAACCTGCTCAGCGTCAGCGGGCTGCCGGGCAAGCTGTCGGACTGCCGCTCCACCGACCCGCGGAACTCCGAGATCTACATCGTCGAGGGCGACTCCGCCGGCGGCTCGGCCAAGTCCGGCCGCGACTCGATGTTCCAGGCGATCCTGCCCATCCGCGGCAAGATCATCAACGTCGAGAAGGCGCGCATCGACCGGGTGCTGAAGAACACCGAGGTCCAGTCGATGATCACCGCCTTCGGCACCGGCATCCACGACGAGTTCGACCTGGGGAAGCTCCGCTACCACAAGGTCGTGCTGATGGCCGACGCCGACGTCGACGGCCAGCACATCTGCACCCTGCTGCTGACCCTGCTCTTCCGCTTCATGCGGCCGCTGGTCGAGGCGGGGCACGTCTACCTGGCCCGCCCGCCGCTGTACAAGATCAAGTGGGGCGGCAAGACCGGCGACGAGTACGCCTACTCCGATCGTGAGCGCGACGCGCTGCTCAAGGCCGGCGCCGACGCCGGCCGCAAGGTGCCCAAGGACGACGGCATCCAGCGCTACAAGGGCCTCGGCGAGATGAACGCCAGCGAGCTGTGGGAGACCACGATGAACCCCGAGACCCGGCTGCTGGGCCAGGTCACCCTGGAGGACGCCGCGGCCGCCGACGAGCTGTTCAGCATCCTCATGGGCGAGGACGTCGTCGCCCGCCGCAGCTTCATCACCCGCAACGCGAGGGACGTCCGCTTCCTCGACGTCTGAGGGAGGACCCCCGCCCCCGCGCCCCGCTCCGCTCGGCGCGGGCCCTGCGAGGGGGCCGGTGGCCCTGCCGGGCCGATGAGCTGCATCTCCCATCCACCGCTGTGTATCGACTTGTGGAGAACCAGAAGTGACAGAGACACCCAGCCGCGACCGCGTCGAAGCGGTCGATCTCCAAGAGGAGATGCAGCGCAGCTACATCGACTACGCGATGAGCGTGATCGTGGGCCGTGCGCTGCCCGAGGTCCGCGACGGTCTCAAGCCCGTGCACCGCCGCGTGCTGTTCGCCATGTACGACCAGGGCTTCCGTCCCGACCGCGGGTACGTCAAGTGCGCCCGCCCGGTCGCGGAGGTCATGGGCAACTACCACCCGCACGGCGACTTGGCGATCTACGACGCCCTGGTGCGGCTGGCCCAGCCCTGGTCGATGCGGTACCCGCTGATCGACGGTCAGGGGAACTTCGGCTCGCCGGGCAACGACCCGCCGGCCGCCATGCGCTACACCGAGTGCCGGCTGACCCCGCTGGCCATGGAGATGCTGTCCGGGATCGACGAGGAGACCGTCGACTTCCAGGCCAACTACGACGGCCGCACCCAGGAGCCGGTGGTCCTCCCCTCGCGGATCCCCAACCTGCTCATCAACGGGTCCGCGGGCATCGCGGTCGGCATGGCGACCAACATGCCGCCGCACAACCTGCGCGAGGTCGCCGAGGCGGCGTACTGGGTGCTCGACCACCCGGACGCCGAGGCCGAGGAGATGCTCACCGCCTGCATGGAGCGGATCAAGGGCCCGGACTTCCCGACCCACGGTCTGATCGTCGGGCGCGAGGGCATCGAGGACGCCTACCGGACCGGCCGGGGGTCGGTGCGCATGCGCGCCGTCGTCACCGTCGAGGAGGACAGCCGGGGCCGGGTGCAGCTCGTCGTCACCGAGCTGCCCTACCAGGTCAACCCGGACAACCTGGCCGAGTCGATCGCCGAGGCCGTCAAGGAGGGTCGCCTCCAGGGCATCAGCGAGATCGCCGACGAGTCCAGCGACCGGGTCGGCCGTCGGCTGGTCATC
Source organism: Modestobacter roseus (assembly GCF_007994135.1). NCBI lineage: Bacteria > Bacillati > Actinomycetota > Actinomycetes > Geodermatophilales > Geodermatophilaceae > Modestobacter > Modestobacter roseus. Next base: position 3,659,273 of record NZ_VLKF01000001.1, read on the forward strand.
ACCCTGCGCCGCGACGCCGTCGCCAAGGTCGTGCTGAACAACCTCTACAAGCACACCCAGCTGCAGACGACCTTCGGCTGCAACATGCTCTCCATCGTCGACGGCGTGCCCCGCACGCTGCGGCTGGACGAGCTGGTCAAGCACTGGGTGACCCACCAGATCGAGGTCATCGTCCGGCGCACCCGCTACCGGCTGCGCAAGGCCGAGGAGCGCGCGCACATCCTGCGCGGCTACGCCAAGGCCCTGGACCAGCTCGACGCGGTCATCGCGCTCATCCGCAACAGCGCGTCGGCCGACGCCGCCCGGACGGGCCTGATGGAGCTGCTGGACGTCGACGAGATCCAGGCGGTCGCGATCCTGGACCTGCAGCTGCGCCGGCTGGCGGCGTTGGAGCGGCAGCGGATCCTCGACGAGCTGGCCGAGATCGAGGCCCGGATCGCCGAACTGCAGGCCATCCTCGACTCCCCGGCGCGGCAGCGGCAGATCGTCCGCGACGAGCTCCAGGAGATCGTGGAGAAGTTCGGCGACGACCGGCGCACCCAGTTCGTGGCCAACGACGGTGACGTCTCGATGGAGGACCTCATCGCCGAGGAGCAGGTGGTCGTCACGATCACCCGCACCGGCTACGCCAAGCGCACCAAGGCCGACCTGTACCGCTCCCAGCGGCGCGGCGGCAAGGGCGTGATGGGCGCGCAGCTCAAGCAGGACGACCTGGTGCAGCAGTTCTTCGTGGGCTCCACCCACGACTGGATCCTGTTCTTCACCAACAAGGGACGGGTCTACCGGGCCAAGGCCTACGAGCTGCCGGAGGCCGCGCGCACCGCCCGCGGGGCGCACGTGGCCAACATCCTGGCCTTCCAGCCGGACGAGAAGATCGCCCAGGTCATCCAGATCAAGGACTACACCGTCGCCCCGTACCTGGTGCTCGCCACCGCACGGGGCCAGGTGAAGAAGACCCGGCTGACCGACTTCGACTCCCCCCGCAGCGGCGGCGTCATCGCGATCAACCTGCGCGAGGGCGACGAGCTGGTGGGCGCGGCGATGATCAGCCCCGACCAGAACCTGCTGCTGGTCACCCGCAAGGCGATGTCGATCTGCTTCAAGGCCGACGACGCCCAGCTGCGGCCGATGGGGCGGGCGACCGAGGGCGTGCGGGGCATCTCGCTGGCCGACGACGACACGCTGCTGTCGATGATCGTCGTCCAGGAGGGCGTCGACGTGCTGGTCGCCACCGAGGGCGGCTACGCCAAGCGCACCGGGATCGAGCACTACCCGGAGCAGGGGCGCGGCGGCAAGGGCGTGCTCACCGCCGACCCGAAGGCCCGCAAGGGCCCGCTGGTCGGTGCGCTGGCCGTGGTCCTCGGTGACGAGCTGTACGCCATCACCTCCGGCGGCGGCGTGATCCGGACACCGGTCAACGGGGTGCGGCACACCCGGGACCGCGCCACCATGGGCGTCAAGCTCATGAACTTGCCCGAGGACGTGTCGATCGTGGCGATCGCGCGTACGACGGACAACGACGAGCCCGAAGCCTAGGCTGGAACGGATGCCAGCCCGGGGACGGGACGACGACGTCCCTCCCCGGGCTGAACGACGAACCGGTGTCGACCGGTGGACAGCGCCCGTGGGTGCACCACCGGGAGGTGCCTCGGCGCGGTGGATGCCGCTGGTGGACAGGAGACTGGGATGAGCGACCGGACCCGCAGTTCGGTACGTACCGACTCCCGTGAGGAGACCGGCACGCCGGACGCGGGAACGCCGCCCGAGACCAGCTCCGGCTCCAGCGGTGCCACGGGTGCCGGGCACGAGCGGCCCGGTTTCGACGACACCGCCCGTACCGCGGCGGCCCGGCCGGAGGCCGCCGAGTCGTCCACGCGCTCCGGCCGCGGTGCCGCGGCCACGCCCCCGCCGGTGGACGCCACCCAGGCGGTGACCCTGCCCCCGGCCGGTGCGACCCCGCCACGGACCACCCGGCCCGCCGACGCCACCCGCTCCGCCGAGCCAGCCGCCGACGGTGCAGCCGGCAGTGCGCCCGCCAAGGCCGGCGCGTCCGGGAAGGGCCGGAACGCCGGACCGGGTCGCGGACCCCGGCGGGCCCGGCTGCAGCTGCGGCACATCGACACCTGGTCGGCGCTGAAGATCTCACTGGTCGTCTCGATCGCGCTGTTCTTCGTCTGGATGGTCGCCGTCGCCATCCTCTACGGCGTGCTCGGCAACCTGGACGTCTTCGACACGCTCAACGAGGTCTTCGCCCAGCTGCGCACCGACGACGGTGGCGGCGGTGACGTGATCACCGCAGGCATCGTCTTCTGGGGCGCGGCGATCATCGGCGCGGTCAACATCGTGCTCCTGACGGCGCTGTGCACCGTCGCGGCGTTCGTCTACAACCTCTGCTCGGACCTCGTCGGCGGCCTCGAGGTCACCCTCGCCGAGCGGGATTGAGCTGACCGCGACCCTCCGGGTCGCAGCGTGCACATCGCGACCCTGCCGGGCCGCAGCGTGCACATCGCGACCCTCCGGGTCGCAGCGTGGCCAGGTGCCGTCCCCCGGCGGCGTTGAGCCGTTGCCTGGTCGCCCGAGCAGGGCGCCTCCGGCCCCCGTGCTCGGCCGCCAGAGGCGGCTCGCGCCGCCGGCGTGGTGCCGTCCCCGACCGTCGACGTCGGGTCACCACTCCGCTCGTCGGGGGCCCGGTCACCCCCCTCGGCAGCGGGCTGCCGGGGTCGCGTAAGCTCCTCACCGGTCCACGGGCCTGTAGCTCAGGCGGTTAGAGCGCATCCCTGATAAGGATGAGGCCGGAGGTTCAAGTCCTCCCAGGCCCACCCGTGCACCAGGATCCGGCCGGCTCGCACGAGCCGGCCGGGCCCGGTCACCCACAGCGGTCGCCGGGTCGCGGTGACCGCACAGTTCGAGGAGGTCACCGGGTGCTGAAGAAGCTGGCGGTCGCAGCGATCGCTGCCAGTGCCGTCGTCGCCGTCCGCAAGCGTTCCGCCGGCAAGGGCGAGGCCGACCTCTGGGCCGAGGCCACCCGCGGACCGGGCGCCGTCAGCACCCCCCGCTCCTGAGCCAGCGCACGACCCGGTCGGGCCGTGCACCCGGGGACGTAGCTCAATTGGCAGAGCACCGCCTTTGCAAGGCGGGGGTTAGGGGTTCGATTCCCCTCGTCTCCACTCCATCAGCCAGTCGCGCCGGCCGGCGACCCGGGTGCCCGGGCGAGCTCGCGGGCAGCAGTGGGAGAGTGGTGTCGTGACCGAACAGACCCCCGCCGCACGGCGCGCCGTCCTGCACACCAACCACGGCGACATCACCGTCGACCTGTTCCCCGACCACGCCCCCAAGACGGTCGCGAACTTCGCCGACCTGGCCGAGGGCGCCCGCGAGTGGACGCACCCCGCCACCCGGGAGAAGACGACCGACAAGCTGTACGACGGCACGATCTTCCACCGCATCATCAGCGGCTTCATGATCCAGGGCGGCGACCCCCTGGGTCAGGGCTTCGGTGGCCCGGGCTACCAGTTCGGCGACGAGTTCCACCCGGAGCTGGCGTTCGACCGCCCCTACCTGCTGGCGATGGCCAACGCGGGCCCGGGCACCAACGGCTCCCAGTTCTTCATCACCGTCGGCCCCACCCCGCACCTGAACCGCAAGCACACCATCTTCGGTGAGGTGGCCGACCAGGCCGGCCGCGACGTCGTCGACAAGATCGCCGCCGTGCGCACCGGCCGCAACGACCGCCCCGTGGACGACGTGGTCATCGAGTCGGTCGAGGTGCAGCGCAGCTGACCACCCCTGACGGGACCGGGGGCACCGGCGGGGTCGACCCGCAGCCGGTGCCCCCGGCCGCGACCTGTTACCGGCACCCGGACCGGCCCACCGGCGTCCGCTGCACCCGCTGCGGTCGGCCGATCTGCCCCGAGTGCATGATCCCGGCGTCGGTCGGGTTCCAGTGCCCGGACGACGTCCGCGCCGGCGCAGCCGAGATCCGGCAGCCCCGCCGCACCACCGGCGTGCGCGTGGCCGGCCGCCGCTGGGGCGTGGTCACGCTGGCGCTGATCGCGCTCAACGTCGCCGTGGCCCTCGCCACGGCGGTCTCCGCGGCCACGGTGGACGTCAACCCGTTCAACAGCTTCTCCTCCCCGCTGCAGAACGACTTCGCGATCAGCCCCATCACGATCGACGCCGGCGAGTGGTGGCGGGTGGTCACCAGCGCGTTCACGCACATCGGCCCGGTGCACCTGGCGCTGAACATGCTGGCGTTGCTGCTGTTCGGGTCGGAGCTGGAGCGGCAGCTGGGCCGCCGGCGGTTCCTCGCCGTCTACCTGGTCTCCGCGCTGGGGGGCTCGGCCGCGCTGCAGCTGTTCGGCTCCTACTACGGCTCGGTGGTCGGGGCCTCGGCCGCCATCTACGGCCTGCTGGGGGCGCTGGGCGTCGTGCTGCTGCACCAGAAGCAGGACCTGCGCGGTCTGCTCACCCTGCTGGCGATCAACCTCTTCATCAGCTTCCTGCCCGGGGTGTCGCTGCTGGGTCACCTCGGTGGCCTCGTGACCGGTGCGGTCGTCGCCGCCGTGCTGGTGTTCGGGCGACGACGCCCTGCCCTGCAGATCGCCGGCGTCGCAGCGGTCTTCGTCGTCCTGCTGGTGCTGGTGTTCGGGGGGCTGCGCTAACCCGGAGCGTCCGGGGCGAGCAGCGCCTCGGCCACCGCCGCCGGGTCGGCGCCCAGGTCGCGCCGACCCAGCACCACCAGGACGGCGTCGTCCCGCGCGTCCTCCAGCTCCAGCGTGCGTCCTCGCACCCCCCAGCGGCGCTGCTCACGCAGCCGCACCCGCAGCGCCGGCCAGGCGATGGTCGTGGCCCGCAGCAGGCCGCGCACCGTCACGCCCTCCGGTCCGACGATCAGCCGCGGGCGCGCCACGGCGTCCCGCACGGCGACCACGCCCAGCAGGAGGGCGGCGGCACCCAGCAGCAGGCGGCCGGCCGGGTCGGAGAAGACCGCGGCCACCGCCAGGGCGAGGCCGACGGCGGCCAGGGCGACCGTCTCGCCCGGCCGGGGAGACCACTGCACCCCGCCAGCTTGTCAGCCGCCCGTGGTCTACTCCGTCCGGGACGTCCGGCACCACCGGGCTCCCGCCCAGCCGGGTCAGCGTCGACACGAGGAGGGGTCATGCGCGATGCCGTCGTCTGCGCCGCGGTCCGCACACCGGTGGGCCGCCGCCGGGGTGGGCTGGCCGGCGTGCACGCCGCCGACCTGTCCGCGACCGTGCTCACCGCGCTGGTCGACCGCACGGGGATCGCCCCGGCGGTGGTCGACGACGTGATCTGGGGCTGCGTCACCCAGGTGGGAGAGCAGACCAGCAACATCGGCCGGGTCGCGGTGCTCGCCGCCGGCTGGCCGGAGTCGGTGCCCGGCACCACCGTCGACCGGCAGTGCGGCTCCTCCCAGCAGGCCGTCGCCTTCGCCGCTGCGACGGTCGTCAGCGGGCAGGCCGACGTGGTCGTCGCCGGTGGGGTGGAGTCGATGAGCCGGGTGCCGATGGGCTCCTCGGTGGGGGACGGGTCGGCGGGCAGCCCGCTGGGCCCGGCCTTCCTCGCCCGCTACGGCGGCGTGGCCCCGCACCAGGGGGTCGGGGCGGAGCTGATCGCCGCCCGGTGGGGGCTCAGCCGCACCGAGCTCGACGAGTACGCGCTGCGCTCGCACGAGCGGGCGGGCAAGGCCCGGGCCGACGGGGCCTTCGACGAGGAGCTGGTCGCCGTCCCCACCCCCGACGGCACCCTCGTCACCGCCGACGAGGGCATCCGGAGCGGCGGCACCCTCGAGCGGCTGGCCGCGTTGCCCACGCCCTTCCAGGCCGGCGGGGTGATCAGCGCCGGCAACGCCAGCCAGCTCTCCGACGGCGCCGCCGCGCTGCTGGTCACCACGTCCGACCGGGCCGCCGACCTCGGGCTGACGCCGATCGTCCGGGTGCACACCACGGTCGTGGCCGGCGACGACCCGGTCGCCATGCTGACCGCGCCGATCCCGGCCACCCACAAGCTGCTGCACCGGTCCGGGGTCCGGTTGTCCGAGATCGGGTTGTTCGAGGTGAGCGAGGCGTTCGCCTCCGTGCCCCTGGCCTGGCTGGCGGAGACCGGCGCCGACCCGGCACGGGTGAACACCCGCGGCGGGGCGATCGCGCTGGGGCACCCGCTCGGCGCCTCCGGTGCACGGGTGATGACGACGCTGGTGCACGCGATGCGGTCCAGTGGCACCCGGTTCGGCCTGCAGACGATGTGCGAGGGCGGAGGCCTGGCCAACGCCACCCTGCTGGAGCTCGTGACGGACTGACCGCACCCGGTCCGCAGGTGCTGTGCACAGCCCCGTCCCCCGGCAGGGCGGGGTGGCGCTGCCACGGCGTCCGTCCACAGGCCGGAGAAGTCGACAACACGCCCAGGAACGGCCCGTCACGCTCCTCGTTTGCGATCTCGGCGAACGGGTAGTAGGGCCCCGAGCACTGCCTGTCCGCGCCTCGGGCCGCTGGCCTTTCCCACAGGTGTGTACACAGCTGGGGACGGACTTCCACGGGTGTAGTTACCCTGCTGCCGTTTCTGCCCCACGAGTCACACGCCGGGTGTCTGCCCAGGTCAACGGCTCGTCCGTGGCCGGGCTAACTCCACATGTGGTGGACAACCCGGTGGACACCGGTGACCGCTGCCTGTGGACGCAGCAGGAGGCTGTGCACAGTTGAACGCTCCGTCGTCCCCCGGTCACGCTCCTGACCTGCACAGAGGTGCCAAGTCGACCCCGCCGGGGGGGTCACCGGGCGGTCACCCTCCCCCTGGGAACGCGAGAGGCCCCCGTCCCCAGGGGGACGAGGGCCTCGGCGGCGCGACCGGGCGGTCAGCGCCAGCGCATCGACATGACCAGGCCGGCCACCATGGCGCCGAAACCGATCGCGAAGTTCCACGCACCCAGGGACACCATGAAGCCGAGGTCATCGCCGGCCACGTAGTAGACGACGATCCACAGCAGCCCGATGAGCATCAGCGTGATCATGACCGGGGCGTACCACCGGGGACTGGGCTCGGCCGCTCGTGCACGCGACGCCGAGGACGGGAGGACGCCCTCGGGCGGCGTGTAGACCGACTTCTTGCGCACCTTGGACTTCGGCACCTGAGCGGACTCCCTCCCGGGCCGGAGCCCTGTCGCCCCGGCGTGACCTCTCCCCAGCCTAAGCTGCTGGGGGAGCTGACCACCCGCACGCCGGGCCAGGTCCCCTGTCCGGGTACCCGGACCGACCCCGTAGGAGGTGCTGGTGGCCCGCTGGTCACGTCCCACGGTGTGGACGGCTCTCGTCCCCGTCGTCGCGCTGGCGGCGGGTCTGCTGTTCGCCACCTCCGAACGGACGGCGCTCGGCACCGACCTGCGGTCCGGGGAGATCACCGAGCTGTCCCAGCTGATCCGGCAGCGGGACGCCGTCGCGGCACGTCAGCAGGAGGAACTGGTCCGGCTGCAGGCCCAGGTCCAGGCGCTCACCGACCAGGCGGCCAGCCGCGACGGTGAGGTCGCCGCGGTGCAGGCCGGCACCGACGTCAACCTGTCCGCCGCAGGGCTCACCCCGGTGCGGGGCGCCGGCGTGCAGATCGTGCTGGACGACGCCCGACGCCCGGCCGGCGGTGGGCTGCCCCCCGGCGCCACCGTGGACAGCCTCGTGATCCACCAGTCCGACGTGCAGGGCGTGGTCAACGCGCTGTGGGCCGCCGGCGCCGACGGGGTGGCCATCATGGGCCAGCGGTTGATCGCCACCAGCGCCGTCCGCTGCGTGGGCAACACCCTGCTGCTGCAGGGCCGCACCTACTCGCCGCCCTTCGTCATCACCGCCGTCGGCGACTCCGACGAGATGCGCGAGGAGCTGGCGGCCTCCCGCGACGTGACGCTGCTGCGCCAGGCCGCCGACCTGTACGGCCTCACCTACCGGGTCTCCGACGAGCGGCAGGTCGCGCTGCCGGCCTACGAGGGCCCGCTGGACGTGCGCTACGCCCAGGTCGACGCCGGCTGACCACCCGACGGGGGACCCGCCCGTGACGGGAGGGCGATCGGACGTGTACACCTGATCGAGCGGCACCCGCCCCGGCGGTGTGCGCAGTGCTCCTGTTCGCCGTCTCCCGTGGATCGAGGCCCCCCATGACCTGGCCCTGCGCCGACGTGCTGGTGGACCGGTGACCGCGCCCGTGGTGCAGCGGCCGGTGCTGGTCGTCGACAACTTCGACAGCTTCGTCTACAACCTCGTCCAGTACCTGGGTCAGCTCGGGGTCCCCAGCATCGTCCGGCGCAACGACGCGGTGACCGTCGCCGAGCTCGGCGACCTGGACGTCGCCGGGGTGCTCCTCTCACCCGGGCCGGGCACGCCCGTCGACGCCGGGGTGACCGTGCCGATGGTGCGGGCGGCCGCCGACGCCGACCTGCCGGTGCTGGGCGTGTGCCTGGGCCACCAGGCGATCGCCGAGGCCTTCGGTGGCGTGGTGGGCCGGGCGCCGGAGCTGCTGCACGGCAAGACCAGCGAGGTGGTGCACGACGGCGTGGGTGTGCTCGCCGGCCTGCCGTCGCCGTTCACCGCCACCCGCTACCACTCGCTGGCCGTGGAGGCCGACAGCGTGCCGGCCGAGCTCGAGGTCACCGGGCGGACGCCGTCGGGCATCGTGATGGCGTTGCGCCACCGGGAGCTGCCCATCGAGGGCGTCCAGTTCCACCCGGAGTCGGTGCTGACCGAGGGTGGTCACCAGCTGCTGGCCAACTGGCTGACCCGCTGCGGGCTGGCGCCGGACCCGGCGGTCGTCGCCTCCGCCGCCGCGACCGTGCGCCGGCTGACGACGGCCACCGTCTGACCCGTTCGACGTCCTGCTGAACGGACGAGGGCCCCTCCCGGTGATCCGGGAGGGGCCCTCGTCCGTCGGTGCCCTGCTGCCTCAGCCGCCCGGGGCGGGCGCGGTGTCCGTGGGGGTGGCGGTGGGCGTCGCGGTGGGGGTCGCGGTGGGCGTCGCCGACGGGGTCGGGTCGGCCGGCTCGGGGATGGCGATCAGCAGGGTGATCGTGTCGTCGGCGGTGACCTGGGTCCGGGCACCGGGCTCGGTGCCGGCGATGGTGCCGGCCGGCAGGTCGCTCCGCTCGACGTTCTGGGCGGTGATGTTGCCGGCCGGGATCCCCGAGTCGATCAGCGCCTGGCGGGCTGCCTGCTCGGTCCGGCCGGTGACGTCGACCAGTTCGATGCTGCCGGTGGAGAGGCCCAGGGTGAACGTCTGGTCCGGCGCGGCCTGGGTGCCCTCACCGGGGTCGATGGAGACCACCCGGCCGGCCGGCTCCAGCGAGTCCACCTGGCTCGTGTTGATCGAGGTGAACCCGGCGCTCTCCAGGCTGGCGCGCGCACCGGACTCGGTCAGGCCGATGACCTCGGGCACGGTCACCGTCTCCGGTCCGGCGCCGATCACCAGCGCCACCGGGGTGCCGGGCTCGACCTCGGTGCCGGCCGCGGGGTCGGAGCTGAGCACCCGGTCGCGCTGCTCCTCGGTGCTCTCCGCCGTGGTGATGGTGCCCTCGGTTAGGTTCTCCGCCAGGATGGCGGCCAGCGCCTCCTGCCGGGTCAGGTCGACCAGCGTCGGGACGGTGGCCATCTCCACGACGGGTTCGGTCGGCTCCTCGTTGCTGTTGAGGGCGATGAGCACACCGACGACCGCGGCGATCAGCACCAGCGCCCCGATGACCGCGGCGATGACCTTGTTCCGCCTGCTCCGGCGGGCCGCCTCGTCGTCCTCGGCGCCCCAGTCGCCATCGTCGTGCGGACCGGCGGCGACGCCACTCATGATCGTGGTCTTCTCGGCGTCGCTCATCACCGGCGTGGCCTCCACCCGCTGGCCGGCGACCGCGCGCAGCAGGTCGGCGCGCATCTCGGCCGCCGACTGGTACCGGTTGGCCGGGTTCTTGCTCATCGCCTTCAGCAGGATGGCGTCGAGCTCCGGCGGGATCTCGGGGTTGATCGACGACGGGGTGCGGGGGTCCTCGCGCACGTGCTGGTAGGCGACCGCCACGGGGGAGTCGCCGGTGAACGGCGGGCTCCCGGTGACCAGCTCGTAGAGCAGGCAGCCGGCGGAGTAGACGTCCGAGCGGGCGTCGACGCCCTCACCGCGGGCCTGCTCCGGCGAGAGGTACTGCGCGGTGCCGATGACCGCAGCCGTCGAGGTCATCGTCGCTGCGGAGTCCGACACCGCCCGGGCGATGCCGAAGTCCATGACCTTGACGGTGCCCTGCGGCGTGATCATCACGTTGCCGGGCTTGACGTCGCGGTGCACGATGCCGTTCCGGTGGCTGAAGTCCAGCGCGGCACAGATGTCGGCGGTGAGCGACATGGCCCGCTCCGGGGACAGCCGGCGTTCGTGCCGGACCACGTCGCGCAGCGTCTCGCCCTCGACGTACTCCATGACGATGTAGGGCGTCGCGCCGGTGGCCGTGCGGTCCTCGCCGGTGTCGTAGACGGCGACGATCGCCGGGTGGTTCAGCGACGCCGCGGCCTGCGCCTCCCGCCGGAAGCGCACCTGGGAGGACGGATCACGGGCGAGGTCCTGGCGGAGCACCTTGACGGCGACCTCACGGCCGAGCCGGAGATCGCGCCCGCGGTGCACCTCCGCCATGCCACCGCGGCCGAGCACCCCGCCGATCTCGTAGCGCTCACCGAGCACCTGGGGCGTGGTCATCGGGGTTCCTCTCGGGCCGTGCGGTGGACCGGCGCCGACGACCGGGTCTGCGCCACGCCGTCGCGGAGCCTAATCGGTGCGGCGCCCGGCACCGGCGCGACGCGAGCAGAGCGTGACGCACGGGTCACGGGGTGTCCTGGGTGCTGCGGAGCGCTGCCGCCGCGGTCGTCTCGGCCGCCGTCGTCGTGGCCGGCGGCGACGTCGTCGGTTCCTCCGGTGGCGGCGCTGCCGTCGTCGTGGGGGTAGCCGGGGGGTTCGATCGCGGCGTGGTCGGGGTGCCGGCCGTGGTGGCCGGCGGGTTCGGCCGGGTCTGGGTGACGGTCAGCGTTGCGGTCGCGGTGGGACTCGCTGTCCCGTCGTCCGGCCGTCCCGCGGTGGCGGAGTCGGTGGGGGTGGTGCTGGGACCCGCCTCGGTCTCCTCGTCGGGTGCGTAGTCGTCGGCCGCCACGTAGAGGACGACCTCGTCGCCCCGGTCCAGTGGCCCACGGGGTGGGGTTGCGGTGACGACCGTGTCTTCGGCCAGTTCACGTCCCACCAGTGCCAGCTGGTCCTCGGTGGCGTCCTCGGTTCTGACCACGAGTTCCAGGGCAGTGAGCTGCTCGGTGACCTCGTCCACGGGGTCGCCGACGTAATAGCTGATGTCGAAGTCGATGCCGCCGGTGGAGTTCGTGCTGGCCGCCTGGGTGTCGACGACGGGCGGGGTGTCCTGGTCCGCGGTGTTCTCGCCGCCGCCACCGTTGGTGAGCACGGCGAAGAGCCCACCGGCCACGGCCAGCACGAGCACGACCGCGCCGATGGCCAGCAACACCCGGCGGCGCCGGGCGGCGGGGTCCGGCTCGTCCTCGTCCCACGCGCTGCCGGACCAGCGGTCCTCGTCGGCGGACCCGGCGGCGAGCGGCGGCATCGTCCGCGGGGCGGTCGCCGGGCCGCGGACGGCGGCGGGGTCGGTGGCCGGCAGCATCGTCGTCGAGACGTCGTCCTGGCCCAGGACCGTGGTCAGCGCGGTGCTCGGAGGCGCCTGCCCGCCCGCGGCGACCTGCCGGACGACGGCGGCGAAGGCGCCGCCGTCGGGGAAGCGGGCCGCGGGGTCCTTGGCCAGCGCCCGCTCGATCAGCGCGCGGACCGGCCGGGGCACGTCGGCGGGCATCGGGGGCGGGGGCCGGTTGATCTGGGCCAGCGCGATCGCGACCTGGGACTCCCCGTCGAAGGGGCGCACGCCGGCGATGCACTCGTAACCCAGCACGCCCAGGGAGTAGACGTCGGAGGCGGCGGTGACGACGTGGCCCTGCGCCTGCTCCGGGGAGAGGTACTGCGCCGTGCCCACGACCATGCCGGTGCGGGTGAGGGGTGCCGCGTCCCGGGCATAGGCGATGCCGAAGTCGGTCAGCTTCACGACGCCGTCCGGCCGGACCAGCAGGTTCCCCGGCTTGATGTCGCGGTGCACCATGCCGGCCGCGTGCGCCGCCGACAGGCCCTCCCCGGCCTGACCGAGGACGTCGAGGGTCTGCTGGGGGGTGAGCCGGCCGCGCTCGGCCAGGATCGTCACCAGCGGCTTGCCCTCGACGTACTCCATCACCAGGTAGGCCAGGCGCTGGCCCTCCTCGGTGACCTCGCCGTAGTCGTAGACGGAGGCGATGTTGGGGTGGGACAGGGCGGCGGTGTGCCGGGCCTCGTTCCGGAAGCGGATGAGGAAGTTGGAGTCGCCGGTGTACTCGCTCTTGAGGATCTTCACCGCGACCGCCCGGCCGAGGGTGAGGTCCTTGGCCTGCCACACCTCGCCCATGCCCCCGGTGGCGATCGGGGCGGTGATCTCGTACCGGCCGGCGAGCACCGTGCCCACGCGCACGGCCATCAGCCGCCGGCCCCCAGCCGGGCCTCGATGACCTGACGGGCGATCGGCGCGGAGGTGTCGCCACCGGTGCCGCCGCTGTTGCGGACGAAGACGGCGACGGCGATCTGCGGGTCGTCGGCGGGGGCGAAGCCGATGAACCAGTTGTGCTCCGGCCGCTCGCCGTCCTGCGCCGTGCCGGTCTTGCCGGCGACCTCGACCCCGCTGATCCGGGCGCGCCGGCCGGAGCCGTTGTCGACGACGCTGGTCATCATCTCGGTGAGCTGCTCGGCGACGTCGTCGGAGAACGGCTCGGAGAGCACCTCCGGCTCCGTCTGGTCGATGACGGTCAGGTCGGGGGCCTGCACGGAGTCGACCAGGTAGGGCTTCATGAGCACGCCGTCGTTGGCCACCGCGGCAGCGATCATCGCGGCTTGGAGTGGGGTCAGGGCCACGTCGCGCTGGCCGATGGAGGTCTGCCCCAGCTCGGCGTCGCCGTCGATCTCACCGATCGTGCTGGCGGCAACGGTCAGCGGGATCTCTCGGCGTTCGTCGTCGATGCCGAACGCCTCGGCCATCTTCCGGATCCGGTCCTCGCCGAGCTCGATGCCGAGCTGGGCGAAGGCGGTGTTGCAGGAGATGGTCAGCGCGTCGATCAGGGGCTGCTCACCGCTCGGGCTGCAGGCCGAGTTGCCGAAGTTCGGAAGTCGCTGGGACGTCCCCGGCAGCGTGTAGTCCTGCGGTGCGGGGATCACCGTCTGCGGCGTGTAGTCGCCGGTGGCCAGCGCCGCGGCCGAGACGATCACCTTGAAGATCGAGCCGGCCGAATACCGCTCCTCGATGGCGAAGTTGGTCACCTGGTCGTCGGTCAGCGACTCCCGGTAGGCGCGGATGGCCTGCGGGTCGTGGCTGGACAGCTGGTTCGGGTCGTACGTCGGGGTGCTGGCCAGGCCCAGGATCGCGCCGGTCGAGGGGTCGAGCGCCACCACGGCGCCGGCGAGCCCGTCGTCCAGCCCGGCCAGGCCGTCCATCGCGGCCTGCTGCACGGCCGGGTCGATGGTCAGCTCGACGTTGCCGCCGGCCGGGTCACGGCCGGTGAAGATGTCGGTGAGCCGGCGGAAGGCCAGCCGCGGGTCGGTGCCGGCCAGCACGTCGTTCGCCGCGTCCTCGATGCCCTCGCGGCCGTAGATGAGCGAGTAGTAGCCGGTGACCGGGGCGTAGAGCGGCCCCTGCGGGTACTGGCGCAGGTACCCCAGCCGGCTGCCCTCGCTGGGCACCGAGGTGGCGACCTCGTTGCCGGCGACCACGATCGACCCGCGCTCCTGGTCGTACTCCTCCACCAGGCCACGGTTGTTGCGCTCGTCGCCCCGCAGCGAGTCGGCGCGGATCACCTGGATGACGTTGACGTTGACGATCAGCAGGGTGAACAGCACCAGCACGCTGATGGCCACCTTGCGCAGCGGCGCGTTCACGGGCGGACCACCTCGGTCGGGGCATCGGTCAACTTCTGCTGGGTGGCCGGCGGTGGGGTGGCAGGGCGGCGGGCGGCGTCGCTGATCCGCACCAGCAGCGCGACCAGGCCGAAGTTGGCCACCAGCGAGGACCCGCCGTAGGCCAGGAACGGCGTCGTGATGCCGGTGAGCGGCAGCAGGCCGGTCACGCCGCCGAGGACGACGAACACCTGCCAGGCCACCGCGAAGGACAGGCCCGCGGCGAGCAGCTTGCCGAAGTTGTCGCGGACGATCAGCGACGTCCGCAGCCCCCGCTCGACCAGCACCAGGTAGAGCACGATCACCGCGACCAGGCCGAACAGGCCCAGCTCCTCACCGATCGCCGCCGCGATGAAGTCGCTCTTCGCGACCGGCACCATGTCGGGGCGCCCGCGCCCGAGGCCGGCGCCGAAGATGCCGCCGGTGCCGAGCCCGAAGAGGGACTGCACGACCTGGTAGCCGCCCTCGTCGATGGTGCCGAAGGGGTCCAGCCAGGTGTTCACCCGCACGCGCACGTGGCCGAACAGCTGGTAGGCGATGAAGGCGCCGCCGGCGAACAGCGAGAGGCCGATGACCAGCCAGCTCGCGCGCTCGGTGGCGACGTAGAGCATGACGACGAAGATGCCGAACAGCAGCAGCGAGCTGCCCAGGTCGCGCGCGAAGACGAGCACGAGGATCGACGCGGCCCAGGCCAGCAGCACCGGACCGAGGTCCCGGCCCCGCGGCAGTTCCAGGCCGGCGACCTTGCGGCTGGCCAGGGCGAGGACGTCGCGCTTGTCGACCAGGTAGGCGGCGAAGAAGACGACCAGGCAGATCTTGGCGAACTCGCCGGGCTGGATCGAGAAGCCGGCCACCCGGATCCACAGCTTGGCGCCGTTCACCTCGGAGATCGAGTCCGGCAGCAGCGCGGGGATGGCGATCAGGACCAGACCGACCAGCGCCAGGGTGTAGGCGAACCGGGCCAGCACCCGGTGGTCGCGGACGACGACCAGGACGGCGGCGAACAGCACCAGCCCGACGGTCGCCCAGAGCAGTTGGACCGGGGCGTCCTCGCGGGTGGCGGTCGCACCGATCTGCTCACCGGAGATGTCCAGCCGGTGGATCATCACCAGACCCAGCCCGGTCAGCACCGCGGCGCACGGCAGCAGCAGCGGGTCGGCGTAGGGCGCGAAGCGCCGGACGACGACGTGCGCGACCACCCACAGGGCGGTGAACCAGGAGCCGAAGGTGGCGAGCTCGGGGCTCAGCGAGCCGGTGACCGTCAGGTCGACGATGCACTGGGCGGCCAGCGTGATCAGCACGGCGAAGCCCAGCAGGGCCAGCTCGGTGCCCCGCCGGGTGGGGACGGGCGCGCCGGCGGCGACGGCGCGGGGGTCGGTGCCGGGGCCGGTCATCAGTCGATCTCCCGGCAGTCCACCCCCGGCTCACCCGAGCTGGAGGGCCGGGCGGCCGTGCCGGTCGGGCTCGCCGGGGCGGTGCCGGTGGGGGTGGCGGCGGCCGGGGAGGTGGTCTCGGGCGAGGGGGTGGTGGGAGGAGCCTGCTCGGTGGCCAGGGGCCCGCTGGGCGACGGTGTCGTGGTGGGTTCGACCGGGGCGGACGAGGTGGCGGCGCTCGGGACGGTCCGGCAGGGGGGCAGGCGCTGGTCGCGCAGGTTGGCGAGGATGCGCTGGGTGTCGGCCAGGTCGTCGGCCGCGATCCCGTCGGAGACCCGGCTGCGGGCGGCCTGGGTCAGGTCATTGGTGGCCAGCCCCGTGGTGTGGTCGAGCCGGTACAGGTCCAGCCCGACGATCGAGGCGTCCACGCCCCGGAACACGGCCACCTCGTCGCCGTCGTCGGCCGCGGCCACCCCGACGAACCAGTGGCTCATCACGAACAGCCAGCCACCGAAGGCCGCGGCGGCCAGCAGGACCACCGCCGTGCCGCCGATCAGCGCGGTGCGCAGCGGACGGCGGCGGAGCCCGGGCGAGGGCCCGGCGGTGGCGCCGGCCACCGGAGGGCCCGGCGAGGTGTGCGCCAGGGCAGCCCGCCCGGCGGCCGACCGCGGGTCGACCTCGCGCTGGCCGGCGTTGTCGCCCGCGGCGCCGTCGACCACCGGCTCGATCAGTGCCCCCCGGCCGTCGTCCTCGATGACGTCGGCGACGATGCAGGTGATGTTGTCCGGTCCACCGCTGCGCAGCGCCAGCTCGATCAGCCGGTCGGCCGTGGCCTGGGCGTCGGGCTCGGTCAGCGCCTGGGCGAGCGTCTCCTGGCTGACCACGCCGGACAGTCCGTCGGAGCAGAGCAGGTAGCGGTCGCCGGCGCGGGTGTCGCGGATCGACAGGTCGGGCTCGACGTCCTGGCCGTTGAGAGCCCGCAGCAGCAGTGAGCGCTGGGGGTGGCTGTTCGCCTCCTCCTCGGTGATCCGGCCGTCGTCGATCAGGCTCTGCACGAACGTGTCGTCGTGGGTGATCTGGTGCAGCTCGCCGTCGCGCAGCAGGTAGGCGCGGGAGTCGCCGACGTGGCACAGCGCCACCCGGGCGCCGGCGAAGAGGATCGCGGTGAGGGTGGTGCCCATCCCCTCCAGCTGGGGGGACTCCCGGATCACCTCGCGCAGGTGCTCGCTGCCGTCGAACACCGCCGACCGCAGCGCCTGGAGCATGTCGCCGGAGGGGGCGTCGTCATCGAGGTGCTCGAGCGCGGCGATCACCACCTTGCTCGCGACGTCACCGGCGGCGTGGCCGCCCATGCCGTCGGCGACGGCGAGCAACCGCGGGCCGGCGTAGACCGAGTCCTGGTTGGTGCCGCGGATCAGCCCGCGGTCGGAGCGCGCGGCGTAGCGCAGGACGAGGCTCATGAGCGGAGCTCCAGCACGGTCTGCCCGATCCTGATCGGCTGGCCGGGGGACACCAGCAGCGGCCCCTGCACCCGCTGCTGGTCGAGGTAGGTGCCGTTGGTCGACCCGAGGTCCTCGACGTACCACTGGCCGCCGCGGTTGGTCAGCCGGGCGTGGCGCGAGGAGGCGAAGTCGTCGGTCAGCACGAGGGTGGAGTCGTCGGCGCGGCCGATGAGGATGGCCTGGTCGCCGAGGGTGATCCGGGTGCCGGACAACGGGCCTGCGGTCACCACCAGGTGCTTGGGCCCGCCGCGCCTGCGGCCGGCCTGCGTCCGCGGGGGCACCGAGGCGACCCGGCCGGCGCGGCCGCCGAACAGGTCGGCGCGGACCACCCGGAAGGCGGCGAAGATGAACAGCCAGAGGAGCAGGAGGAACCCGAAGCGGAAGGCCTGCAGGACGATCTCAGCGGGCACCCTGACCCCCCGGGACCGCGATCACGCGCCGTCCTGCCGGTAGACCAGCACCGAGTGGCCGATCCGGATGACGTCGCCGTCGGCCAGCTCCTGCCGGGTGACCCGCCGGCCGTTGACCAGCGTGCCGTTGGTCGAGCCCAGGTCCTGCACGGTGACCTGGCTGCCGGCCAGCTGGACGTCGGCGTGCTTGCGGCTCACCCCGGTGTCGGGCAGCCGGACGTCGGCGTCCGTGCCGCGGCCGAGGACGTTGCTGCCCTGCTCCAGGACGTGCTTGGTGCCCGGGCCGTCGACGACGAGCACGTGGCTGGTGCGCTGGCCGGCGTCGGGAAGGGGGGCGCCGGCCAGCGGGGGGAGCGGCGGCAGGCCCGGGTGGGCGCTGGGGGCCGGCTCGGCGCGGTGCGGTGTGCCGCCGTCGCCCACGTGCGAGGAGACCTCGAAGACACCGGTGCGCAGCTCCTCGTCGCGCTCCAGGTGCACCTCGATGTCACCGAAGGTCTGGTAGCCCTCCGACTCGACGTGCTCGGCGACCATGTCGGCGAGCTCGGCGGCCAGCTGCTCGGACCACTCGGCGAGGTTGTCGTGGTCGGAGGGCCCGAGGGTGACGGTGAAGACGTTGGGGGCCAGGACGCGTCCCCCGCCCATGACCGAGCGCTGCTCGTCGGCCTCGCGCTGCAGGGCGTGGGCGATCTCGGCGGGGTGCACCTTGCCCTTGAAGACCCGAGCGAAGGCGAGGCCGACCATGCCCTCCAGCCGTCGCTCGAAGCGCTGCAGCACACCCACAGTCGCTCCTCCGCCCTCTGTCGACCTCCCGCTGCCTGGACGTCGATCGTAGCCGGGGGACGTCCCCCGGACCGGTCGCACACCGCAGGCGCTCCGGACGATCTCGTCCGTCCGGGATGGAGGTCCTTGTCTACCAGCGTCGCGCCACCGGGGTGGCCGCCGCGCCGGGAGAACCGGCACCGCGCGGTCCCCCGGGGGGTGCCGTCGGGCGCACCGGACAGGCTGCTACTGTTCTTCCTCGCCAGGGCAAGTGGCGGAATGGCAGACGCGCACGGTTCAGGTCCGTGTGTCCGAAAGGACGTGGGGGTTCAACTCCCCCCTTGCCCACGCACACGTTGGGCCCCTCCCGAACGGGAGGGGCCCTTCGTCGTCTCCGGGGTCAGGGTCTGTTCGTCACCTGCTCGGCGAACTCGATCACCTGCGCCCGGGGTCGGTCAGGCGGTGCCGCTGCGCCCCTGCAGGAAGGCGGCCGAGTCGTAGTAGGTCCGGACGCCGGACAGCTGCTCCTCGTCGCCCTCGATCAGGGTGACCCCGCGGTAGGTGAACGGCTTCCCGTCGCGCAGCGTGCCGGTGGAGGTCCACTCCAGCGCGGCGCTCGACTCGCCCACCACGGTGTGCGTGAACGTCGTCTCGATGTCACCGAAGACGTCGCGGTAGTCGGTCCAGAACGTCTGTGCGCCCTCCCGGCCCCGGGTCTGGTGGTGCTCGTCGAGCTTCACCAGCTGGGTGTCGTCACCGGCGAGCTCGACGAGCGGGCCGGGGTCGCGGTCGGCGTCCAGGCGGTGCAGTGCGTCGGCGAAGCGGTCGGTCATGGTGTGCACGGGGGTTCCTCCGGGGGATGGGCCTCTGCTGGGCTCGGACCCGTCCGCTACCCGGTCCGGACCCGGTCGACCCGGGACACGCCCGGATCAGTCCCGGTGGCCGTGCGGGAGCCGGTGCGCATCCCCGGACCCCTGTCCCCGCCCGGCACCCAGCGTCTGCACCGCGAGCACGATCCCCCAGGGGCCGATCACCCAGACCGGCCAGAAGTAGAGGAGCTGCCCCGAACCCCAGGAGCTCATCGCCCAGACGGTGAGCACGATGAGCGCAGTGGCTCCCCAGCTGCCCCAGGCGGCGCGCAGCGACGAACCGCCGGCCCAGGCCTGCGCGCCCCAGTTCCCACCCCAGGGGAGGCCGCCGCCGGTGTGCGCCGTCGCCGGACCACCGGTGCCGGCCGGCCCGGCCGCCGGGGCGACCAGCTCGGTGCCCGCGGGCTCGTCGGGCAGGTCGGCGGTCAGCGGGGTCAGGTCGCCGTAGGTCTTCGCCTCCCACGCCCGGGTGAGCCGCTCGTCGTACTCCTCGACCGTCAGCCGCCCGGCGGACAGGTTGCGGCCCAGCACCTCGGCCACCGCGGCCCGGTCGGCGTCGGCAGCGCGGAGGTGGGGCTCGGGCATCGGACGCTCGGGCATGGGTCGCTCCTCGGGGGTCGGTGCCGTCCCAGTCTGCTGTCCGGGGTGCGGCCGGGGCCACTGACGTCTGTCACCAGTTCCACGTGGAACAGCCCACGGGTGGTCGGTGCCCTGTGGTGAGCTGTCCGCGACCCGCACGAGGAGGACCGGATGACCCCGCACCCCGACGCGTCCACCGGCGCGCTGCCCTGGCCCGACGCCGAGCCCCGCGAGGTCGCCGTCGCGGTCGGCGCGGCCGAGCTCGTCGTCGACCTGCGGGGCGGCGGGCCCCGGCGTCTGGCCGTCGGGAACTGGGAGGTGCTCGACGGCTACCCGGCCGGCACCGTGCCGGCCGGCCGGCGGGGCGGCGTGCTGGTGCCGTGGCCCAACCGGCTGCGGGACGGGCAGTGGTCCTGGCGGGGGCGTGACCTGCAGCTCGACGTGGTCAGCGGGTCCTCGCCCAACGCGGTGCACGGGCTGCTCACCGCCCAGCCGTGGTCGGTGCTCCGGCAGGCGGGTGACGCGGTCAGCGTCGGCACCCTGCTGGAGCCACGCCCCGGCTACCCGTTCCGGCTCGCCGTCGCGATCGACTACCGGCTGGCCGACAGCGGCCTCACCGTGGCCGTCCGGGTGCGCAACGCCGGTGACGCCGAGGCGCCGCTGGGTGTCGGCATGCACCCCTACCTGCACGTCGGCGCCCCGCAGGAGGGCGGCCTGGCCGACGCCGAGCTGTCCGTGCCGGCGCGCACCGCGCTGGAGGTCGACGGCGGGCTGCCCACCGGCGCCCGACGGCCCTTCGACGGCGCGATCGGCCGGATCGGCGACCGGCAGCTCGACGACCCGGTCACCGACCTGGTCCGGGACGACGACGGCTGGGCCCGGGTGGGGCTGCGGGGGCCGGCGGGCGCGCTGGAGCTGGCCGTCGACGGTGCCTGGCCGTGGCTGCAGGTCTTCTCCGGGGACACCCTGCCGGCCGGCCAGCGCCGCCGCAGCCTGGCGGTGGAGCCGATGACCTGCCCGCCCAACGCGCTGGCCGACGGCGTCGACCTGGTCGTGCTGCCCCCCGGCGGGGTGTGGTCGGGCACCTGGACGCTGCGCTGGTCCCCGGCATGACGGCGCGGGTCCGCGAGCTGTGGCGCTACCCGGTCAAGTCGCTGCTCGGTGAGCGGCTGAGCGGCGCCGACGTCGGCGCGCAGGGGATCGCCGGCGACCGCGGCTGGGCGCTGTTCGACGTCGCCACCGGTCTGGGGCTCACCGCCCGCCGGGTGCCCGAGCTGCTGTTCGCCGCCGCCCGCAGCCGACCCGACGGGTCCGTGGCGGTCGTGCTGCCCGACGGCACGGTCACCGCCGACGACGCCGTCCTCTCGCGCTGGGTGGGGCGAGAGGTCGTCCTCCGGCGCGCCGCGGACGTCGCGGGCGCCCGCACCTACGAGAACCCGTTCGACGTGACCGGGGACGAGGAGGCCGGCTGGGACCCGTTCCAGGGGGCCGACGGGGCCTTCCACGACAACGCCGGTGCCCGGGTCACCCTGGTCTCGACCGGCACCCTCGGGAGCTGGGACCCGCGCCGGTTCCGGGCCAACGTCGTCCTCGACGGCGCGGGTGAGGACGACTGGGTGGGCACGTCCGTCCTGGTCGGGGCGGTGGCCCTGGACGTCGTGGACCGGGTGCCCCGCTGCGTGATGGTCACCAGGCCGCAGGCGGGCGGCATCGCCCGGGACACCGGGGTGCTCCGCACGGTGCACCGGCAACGCGGCGGTGCGCTGGCCGTCGGCGCGCTCGTGACCCGCCCCGGCCCGGTGTCCGTGGGCGACGAGGTGCGCCCCGCCTGACCGGCCGGCGGCCCGCGGGGGAGGATCGACGCCGTGCGCACCATCGAGCTCCGCTCCGGCGAGCAGTCCATCCGGCTGGGCCAGCTGCTGAAGCTGGTCGACGCCGTCCCCTCCGGCGCCCAGGTCAAGGACGTGCTGACCAGTGGCGACGTCCGGGTCAACGGGGAGCCCGAGGATCGCCGGGGCCGTCAGCTGCGCACCGGCGACGTCGTCTCGGTGGCCGGCCAGGAGGACGTCCGGATCGGCTGAGGCACCCCGGACCTGTGCTGTTGCTGTGCGCGGTCCCCTGCGGAGAGTGCTCCTGTGCGCGTGGCGCGCTGAGTTAACCCAGATGTCACATGACCCGGGTGCAGACGAGCTGATCGCGGGCATGGGGGTCAGTGCCCGGGCGGCGGTGGTGCGGACCCGCCGCCCGGGGAACATCCCCCGGCGGTCAGCCCGCGGCGGGCAGCCGCAGGTCGGCGACGAGGGCCCGGTGGTCGGTCCCGGGCACGTGCACCACCTCGAAGCCCTCGACCGCGATCCGCGGGTCGACGAGGACGTGGTCCAGGGTGAGCCGCGGGTGCGGGAACCGCATCGGCCACCACGTGGCCCGGAGCGCCTGACCGGTCGCCGCGGCGGCGTCCACCCAGCCCCGGCCCAGCAGCCGCCGGAAGGCGGCGTGGTCGGGGGTGGCGTTGAAGTCGCCGGCCAGCACCCGCAGCACCGCCGGCTCCGGATCCGGCAACAGCCGCAGGTCCGCCACCCAGCGGGCGACCTGCGCGGGGGAGCTGGTCGGTGGGTGCGTGTGCACCGCGGTCACCTCGACGTCGGGGGCTCCCGGCACGGCCAGCAGGGCCGCGGGCTGACCGAAGCGCCCGGGCACGACCGTGCGCTCCCGGACCTCCCACCGGGTCCAGAGCGCGCCGCCGGCGCCGGGAGGCTGACCCGCAGCGGCCGGCACCACGTGCCCGGCGGGGAGCAGGTCGGCCACCCCCGCTCCGAGCAGGCCGGTCACCGCCTCGGGCGTGACCTCCATCAGCGCGAGCACGTCGGCGTCCCGGTCCGACGCGAGCGCCACCAGCGCGTCGGGGTCGGCCCGGCCGTGCAGCATGTTCGCCGACACCACCCGTAGCCGCGGCCCCTGCGGCGGCGTCTCCGGGGTGACGGGCGTCGTCCGCCGGAGCACCGCGCCCGCCAGCACAGCGGCCGATGCCCCCGCCAGCACCGAGGCACCCCGGGAGCGCGCCGCGAGGGCCGTGGCCAGCGGCAGGGCGCTGGTGGCGGCGGCGTAGTGGGTGAACGCCAGCGCGGGTACGAGGGGGAAGCCCCGCTCGGCACCGGTCGCCCGGAGCGCGGCCGCGACGGCCCAGGGGACGGCGAACGCGGGGGGAGCCCAACGGCGGCGGGCCCGGGGTCGGTGGGGCAGGGCTCGTCGGGTCAGGGCTCGGCGGGACACGGCGTCCATGGTGCCGACCGCGGTCCGGTGGTCATCGTCGGGTGCGTCGTTCACCTGCGTGCGGTAGGACAAGGGGCTGAACGGCGGCTGCCCGGACGGGGAGGGTCGCCTGGACGAGAGGCGGAGCGTGGCTGTCGAGCACCTGGAGATCGAGCGCAAGTTCGACGTCGAGGAGGCGTTCGTCCTGCCCGACCTGGGCGGGGTGCCCGGGGTCGACGCGGTCGCGGAGCCGGTCACGCACGACCTCGAGGCGGCCTACCACGACACGGCGGACCTGCGACTCGCCCGCGCCCGGGTGACCCTGCGCCGCCGCACCGGCGGCACCGACGCCGGCTGGCACGTCAAGCTCCCCGCGATCGCCGGTGCGCGCCGTGAACTCCACTCGCCGCTCGGCCGCGCGACCAAGACCCCGCCGAAGGCCGTGCTGGAGCCGGTCCTGGGCGTCGTCCGTCGCGCCCCGGTCGGTCCGGTCGCGGTGCTGCGCACCCGCCGGGTGGTCACCGAGCTGCGGGACGCCGAGGGCCGGGTGCTCGCCGAGGTGGCCGACGACCACGTGACCGGGACCGCCCTGCCGGCTGGACCCGGTGACGCCGCCGTCGTCACCACGTGGCGGGAGGTCGAGGTCGAGCTGGTCGACGGCGACGAGTCGGTGCTCGCCGAGGTGGCCGCGGAGCTGGTCGCCGCCGGCGCACGCCCGGCGTCGTCCCCGGCGAAGCTGTCCCGGGTGCTGGCCGACCGGCTGGCTGCGGTCGGCGGTCCGCCGGACCCCGCCGTCCCGGCCGCCGGAGGCGGGAAGAAGGCCGCGAAGAAGGCGGCGAAGAAGGCTCGCACGCTGCCGGTGGGTGAGGTGCTGCGGAGCTCGCTCGCACAACAGGTGCGCGACCTCCAGGACGCCGACCTGATGGTGCGCACCGGTCAGCCCGACGGCGTCCACCAGGTGCGGGTCGCCTGCCGGCGGCTGCGCAGCACGCTGGCCGCCTTCCGCCCGGTGCTCGACCGGACGCGGACCGACCCGCTGCGCACCGAGCTGGCCGCGGTCGGTGCGGCGCTGTCGCCGTCGCGGGACGCCGAGGTGGCGCTGGCGCACCTGCGCGAGCTGGTGGCCCAGCAGGCCGACGAGCTGGTGCTCGGGCCGGTCGCCGCCCGGTTGCAGCAGAACGCGGTCCAGGACGAGCACGACGGCGACGTGCGGGCCCGCAAGGCGCTCGCCGCCCCGGCCTACTCCCAGCTGCGTGACGACCTGGACGCGCTGGTCGCCGAGCCGCCGTTCACCGCCGATGCCACCCGGCCGGCCGCCGAGGTGCTCCGCGAGGTGCTCGGCAGGACGACGCACCGGCTGCGGAAGGCCGTCGACGCGGCCGTGGACGCCGAGGACGACGAGGCGCTGCACGACGTGCGCAAGGCGGCCAAGCGGCTGCGCTACACCGCCGAGGCGGCGCTGCCCGTGCTCGGCGCACCGGTCAAGGACCTGATCTCGGTGCTCAAGGGCGTGCAGGACGTGCTGGGCGACCGGCAGGACACCTTCGTGACCCGGCCGCTCTGCCTGCAGCTGGGCCTGCAGGCGCACGCCGCCGGGGAGAACGCCTGGACCTGGGGCCGGCTGCACGCGCTGGAGCAGGCGCGTTGCGAGGAGGCCGAGCGGGAGTTCTGGCTGCGCTGGCCGGGGCTCCGCCCGGTGATGAAGGCGGCGACGAAGTAGCGTCGCAGCGCCACCTGCCGCGACCGAGGAGTCCCGCTGTCCCTGATCGGTCTGCTCGGTTTCGGCCTGACCGTGCTGCTCGCCATGGCGCTGCTGCACGCCTACCTGTGGTTCCGGCTGGTGCGGGGCACCACCCGCCCGGGCCGCGCCCGGCGGTGGCTGACCCTCCTCACCGTCCTGCTGGCGGTGCTGCCGGTCGCCGCCGTGCTGCTGCGCCGGACGCCCCTCCCCGAGGGGGTGACCACCCCGCTGGACTGGGTCGGCTACACCTGGCTCGGCCTGGCCTTCTACGCGTTCCTGGCGGTGCTGGTCACCGAGCCGATCCGGCTGGCCGCCCGGCTGCTGGGCCGACGCGACCGGGCGCAGGTGCCGGTCGCCGACCGGGCCACGTCGACCGGGGCCACGTCGACCGGGGCCACGTCGACCGGGGCCACGTCGACCGGGGCCACGTCGACCGGGGCCACGTCGACCGGGGCCACGTCGACCGGGGCCACCGCGACCGACGCGCGGCCCCAGGCCGCCGGCGCGCCCGACCCGGTGAGCCGGCGCCTGTTCCTGGCCCGGACGCTCGCCGTCGGGGCCGGTGCGGTCGCGCTGGGCACGGCGGGCACCGGGGTGGTGCTGGCCAACTCCGCGCCCGTCGTCCGGCGGGTGCCCATCCGGATCCCGCGGCTGGACCCGGCCCTGGCGGGGCTGCGGATCGTCACCTTCTCCGACGGGCACCTGTCCTCCACCTACGGTGGCCGCCGGTTCGAGCGGGTGGTCGAGACGGTCAACGCCCAGCGACCCGACGTCGTCGCGATCGTCGGTGACCTGGTCGACGGCGAGGTCGACCAGCTGCGCGAGGACGTCGCCCCGCTGGCCGACCTGGTCAGCGAGCAGGGCGTCTTCTTCGTCACCGGGAACCACGAGTACTTCGTCGACACCACCGCCTGGCTGCGGCACCTGCCCACGCTGGGCGTCGAGGTGCTGCGCAACGAGCGGGTGGAGCTGCGCCGCGGCGGCGCCGCGGTCGACCTGGCCGGGATCGACGACCGCACCGCGGCCGCCTCGGGGGTGCCCGGCCACGGAGCCGACCTGGACGCCGCGCTGGACGGCCGGGACGACGCGCGCCCGGTCGTGCTGATGGCGCACCAGCCGGTGCAGGTCGAGCAGGCGCGGGCGGCCGGGGTCGACCTGCAGCTGTCCGGGCACACCCACGGCGGGCAGCTGTGGCCCTTCGACTACGCCGTCCTGCTGGACCAGCCGGCGGTCGAGGGCCTGTCCCGGCAGGGCGACACCCAGCTCTACGTGACCGCCGGCGCCGGCTACTGGGGGCCGCCGATGCGGGTCGGCGCCCGGCCGGAGGTCACCGTGATCGAACTGCAGCCCGGGGAGGTGCCCTGATGACCGGGCTCGGGGAGATCGACGACCGGCTGGCCGCGGCCGCCGAGCGGTGCCGCCGGCTGGTGCACGCGCAGGCCCGGGCGGAGCAGCTGGCCGCCGAGGCGGCCGAGCTCGACGTCCGGCTGGCGGAGCTGGCCGACCGGGCGGGCGCCGAGGCCGACGACGTCCGGGCGCTGGAGGGCGTGTCGCTGTCCCGGGTGCTGGCCGCGCTGCGCGGCAGCCGCGCGCAGGACCTGGACCGGGAACGCGCCGAGGCCGACGCCGCCCGGTTGCGGCTGCAGGAGGCCGTGGCGCTGCGCGACCGGCTGGACCGCCAGCTGGACCGCGTCCGGGCCGAGGAGGCGGAGCTGGCCGACGCCGGTGCGGAGCTGGCCGCCGCGACCGAGGCGAAGGACGCCTGGCTGCAGGCGTCGGGCACGCCGGTGGGCCGTCGGCTGCTGGAGCTCGCCGCCGAGCGCGGGCAGCTGGGCGCGGAGTCGGTGGAGGTCGAGGAGGCCCTCGCCGCCGCCGGCGGCGCCCGGGACGCGCTCGCCCGGGTGCACGACCGGCTCCGCTCGGCGCGGTCGTGGTCGGGCTGGGACACCTTCCTCGGCGGCGGTGCGCTGGCCAGCTCGGTGAAGCACGACCGGCTGGACCAGGCCGCCGCTGCGGCTGCCGACGCCGACCAGCAGCTCAGGGCGCTGGCCCGCGAGCTCGTCGACGTGCCCGGCGCGGCGGTCGAGCTCCCGGCGCTGGGGATCGGCCAGCTCACCCGGTTCGTGGACATCTGGTTCGACAACGTGTTCACCGACTGGCAGGTCGGCGAACGGATCGACGCCTCGCTGGCCCGGGTCGACGAGCTCCGGCAGCTGGTCGACGGGGTCGGCGCGGAGCTCGACCGGCGGGCCGCCGACCTGCACATGCGGCTGGGCCGGCTGGCCGACGAGCGGGCCGCGCTGCTGCGCTGAGGAGCGCGGCCCCGTTCCTCAGCCGGTGAAGGCCCGCAGCTCGGCCAGCCGGGCCGGCGGGACGGTCTTCAGCCGGGCGACGGCGTCGGCGAGCGGGATCAGGCCGATCTCGGTGCCCTGCAGGGCCACCATCTGCCCGGTGTGCCCCTCGTGCGCGGCGATGGTGGCGTGCATGCCGAACCGGGTGGCCAGCACCCGGTCGAACGACGTCGGGGTGCCACCCCGCTGCACGTGCCCGAGCACCGTGGTGCGCACCTCCTTGCCGGTGCGCCGCTCCAGCTCGTCGCCCAGCTGCTGGGCGACGCCGGTGAACCGCTTGTGGCCGAACTCGTCGAGACCGCCCTCGCGCATCGGCATGGTGCCGGGCAGCGGCGTCGCGCCCTCGCTGATCACGCCGATCACGTGCCGGTGCCCCCGCTCGAAGCGGGCGGTCACCATCTGGCAGATCTCCTCGATGTCGAAGGGCTGCTCGGGGGTGATCACCAGGTGCGCGCCGGCGGCGAGACCGGAGTTGAGCGCGATCCAGCCGGCGTGCCGGCCCATCACCTCGACCAGCAGCACCCGCTGGTGCGACTCGGCCGTGGTGTGCAGCCGGTCGATCATGTCGGTGGCGATGCTGACCGCGGTGTCGAAGCCGAAGGTCAGGTCGGTGCCGTCGATGTCGTTGTCGATCGTCTTGGGGACGCCGACCACCGGCACACCCTCGGAGGACAACCAGGCCGCCGCGGTCAGCGTGCCCTCACCACCGATGGGGACGAGCACGTCGACGCCGTGCGCGTCGAGCACCTCACGCATCCGGCCCAGGCCGTCGCGCAGCTTCTGGGGGGCCACCCGGGCGGAGCCCAGGATCGTGCCGCCGCGGGTGAGCAGGTTGTGGACCAGTGGCCGGTCCAGCACCATCGAGTCGTCCTCGAGCAGCCCGCGCCACCCGTTCCGGAAGCCGACGACGGTGCTGCCGTACTCCTTCTCCGCGGTGCGGACGACCGACCGCAGGACGGCGTTGAGGCCGGGGCAGTCGCCCCCGCCGGTCAGCACTCCGATGTGCACGTGGCTCTCCTCCGGACGAGGGTGTCGGGCGACTGAACCGTACGTCATGACGTCTAGACGTCTATCGGTGCAGTACCTTCTGGGCGTGGCGAGTTCGGAGGCGGGGCCCAAGTACCTCGCCGTGCGCGAAGCGCTCCGCCGCCGGGCCTCCGCGCTGCCCGAGCACACCCTGCTCCCGCCGGAACCGGCGTTGTGCGCCGAGTACGGGGTCAGCCGGATCACCCTGCGCCGGGCCGTCGACGGCCTGGTGGCCGACGGGCACCTGGTCCGTGAGCAGGGCCGCGGCACCTACGTCAGCCGCCCGGGCATCCGGCACGAGTACCGGGAGAGCTTCGTCCACCGGATCGCCGGTTTCCAGCAGGTGATGACCGAGCAGGGCGCGCAGGTGGGCACCACGGTCCTCAGCCAGCAGATCGTGCCCGCCGCCCCCGCGATCGCCACCGAGCTGGAGCTGCCGGTCGCCGAGGACGTCGTGGAGCTGGTCCGGCTGCGCAGCGTCGACGGCCTGCCCAACCACGTGGTGCGCAGCTTCCTGCCCGCCGCCCGGTACCCGAAGGCGGCCACCGAGGACTTCGGCCACGGCTCGCTGTACGAGTTCCTCCGCCGGGAGTACGCCGAGGACCTGGCCCACGCGCGGATCGTGGTCGACGTCGGCACCGCGGCCGCGGAGGAGGCCGACCGGCTGCAGATCGTGGCCGGCTCCCCGCTGCTGGTCGTGCGCACCACGGTGCACGACAGCTCGGGCCACCCGCTGGTGCACTCCTTCTCCCGGTTGCGCCCGGACGTCAGCCAGGTGGAGTTCGAGGTCTCCGTCGGGGGGCGCTGACCGCCGTCAGCCGATCGCGGCGGCCCGGGCGGGCCCCGGCCGCGCATCCTCCAGCCGCAACCGCTGGTCCCGCAGCAGCACCCGGTCCAGCGCGTGCCCCAGGTGGCCGGCCAGGTCCGTCACGGCGCTGCAGAGCGGCGGGTCCAGCTCCCGCGGGTGGCCCCACGTGACCAGCAACCCGCTCGAGGCCTCGTGCTGGGTGAGCAGCACCGGCACCGCCAGCGCGCTCTGTGCTCGCCCGGCCGGCATCCCCCCGTCGATCTCCTCGGGTGCGGGGACCGGCACGACCCGCCGTTCGCGCACCGCCTCGGCCAGCGGGTGCTGCGCCTGCAGGCCCACCACCGCCGCCGGCCGGGCGTAGGACGCCGACGCCGAGCTGGTGGCCCACAGGTGCAGGTCGTCGCGGCCGCTCTCGGCCACCCCGACCAGCACGGCCGCGGCACCCAGCGGGGAGCGGACCAGCCGGTCGACGGCGCGCAGCACGTCCGGCATGGTGTCGACCGCCAGCACGCCGCCGCTGAACCGGGCCACCAGGCGGGTGCGGTCGGCCTCGACCTCCGCCTCGACGTACGCGGCCTGGGCGGCCTGGGCGGCCTGCCGGGCGGCGCCGGCCTCCCGGGCGGCCGCGGCCCGGGCCTCCTGGTCGGCGAGCTCCAGGGCACGGAACTGCAGCCGCCGCGAGCACTCGGCCGCCAGCTGGTAGAGCACGGTCAGGTCGTCGGCGGACCACTCGCGGGGCACGTCGTCGACCGCCGCGAGCACCCCGATCGGCCGGCCCTGGCCGTTCCACAGCGGCATCCCGGCGTACGCCACGATGCCGACGGTCCGCACGACGGCGGAGTCGCGCAGCACCGGGTCGGCGCCGGTGTCGGGCACGACCAGCGGCTGCCCGCTGCGCACGACCAGCTGGCTCATGGACAGGCTCAGCGGTGAGGAGCGGCGCGTCGTCCAGGGCTCCCGGAGGCCGTGGACGCCGGGGAACACCTGGCCGCCCTTGGAGACCAGCACCATCAGTGCCTGGGGCACCGACAGGCGGCGCGCCACCTCTGCGGCGAGCCGGTCGAACTCGTCGTCCGGTTGCGCGGGCAGGGGGGCCCAGGTGGGCAGTTCGTAGGCGTCGTCGGACGGGCTGGCGTGCTCCGTGGGGACCGCCTCCGTCTCCGTGCCGTCGGTCCGGCCGGTGGTGCACCGGCTGCGGGCTCACCCCTTCGTGGCAGGCCCGATGCTGTCAGACTCGGGAGCGGGACGCCCGCATCCGATGGGGGACGACGTGGACCAGTTGCAGCAGGACCCGGCGTCCCTCGTCGCCGCCGTGCTCCGCGACCGCGCCGTCACCAGCGTCTTCCAGCCCATCGTGGAGCTCGACACCGGGCGGATCGTCGCCTACGAGGCGCTCGCCCGCGGCCCGGTGGGGCCGCTGCACGCTCCCGACGCGCTCTTCGCCGCCGCCCGCGCCGCGGGCCGGATGGTCGAGCTGGACCACGCCTGCCGGACGTCGGCGCTGCGCGGTGCGGTGGGTGCCGGGCTGCTGGCCCCGCTCACGGTCTTCGTGAACGTGGAGCCCGACGCGGTCGACGAGGCGCCGCTCACCACGCTGATCGACCGCGCCGAGCAGGTGCCCGGCGACCTGCGGGTGGTCCTGGAGATCACCGAGCGGGCGCTGGCCGCCCGCCCCGCGGAGCTGCTGCGCACCGTGGCCCGGGTGCGGGAGCTCGGCTGGGCGATCGCGCTGGACGACGTCGGCGCCGACTCGCTGTCGCTGGCGTTCATGCCGCTGCTGCGACCGGACGTGGTCAAGCTGGACCTGCGCCTCGTGCAGGAGCGGCCGGGGCCGGCCATCGCCGAGATCATGAACGCGGTCAACGCCTACGCCGAGTCCACCGGCGCGGTGCTGCTCGCCGAGGGCATCGAGGACGGCCGGCACCTGGCGATGGCCAGCGCCCTGGGTGCCACGCTGGGCCAGGGCTGGCTGTTCGGCCGACCGGGGCCCGCCCCGGTCGCCGGTGCGTCCGTGGCGTCGCTCCGGCTGCCGGAGACCTCGCCCACCGACACCGACGCCGGCGCCATCTCGCCGTTCGCCTGCCTGCCGCCCGGCTTCCCGCTGCGCGAGTCGCCCAAGGCGCTGCTGATCGAGCTGAGCAAGCAGCTGGAGCGGCAGGCCATGCGGCTGGGGGAGACCTGTGTCGTGGCGGCCACCTTCCAGGAGTCCCGGCACCTGACCCCGGCCACCCGGCTGCGCTACCGGGACCTGGTCGAGCGGGTCGGCTTCGCCTGCGCGCTGGGCGCGGACCTGCCGCCGGAGCCGCTGCCCGGCCTGCGTGGCGCCGACCTGGCGCCGGGTGACCCGGTGCTCGGGGAGTGGGACCTGGTCGTGCTCAGCCCGCACTTCAGCGCCGCGCTGCTGGCCCGCGACCTCGGCGACGACGGCCCCGACCTCGACCGCCGGTTCGCCTTCGCGCTCACCTACGACCGGGACACCGTCGTCCGGGCCGCCCGGTCCCTGCTGTCCCGGGTCGCACCCAGCACGGCTCCCGCGCCGGCGCCCCCGGGGCCCGACGCGGCGTCGCCGTCCCCGGTGCCGACGCCGGCCGGCGTCCGCATGCTGGCCGGCAACCCGCGGGAGGCGCTGCTGCAGCGGGCCCTCGCCGCGGTCGACGCCGGGGTGAGCGTGGTCGACCTGCGCCTGCCCGACCAGCCACTGGTCTACGTCAACCCGGCCTTCGCCCGGCTGGCCGGGTACCCGGTCGAGGAGGTGCTGGGGCGCAACTGCCGCTTCCTGCAGAGCCCGGACACCGACCCGGCCTCCGTCGCCCGGGTGCGGTCGGCCATCGCGGCGGGTGAGGAGTGCCGCGAGGTGCTGCTCAACCGGCGGGCCGACGGCAGCACCTGGTGGAACGAGTGCCACCTGATCCCGGTGACCGACCAGACCGGTGCCGTGGTGCAGTACATCGGCATCCAGGCCGACGTCACCGCCCGGGTGGAGGCGGAGCGCGCCCTGGCCACCGAGCGGGACCGCTGCCGGGACCTGGACGCCCGGCTGACCGAGCTGCTGACCTGCGGCGACGGTCAGACGGTGGTCGACTCCCCGGGCACCAGGCGCGCGTAGGGGGTCGGCTGGCCCGGGCCGCGCTCGCCGACCAGCCCCGCCACCAGGCCCAGGCCGGTGTCGTTGAGCAGGCCGTCGTGCACCGCCAGGGCCCGCCGCGCACCGACCGCCCGCAGGTAGTCGATCACCTCGGCGGTCTTCGACCACGGGGCGTGCGCGGGCAGCAGCAACGTCGGCACGGCCGTCTCGGGCACGGTGAACGCGTCGCCGGGGTGGAACACCTCGCCGGCGACGAGGAAGCCGACGTTGCGCACCCGGGGGAGGTCCGGGTGGATGACCGCGTGCCACTCGCCGTGCACCGACACGTCGAAGCCGGCCGCGGTGAAGGTGTCGCCGGCGCCGACGGCGTGCACCCGCGGGCCGGCGCCCTCCAGCCGCTCGGCGACCGACGGGTTCGTCCACACCTCCAGCCCCGGGTCGGCGTCCAGCGCGGCGCGGACCCGGTCGGGCAGGAAGTGGTCGGGGTGCTCGTGGGTGAGCAGCAGGGCGGTCGTGCCCGGGGCGGAGCCGTCGGCCAGTGGGTCGTCGGGGGTGAACGCACCGGGGTCGACGACGAGCCGGCGGTCGCCGTCGGACAGGACGACACAGGCGTGTCCGTGCTTGGTCAGCTGCACCAGGGTCTCCTCTGCACCGGGGCCTCCTCGGGTCGGGTGGTGCACCGTGCCACGCCGCGGGGTCCCCCGGCCAAACGGGTCCGGGGCGCGGGCTCACCCGATCGGGTGGGACGGGGCCGACGGGCTGTCCGAGCCCCGGCGCCGTGCCGACAACTCCGGGGTGACCGTGACAACCGACACCCTCGTCGCCGCCCGCAGCCGTGCGCACGGGACGACGCCGCCGCTGTGGCACGCCGTCGAGGTCCACCGGGCCGTGACCGACCTGGACGGCGCCTGCGAGCTCACCGTCTGTGGCGCCCTGGCCCGGGTGACCGGCGACCTGCCGTGGCCCCCGGCCGCGGCCGGCGAGGTCTGCCCGGCCTGCTCCGCCCAGCTGGGCTGCTGAAGGACCCCGCTGCCCCCCACCGCTCGCACGCTCGCGGCGGGACCCTGCAGCAGGGCCGTTCCACGTGGAACCGGTCAGCGGCCGGTGAAGGTGATCGGCTGCTTGGCGAGGAAGGCCTCCACGGCGGCGCGGTGGTCGGCGGTCTGGCCCAGCTGGGTCTGCAGCCGGGCCTCCAGTGCCAGCGTGGTCGCCAGCGGGTCGGTGGCCGCGGTCGCCAGCACCTCCTTGATCGCCCGGAACGCGAGGGTCGGGCCCGCGGCCAGCCGCGCGGCGAGCGCCTGCGCCCGCGGCAGCACCTGGTCGGGCTCGACCACCTCGTGCACCAGGCCCCACATCGCGGCGGTCTCGGCCGGGAACGGCTCGGGCAGCAGCAGCAGCTGCGCGGCCCGCGAGCCCCCGACGCAGTGCACCAGCCGGGAGGCCAGCGCCGAGTCGCTGCCCAGCCCGATGCCGGCGAACGCCGTGGTGAACTTCGCCCCAGCCGCCGCGATGCGCAGGTCACCGGCGAGCGCCAGCCCCATCCCGGCCCCCGCGCACGCGCCGTTGACCCCCACCACCACGGGCACCCGCAGCGCGGCCAGCGCCAGCACCAGCGGGTTGTACTCGTCGGCGACCACCGACAGCGGCGTGGTCGCCGGTTCGGCCAGCTCCGCGGCGTGCTCGCCGAGGTCCTGCCCGACGCAGAAGGCGCGGCCGGACCCGGTCAGCAGCACCGCCCGGACGGCGTCGTCGGCGGCCAGCTCGCGCACGTGCGCCAGCAGCTCGGCGCGCATCGCGTGGCTCAGTGCCGGGCGCTGCAGGGTGAGGGTGGCGACGCCGTCGGCGTCGGTGCGGGTGACGGTGGGCTCGGACAACGCTGTCGGCTCCTCGGCTGGTGGGTGCAGGGTCGGGCGTCGGGGACTCCGGTCACCCTGCCACGACCGGGCGGTGTGTACGCGCGCTCGGTCCGGCTCTAAGGTGAGGCTGCCCTTCGTCGGAGACGGTGGGGGTCCCGTTCCCGCCCGGAGGTGCAGTCGTGGGTCAGGTCTTCACCGCCAGCTACCTCATCGGCCTGCGTGAGGGCCTGGAGATGGTCCTCATCGTCAGCGTGCTGGTCGCCTACCTGGTCAAGACCGGCCGGCGGCGGCAGCTCCTCCCGGTGTGGGCCGGGGTGGGCGCGGCCGCCGCGCTCTCGGTCGGCTTCGGCTGGGGGCTGAGCTACGTGTCCACCACCGTCCTCGGTGGCCCGGGGCAGGAGCTCTTCGACGCGATCACCTCCACCCTCGCCGTCGTCCTGGTCACCTGGATGGTGTTCTGGATGCGGCGCACCGCCCGGCGGCTGTCCGGTGAGCTGCGTGGCCGGCTCGACGACGCGATCGGGCTGGGCGTCGGCGCCGTCGTCGGGATCGCGTTCCTCTCCGTGGCCCGCGAGGGGCTGGAGACCACGCTGCTGTTCTTCGCCTCGGCCCGCGGCGCCACCTCCTCGGCGCCGCTGCTCGGCCTGGGCGCGGGGCTGCTCACCGCCGTCGTCCTCGGCGTGGGGCTCTACGCCGGCGCCGTCCGGATCAACCTGTCCCGGTTCTTCACGGTCAGCGGCACGCTGCTGGTGCTGGTCGCCGCGGGCATCCTCAAGTACGCGGTGCACGACTTCCAGGAGGCCGGCGTGCTGCCCGGCCTGACCACGTACGCCTTCGACGCCTCCGGCTGGCTGGACCCCACCAGCTGGTACGGCGCGCTGGCCGCCGGTCTGTTCAACATCACGCCCCAGCCCACCGTGCTGGAGACGATCGCCTGGGTCGCCTACCTCGTGCCGGTGCTCGTCCTGTTCCTGCTCCCCGGGCGCTCGTCCCGGACCACGCCGGCACCCACCCCGGCACCCACCCCGGCACCCACGCCGACCACCCACGCCGTCCCGGAGGACACCACCCATGTCGATGCGCGCCCGTAGCCGGACCACAGTGGCCGCCGTCGCCGGCCCCGCCGCCGTGACCCTGGCCGCCCTGGCGCTGGCCGCCTGCGGCAGCAGCGGGGACTCCGGCGGCACCGAGGCCCAGGCCGCCGACCAGATCGCCGTGGCCGCCTCCGACGACACCTGCGACGTCGCGACCAGCGAGCTCGAGGCCGGCGTCCACCAGTTCACCGTGACCAACAGCGGCTCCAAGGTCACCGAGTTCTACGTCTACGCCGACGGCGACCGGGTGATGGGCGAGGTGGAGAACATCGCCCCCGGCGTCGCCCGCGACCTGCGCCTGGAGCTGCCGGCGGGGGAGTACGAGACCGCCTGCAAGCCCGGCATGGTCGGCGACGGCATCCGCGCGGTGCTCACCGTCACCGGCGAGGCGCCCAGCCTGTCCGAGGACGAGACGCTCGCCCAGGCCAGCGCCGACTACCAGCGGTACGTGCAGTCGCAGACCGGCGCCCTGCTGGAGCGGACCACGGCGTTCACCGACGCGGTGCAGGCCGGCGACATCGAGGGCGCCAAGGCGCTGTTCCCGGTGGCGCGCACCTACTGGGAGCGGATCGAGCCCGTGGCGGAGAGCTTCGGCGACCTCGACCCGCTCATCGACGGCCGTGAGGGCGACCAGGCCGAGGGCGAGGACTTCACCGGCTTCCACCGGATCGAGCAGGCGCTGTGGGAGACCGGCGACGTCTCGGACATGGGGCCCTACGCCGACCAGCTGCTGGCGAACGTCCAGGAGATCGTCACCCTGGCCGACGAGGTGCAGCTGGACCCGCTGCAGCTGGCCAACGGCGCCAAGGCGCTGCTCGACGAGATCGCCACCGGGAAGATCACCGGTGAGGAGGACCGCTACTCGCACACCGACCTGTGGGACTTCCGGGCCAACCTGGAGGGCTCGGAGGCCGCGGTGCAGGCCCTGCGCCCCTACCTGGAGGCCAACGACCCGGAGCTGGTCGCCGAGATCGACGAGCGGTTCGCCGCCGCCGAGGCGGAGCTGGAACAGTACCGATCGGGGGACGGTTGGGTCTCCTACGACCAGCTGACCCAGGACCAGTTGCGCGGCCTGAGCGACACCATCACGGCCCTCACCGAGTCGGTGAGCCAGGTGGCCTCGGTCGTCGCCGGGAAGTGAGCCCTGAACCTGCATGAGTGACGACGTCTCGCGCGGCCTGTCCCGCCGGCGCTTCTTCGGCCTGGCCGGGGCCGGCACCGCCGGGGTGCTGGCCGCCGGCGCCGCCGGTGGCGCGATCGGGCGGGCCACCGCCGAGGTGCCCCCGGCGGGCGGGGCCGCGGACACCACCGGTGCGGTGCCGTTCACCGGTGCGCACCAGGCCGGGATCGTCACCCCCGCGCAGGACCGGCTGCACTTCGTGGCCTTCGACGTCGTCACCGACGACCGGGCCGAGCTGGTCGAGATGCTGCAGGCCTGGACGGCCGCGGCGCGGCGGATGACCGCCGGGCAGGACGCCGGTGAGGTCGGCGCGGTGGGCGGTGGGCCGTACGACGTCCCGGACGACACCGGTGAGGCGATGGACCTGCCCGCGGCCGGGCTCACGCTGACCGTCGGCTTCGGCCCGACGCTGTTCGCCACCGCCGACGGCGTCGACCGGTTCGGCCTCGCCGACCGCCGGCCCGGGCCGCTGACCGAGCTGCCGGCGTTCCCCGGGGACGCCCTCGACCCGGCGATCAGCGGGGGCGACCTGTGCGTGCAGGCCTGCGCCAACGACCCGCAGGTGGCCGTGCACGCCGTCCGCAACCTGATCCGGCTGGGCGCCGGCGTGGTCAGCGTCCGCTGGTCCCAGCTCGGGTTCGGCCGGACGTCGTCCACCTCCAGCGCGCAGGCCACCCCGCGGAACCTCTTCGGGTTCAAGGACGGCACCGACAACCTCAAGGCGGAGAACACCTCGGCGATCGAGAAGTTCGTCTGGGTGACCGACGGCGACCCGGGCGCCGACTGGCTGGCCGGCGGCTCCTACCTCGTCACCCGCCGGATCCGGATGCGGATCGAGCCGTGGGACACCTCCACGCTCGCCGAGCAGGAGCAGACCATCGGCCGCACCAAGAAGGCCGGCGCGCCGCTGGGGCAGCGGGGGGAGTTCGACCCGGTCGACTTCACCGCGCAGGTCGACGGGGAGTTCGCGATCCCGCAGACCTCGCACGTGTTCCTGGCCCACCCGACCAACTCGGGGACGGCGATCCTGCGGCGCGGTTACAGCTTCGTCGACGGCTCCGACGGGCTGGGCCGGCTGGACGCCGGGCTGTTCTTCATCGCCTACCAGCGCAACCCGGAGACCGGGTTCACCCAGGTGCAGCGCAACCTGCGCACGGACGCGATGAACGAGTACGTGCAGCACACCTCCTCGGCGGTGTTCGCCTGCCCGCCCGGGGTCACCGGCGACGACGACTGGTGGGGCCGGGCCCTCTTCAGCTGAGGTGGGGAGGTTGACCCGCCGCCGGCCGACCTGAGCCGGACCGACCGATGGTGAGCCGGGCCATGGCGCGGCTCACCATCGGGTGGGGCGGCTCGACCCGCCCCTAGGCTGGCCGGCGTGCCGGTACCCGAGTTCATCCGTGACCTGCGCTCCGTCATCGGCCACGCGCCGCTGTGGCTGCCCGGGGTGACCGGCGTGGTCACCGACGACGCCGGGCGGGTGCTGCTCACCCAGCGCAGCGACACCGGCCGGTGGGCGCTGCCCAGCGGCATCCCCGAGCCCGGCGAGCAGCTGGCGGTCGCACTGGCCCGCGAGGTGCTGGAGGAGACCGGCGTCGAGGTGGTCGTCGACCGGCTGGTCAGCCTGTGGACCCAGCCGCCGATGACCTACCCCAACGGCGACGTCTGCCAGTTCGTCGACCACGCCTTCGCCTGCCGCGCGGTGGGGGGCACCGCGCACGTCGCCGACGACGAGTCGCTGCAGGTCGTGTGGTGCGAACCGGCGCACCTGCCGGAGCTGGTCGGCGTCCAGGTGCAGCTCGTCGCCCGGGCGCTGTCCGGCGAGCCGGTGCCCTGGTTCGCCCGGTCCGAGGGCGAGCAGCCGGGCTGATCCCGCTTGCCGCCGCCGGGGTGCAGCGGCCAGGGTGACGGCGTGCGCGTCGTCCTGGCCCCCGACTCCTTCAAGGGCACCCTGGACGCCGCCGCGGCGGCCGAGGCGCTCGCCACCGGCTGGCGCCGGCGCCGCCCCGACGACGACGTGCGCACCGTGCCGCTGGCCGACGGCGGCGAGGGCACGCTGGAGGCGCTGGGCCACGACCTGCCCGACGCGGCCTGGCGCACCGCGGCGGTGACCGGCCCGGACGGCCGGCCGGTGGACGCCGCCTGGCTGCTGCGCCCGGACGGGACGGCGGTGGTGGAGATGGCCCGCGCCGCCGGGCTCCCGCTGCTGGCCCAGCCCGACCCGCTGGGCGCGACGACCCGTGGCCTGGGCCAGCTGCTCGCCGCCGTCGTCGGCGACCCCGCGGTGGAGCGCGTCGTGCTCACCCTGGGCGGCTCGGCCACCACCGACGGCGGCACCGGTGCGCTGGCGGCCCTCGGCGCACGGTTCACCGACGCCGAGGGCGCGGACCTCCCGCCCGGCGGCGGTGCGCTGACCCGGCTCGCCTCGGTCGACCTCTCGGGGCTGGTGCCCCCGCCCCCGGGCGGCGTGCAGTGCCTGGTCGACGTGACCGCCCCGCTGCTCGGCCGGCTCGGGGCGGCTGGCCAGTTCGGCCCGCAGAAGGGCGCCGACCCCGGCCAGGTCGCCCTGCTCGACGCCGGGCTGGCCCGGCTCGCGGAGCTCCTCGGCGGGGACGTCGCCGCGCCGGGCGCCGGGGCGGCCGGTGGCACCGCCTACGGTTTCGCCGCCGCCTGGGGCGCGGAGTTCGTCAGCGGCGCGACCGCGGTCGCCACCGCCGCCGGGCTGGACGACGTCCTGATCGGTGCGGGCCTGGTGGTCACGGGCGAGGGGCAGTTCGACGCCCAGTCGCTGCGCGGCAAGGTGGTCGGGAACCTGCTGGACCGGGCGGCGGCCGCCGGCGTCCCGGTCGCGGTGGTGGCCGGCCGGGTGGGGGAGGGCGATCTGCCGGTGCGGCGCGTGCTGTCGCTGACCGACCTCGCCGGCTCGCCGGCGGCGGCGATGACCGACCCGGCCCGCTGGCTGACCGTCGCCGGGGAACGGCTGGCGGCCGAGGAGTTCGCGCCCCGAGGGTGACGGAACAGACACGCCCTGGGACGGCCCACGGGGAACGGTCCGTCACACACCGGCGTTCGCCCCGGGAGAGCCATCCGTGAGATCGCATGTGTACGAACGCCCGTCAGGGGCATCTCCCTGCCGGTGCGTCACGCCACCGGCATCGGTCGCTGGTGGTCGGCACCGATCAGGACGAGGGCACGAGGGGGGCGCACGTGGTCGAGCCCACGCGGAGCACCCTCGGGGACCGCTACGAGCTGCAGGCGCTGCTGGCCACGGGCGGCATGGGCCAGGTCTGGCGGGCCGAGGACACCCTGCTCGGCCGCACGGTCGCGATCAAGGTGCTGCGCAGTGAGTACACCGGCGACCCGCTGTTCCTGGCCCGGTTCCGCGCCGAGGCGCAGCACACCGCCGCGCTCAGCCACCCGAACATCACCGCCGTCTACGACTACGGCGAGGAGCCGGCCATCGACGGGTCGGGCGAGCACCTCGCCTACCTCGTCATGGAGCTCATCGACGGCGAGTCGCTGGCCGCCGTGCTGGCCCGGGACGGCGCGCTGCCGCCCACCCGGGTGCTCGAGGTGCTCCGGCAGACCGCCTCCGCGCTGGGCAGCGCGCACGCGGCCGGGGTCGTCCACCGGGACGTGAAGCCCGGCAACGTGCTGCT
This sequence comes from Modestobacter roseus, assembly GCF_007994135.1. Lineage (NCBI taxonomy): Bacteria > Bacillati > Actinomycetota > Actinomycetes > Geodermatophilales > Geodermatophilaceae > Modestobacter > Modestobacter roseus. Next base: position 3,698,848 of record NZ_VLKF01000001.1, read on the forward strand.
CCGCGCCGACGGCACGGTCGCGATCACCGACTTCGGCATCGCGTCGTCGGCCGGCAGCGTGCCGCTCACGAAGACCGGCCAGGTCATCGGCACGGCCTCCTACCTCTCCCCGGAGCAGGCCTCCGGGGCGCACGCCACCGCCGCCAGCGACGTCTACGCGCTGGGGATGGTCGGCTACGAGCTGCTCACCGGGCAGCGCGCGTTCGACGGCGACAACTCGGTGACGATCGCGCTGCGGCACCTGCGCGACACCCCCGAGCCGCTGCCCGACGACGTGCCGGCCGGGGTGCGCACCCTCGTCGAGCGCGCCCTGGTCAAGGACCCGGCCCAGCGCTTCCCCGACGGCGACGCGTTCGCCGCCGCCATCGACGACGTCCTGGCCGGCCGGCTGCTGACCCCGGTCGAGCGCACCGACACGCAGAGCTTCTGGCTGCTCCCCGACGCGGCCGCGCTGGCTGGGGCGAGCACGGCCGACGGCACCGTGCGGCGGCCGGCGCCCGCTGCCCAGGGGCGGCTCGGCCGGGTCCTGGTGCCGGTCGTCGCCCTGCTCGCCGGCGCCGGCCTGGCCGCGGTCGTCCTGCAGGGGGTGGCACCCGACGCCACGGGCACCACCGAGGCCGCCGCCCAGGGCCTCGGTGCGACCACCGCCACGGCGAGCCCGGCCGAGCTGACGCTGGACGACGACGACTACCTGGACCGCCCGGTGGAGGCCGTCCAGCGGCAGCTCGAGGCGCTCGGCCTGGTCGTGCAGACCCAGGCGGTCGCCACCGACTCGGTCGACGCCGGGCTGGTCGTCGACGTCGCACCGCTCGGTGGCCGGCTGGAGCGCGGCGGGGAGGTGCTGGTCAGCTACGCGGTGGCACCGGAAGCCGACAGCAGCCCGACGCCGCGCCAGCGGACCACGGTCGACACCGTCCGGGCGCCGGTCCCGCGCGCGCCGGTGAGCATCGCGCCACCGGCGACCACTCCGGCGCCCTCCCCCACCCCGCAGCCGGCGCCGACGACGGAGCCGGACGAGACATCCGTGGCGCCCGACCCCACTGACGGGTCGGAGTCGTCCGCGCCGGTCATCGACCCGGGCGGGTCGGGCACCCCGACGTCGCCCGGTGGCGGTGCCGCCCCCACGACCGGCACCGGGAGCACCGCCCCGGTCACCGGGAGCGGTCAGGGCTCCGGGAACGGCCAGGGCAACGGGACCGGGCAGGGCAACGGCTCCGGGAGCGGGCGGGGAACGGCGGGGGCCAGGGCGGCGCGGCCGGCTGACCTGCCGGCTCAGGCGGCGGGTGTGCGCCGGGCCGTGCGGTGCAGCAGCAGGCACCCGGTGGCGGCGGCCAGGGCCACCCGACCGGGCGTCGGGTCGGGCCCGCCGAGCAGGACGCCGACGGCGCCGGCGGCGACCGCCGCGAGCAGCAGCCGGTCCCCGCCGGAGCGCACCGCGGCCACCGCGAGCACCGCGGCCAGCACGACGGCCACCCGCGCCGGGTGCCCCGCCCCGGCCACCGGACCCCAGGACAGCCCCAGCGCCGCGACGGCGAGCACCGCCGCGGCGGCCAGCCAGCCCCTGGTCACCGCGGGCGGCCGGGCGCCAGCCAGACGGCGCCGGCGGCGGCGGCCAGCGCGGCGGTGAGCAGGAAACCCCGGTCACTGGCCACCAGCGGGAGCGCCACCAGCACCCAGAAGGCGGCGAGCGCCACGGCGCCCCCGGCACCGGTCCGCCACGCCGTCCGTTCGTCCAGCCGGTGCCCGGCCAGCCGGTTCGCGGCCGGCAGCAGAGCCAGCAGGGCGGCGACGGTGGCGAACGCCGCCCACGTGGGCGTCACCTGCCACACCGACTCGATGCCGAAGTCGAGCGCCAGCCCGAGCTGGAGGAGCACCAGGCCGAGCGCACCGAGGCCGAGGGCGGCCAGCAGCGTGCGGTCCCGGCCGCCGTCGCCGCTGCGGTGGCTCCGCTGCCCGGTGCCGTCCGTCGCCGACGGGCCCGGAGTGGGGCGTGGGGCGGTCGACGGCCCGGGGACCGGCGGCGCCCCGACCATCGTCTGCGGGCCGGCGGCGGAGCTGCCGCCGGGAGCCCGGTCCTCGTCGGACGGCGCGGGGAAGCCGGGGACGACGTCCACCCGGCCGGTGGGGTGGTCGGCCGAGACGTCCTGGGGCGCCGCCGGCTCGGTTCCGGCGGGCTGGCTGGAGTCGGGCGGGTCGGCCGGTGGGGTCCAGACGGGTGCGGGCCCGGTGGGCGGGCCCGGCACCGGCGGGGGCTGCTCGGTCTGCCGCTGGCTGGGCGGCAGCAGGATCGACTCGGTGCGCGGGTCGTCCTCCGGCGGCCCGTCGGCCGGCTGCGGTTCGGGGATCGGCGGATGGGACTGGCTCATCGGTCCTCCAAGGAGCAGGCGTCGGGCAGCAGGCATCGGCGGCGACCCCGGCCCGGGCGGCGCGGCCGGGCCGGGCCGCCCGTCGAACCGTAGCGGCGACCACCCGCTCAGCCGACCAGGTGCCCGGGACCTAGGGTCGGGCCGTGGCTGCGAGCGCGGGGATCGTCGTGACCGGCACGGAGGTGCTCACCGGCCGGGTCGCCGACCGGAACGGGCCGTGGCTGGCCGAGGCGCTGCGGGCTCAGGGGGTCGACGTCGGCTCCGTGGTCGTCGTCGGCGACCGGCCGGAGGACCTGCGCGCCGCGCTGGCCTTCCTCGCGGCGGGCAACGACCTGGTGATCACCACCGGCGGCCTCGGCCCTACCGCCGACGACCTGACCGCCGCCGAGGTCGGCGCCTTCCAGGGCCGGCCGTCGGAGCTGGACGCCGAGCTGGAGCAGCGGATCGCCGCCGTCGTCGCAGCGCTGTCCGCCCGGCGTGGCTGGGACACCGTACCGGAGTCGGCCGCGGCCGGGATCGCCAAACAGGCCCTGGTGCCGGCCGGTGCCACCGTGCTCGAGCCGGTGGGCACCGCGCCCGGCCTCGTCGTCCCGGTGGCCGACGGGCGCAGCGGGCCGCCGGTGCTGGTGCTGCCCGGCCCCCGGTGGAGCTGCAGGGCATGTGGCCGGCGGCGTTGGCCGCCGAGCCGGTACGCCGCGCGCTGGCCGGCGCGACCGAGCTGCGCCAGCGCACGCTGCGGCTGTGGCGCACGCCGGAGTCCGAGCTGGCGGCCACCCTGCGCCGGGTCGACGACCAGCTGACCGGCCTGGAGGTGACCACCTGCCTGCGCGACGGCGAGCTGGAGATCGTCACCCGCTACGAGCCCGACGCCGACGACGCCTACGGTCGGCTGGTCGCCGCGGTCACCGCCGACTTCGCCGGCACGCTCTTCAGCGACGGACCGACCGTCGACGAGCTGGTGGCCTGGGCGTTGGACGAGCGGGGCTGGACGGTGGCGGTGGGCGAGTCGGAGACCGGCGGGCTGGTCACCGCCCGGCTCACCGAGCCCGCCGGGGCGTCGCGGCGGGTGCTGGGCGGCGTCGCGGCCTACGCGAACTCGGCGAAGGAGCAGCTGCTGGACGTGCCGCCGGCCACCCTGGTCGACGGCGGCGCAGTCAGTCCCGCGGTCGCCCGGGCGCTGGCCGAGGGAGCGCGGGCCCGGTTCGGTGCCGACGTCGGGGTGGGGGTCACCGGGGTCGCCGGCCCGGGGGGCGGCACGCCGGAGAAGCCGGTCGGCACGGTGCACCTCGCCGTCGTCGGGCCGGACGGCGCGCTGGCCTACTCCGACCGGCTGCGGGGTGACCGGGCCGCCGTCCGCGGGCGCACCGGCACCCTCGCCGTCCACCTGCTGCGGCAGCTGCTGCTCGGCGGCCCGCCGGCCTGAGGTCAGCCGGGCCAGCCCACCACCCGGCTCCGCCGCTCCATCAGCAGCACGTCGTGCCAGCCGGCGACGCCGTCGACGACCCGCCGGCCCACCTTCTCCCGGGTACCGACCACGCGGAAACCGTGCTTCTGGTGCAGCGCGACGCTGGCGGCGTTGGCCGGCAGGATGCCGGCGCGGATCGTCCAGATGCCGGCCGCCTCGGTGGAGGTGATCAGCGCCTGCAGCAGCGCGCCGCCGACGCCGCGCCCCTGAGCGGCGGGGGAGACGTAGACGGAGTGCTCGACCACCCCGGCGTAGGCGTCCCGGGTCGACTCCCGGGTGCACGCCGTCCAGCCCAGCAGCTCGTCACTGTCGACGGCGACGTGCCGGTGGCCGGGCAGCCGGGAGGCGTCGAACTCCGCCCACGACGGTGGGCTGGTCTCGAAGGTCGCGAGCCCGGTGGCGATGCCGGCGGCCCAGATCGCCTCGACGGCGGGCCAGTCGACGGCGGCCATCGGGCGCAGGGGAGGCGGGCACAGGTCAGCTGCGGACACGGCCTCATCCTGCCGCGACGCGTTCGAGTGTCTGGACAGCTGCGCGGAATCGAGCAGAAGCGGTGATGTCGTTGCGACCGGTCAGGGGATGGGCCGCATTCACCGATGAGCGTGACATTCGTTGAGTGATTGCGCTGCATGACTAAGCGAACTCTCTGAGTAACCACTCTGTTGGACTCAACGTGAGCTTGTGCTCACTCATAGCTACTGCGAAGGTGCCTTCCGAGACGCCTCCGGCCGGGGCGTTCGCACATCGCACCGCTGCTCCATGTCGCTCTGCTACTGCGTCCCGGTGAGGTCTACGTGTCTGGTACTGGCTCGTTGCTGTCTGCTCGTCGTCGAACACGGCGGGGTGGGTCACGTCTGCTGACGGTGGGCGCGGTGTCTTCCGCGCTGGTGATGGGCGGTGCCTCGGGGGTGTTGGCGGCTCCGGTGAGCCCGCCGGAGGTGTCCCCGGCGTTCACCGAGTCGCTGCAGCCGGTGCTGAGGGCCGCGACCACCACCGCCGGCACGGGGGCGGCGTCGCTGAAGTTCTTCGCCCGCACCGTGGGCTCGTCGACGTGGGACCTGCTCGACGGGGTCTCGGTGACCGTCTCCACCGTGAGCGGGGCGACCGGTAGCGCGTCGCTGCCGGCGGGGCGGTTGAGCATCCAGCAGCCCTACGAGTACCGCGCCGAGCACTGCGACAGCACCGGCTGCACCAGCTCGGCGACGCTGACCAGGTCGGTGTCGCCGGACGTCGGCATCGGCCCACGACCTGGGGCCACCCGGGTGCCGTTCACCCTCGGCGATCAGATCAACGCTCAGGTCGACGTGGGCAGCGGCAACCTCATGGTCACCACCCCACAGCTCACCGTCCCCCGGGTGGCTGGGGACCTGTCGGTGGGCGCGGTCTACAACAGCACAAGCCGCGCCGGCACCCGCTTCGACTCCTCGCTGAGCTCGGGCTGGCGCCTGTCCACCGGCTCGGACGTGTACCTGCGCCGGGAGGGCATCACCGGGGCGATCACCTACTACGGCGAGAATGGCCTGACCGGGGTGTTCCTGTTCACCGGTAATGACACCTACACCTACACCTCCCCGGCCGGGTTCAAGATGACCCTGACCGGCAACACCAGCACCGGGTGGACCCTCACCGACCACGCCTCGGCCGACAAGCGGGTGTTCAACACCGCCGGTCAGCTCACCGCGCTGACCGACCGCAACGGCAACTCCACCACCTTCACCTACAACGGCTCTGCCCTCACGAAGATCGTCGGGGACTCCGGGCCGGTGGATGCCCGCACCCTGAAGGTCACCACCACCCCGGGCAGCAAGCAGATCACCCGCATCGGGCAGGACAACCAGTACGACCGGGGCGGCAGCCCCCGGTGGGCCACCTACGCCTACAACAGCGCGGGCCGGCTGTCCTCGATCACCGACACCGCCGGCCGGGTCACCCGCTTCGATCACGGCGGCAACGGCAACCTCAACGCGGTCACTGCCCCCGGCGGCGCGGTCACCAGCTTCAGCTACGACTCCCTCGGCCGGGTAGTCAGCATCACCCAGCCCACCGGCGAGGCTGGCGTGCCCGCGGTGACCCGGTTCACCTACACGGCCACCAGCACCGCGATGGCCGACCCGAACACCGGCCAGGGTTCCGATGCGACCGCTGTGCCGCACACCAGCTACGAGTACACGACCGACGGCATGAAGCTCATCGCCACGGCCACCGATCCCTCCGGCAACGCCCGCGAGGCCACCTACACCCCGCTTCTGGACGTGGCCACCGCCAGCGACTCGGCCGGTTCCACCAGCTTCGGCTACGACACCGCGGTCAACGGCGGGGAGTCCCTTACCGGGGTCACCGGCGCCACCGGCGCCAGCTCTTCCTTCGGCTACGGCAACACCGGCCCGGCCCAGTTCCAGCCCGCCACCGGCACCGACGCCCAGGGCAACGCCTCCACCTACACCTACAGCGGCGCCGGCAACCGGCTGTCGGCCGCCAACGCCGACGGCGTCCAGGCCTCGGTCACCTACAACGCCGACGGCACGGTGGCCACCTCCACCAGCCCCTCCGGCGCGGTCACCACCTACACCTACAACGCCGACAAGCAGCTGACCGGCATCACCCCACCCGCCGACAGCACCCTCGAGCCGCGCGCCTACACCTACGACGAGTTCGGCCGGATGCGCACCTACAGCTCCGGCCGCGGCATCAGCCACACCTACAGCTACGACGCACTCGACCGGGTCACGAAGACCGCCACCAGCAACGGCGGCGGCACCGTCACCTACGACTACGACGAGGCCGGCCGGCTGACCACCCGGGTCGACCCCTCGGGCACCACCACCATGAGCTACGACCCGCTGGGCCGGCTCACCTCCCGCACGCACTCGATGAACAACCTGACCATCGACTACACCTACGACAAGACCGGCAACCTGGCCACGGTCACCGACCCCGGCGGCACCACCAGCTACACCTACGACACCCGCAACCTGGTCACCCGGATGACGCTGCCGGCCGGTGAGCTGATCGACTTCGGCTACGACGCCGACGGCCGCCGCACCGACACCTGGCAGGGCGTCAACACCGCGCACACCAGCTGGGACGCCCACACCCACACCGACTACGACGCCGCCGGCCGGGTCACCCGCGTGGCCACTAACCGGACCTCCTACGCACCCGTGCCGGTCAGCGACCTGTCCTACAGCTACACCTCCACCGGCACCGCCTGCAGCAGCGGACAGCCCGCCGGCACCGCCACCGCCCTGCGGCAGTCGATGACCGACCACACCACCGGGCAGACCACCACCTACTGCTACGACACCGCCAACCGGCTCACCTCCGCCACCACCCCCGGCGGGGACTCCTTCACCTACACCTACGACGCCAACGGCAACCGCACCCAGCAGACCAAGAACGGCGCCGTCGTCGACACCCAGACCGTCAACTCAGCCGACCAGCTCACCACCACCGGCTACACCCACGACGCCTCCGGCAACACCACCACCTCACCCGACCACGGCACGGTCACCTACAACGCCACCGAGCAGATGACCCGCCGCGTCGACGACCAGGCCACCACCACCTACACCTACGCCGGCACCAACCAGAACGAACTCCTCAAGGTCGCCCCCTCCAACAACAGCGCCCGCGAGTACACCTACGGCCGCACCGACGCCAACGGCCTGCCCCTGATCGAGGCCTACGAAGCCGGCGGCGACGGACAGAACTACATCGCCCACGACCCAGGCGGCACCCCGATCGCCATCCGCGCACTCACCGGGCAGATCCACTACTACGCCGAAGACGGCCTCGGCTCCACCGTCGCCCTGATCAACCAGTCAGGCCAGCAGACCGCCGACTACGCCTACGACCCCACCGGCGAAGTCACCGTCACCAACCCGGTGCCCACCAGCAACGCCCAGCGGGTCAACCCCTTCCGCTACGCCGGCGGCACCTACGACATCAGCAGCAACCTCATCAAGTTCGGCCAACGCTGGTACGACCCCACCACCAGCCGCTTCACCCAACAAGACGCCCTCGAAACCCTCGCCGACCCCACCCGCGCCAACCGCTACGAATACGCCAACAGCAACCCCACCAACTACATCGATCCAACCGGCCTGGCTTCTGGTTGCGCCCTATCAATCTTCAGTACGGTGTACACCTCTGTAGGCGTAGGGCTGTCGATCGCAGCGGTACTGGGCTCTGCGGCTACCGGTGGTACCACATTCGTGGCCGGCGTTGCTGGATACCACGTCTCCTCCGTAGGCCTCGCCGCCAGCTTGGCTGGCGTAGCCAGCAGCTGCTAGAACGATGACTATGAACAAGCGTCGACAGACCCTATTTCTTGTCGTGTGGGCTATTCTCTTGGTTGCCGGTGCGCTAGGCGCAATCCTGGCGGCCAGAGAGTCTGAAACACTAATCGCGATTGCCTTCGCTCTGGGCTTCTTAGCAATCAGTGCGGCTGGACTCAGCCTCTACAAGGCAAGAGTTCGGGGAGATAACAGAAGGCGTAATGACTGATGTCCAAACGACCGGGATGACTGGATCCCGCGGGTGAATACTCGCTTTTCGATCCACCATCGCCACTCTGATCTGGCCGGCACAAAGCCCGAGCGCGTCGCCACACCGTCGCCTTTCATGCATCACGCCCTGTCACTCAACAGTGCCACCCGTCCACCATCGTGGACGTCCCACTTCCTTGGAAGTGAGACACCTGCGTTCCACCGGTCCACCGCATCAAGTCCGCAGGTCGCGACCGTCTCCGTAGTCGTCTCACGACGCCGTCTCACCTCGTCCGAACGGTTACGACTTCTGCGACGTCACCGGTGGTCTTTGGTGTGCGCGGGTGTCGATGACCGGGCGGTGACTGGCGCCCCTGCCGCCGGGGGTTCCACGTGGAACGCAGCGGGCAGGACGGTCCGGTGACGACGCTGACGCTGCACGCCACCGGCCCGGTCGACCCGGCGGAGGTGTGGGACCGGTACCTGCACCCGGACCGCTGGTCGGAGTGGTCGCCGCAGATCAGCCGGGTGACCAGCAGCGCGCCGAGGATCGCCCCGGGTGTGGCCGGCCGGGTGCACGACCCGCTCGGCACCTCCGTCGGCTTCGTCGTCGGCGAGGTGTCCGAGGCCGGCCGGCGCTGGGCCTGGCAGGTGACCGTCGGCCCCACCCGTCTGGACCTGCTGCACTGGGTGCGTCCCGGCCCCGACGGCGGGACGACGACCGGTCTGCGGATCAGCGGCATCGCCCCTCTGGTGGTCGGCTACGCGCCGCTGGCCCTGCTCGCCCTCAAGCGGCTGGTCACCGTCACGACCTGATGTCGTCCGCATCTCGTAGCGTGCCGGCATGCGCGCTGTGCCCGGGGTGACGACGACGCACGAGGTGACCAACCAGGTGCCGCCGCTGGTCGGGCACGACCCGATCGCCGGCGACGCCGCCCTCGCCGAGGCCTGCCTCCGGCACGCCGGCGCCGCCACCCTGGCCTCGCTGGCCGACCTGGGGGCCCTGGCCGGCAGCGCGCAGGCCCAGGAGTGGGCCCGGCAGGCCGACGAGCACCCACCCCGGCTGCGCACCCACGACCGGTACGGCCACCGGGTCGACGAGGTCGAGTTCCACCCGGCCTGGCACGAGCTGATGGGCGCGGCGATCCGGCACGGCCTGGCCGGTGCCCCGTGGGCCGATCCGGCGCCGCACGCGCACGTCCGGCGGGCCGTCGGCTACCTGGGCTGGACCCAGGTCGAGGCCGGTCACGGCTGCCCGGTGACGATGACCTACGCCGCCGTCCCGGCGCTGCGCGCGGCCCCCGAGCTCGCCGCGACCTTCGAGCCGGGCCTCACCAGCCGCAGCTACCGGTTCGGGCTCACCGACCCGACCACCAAGCCCGGCCTGGTCGCCGGGATGGGGATGACCGAGAAGCAAGGCGGCTCCGACGTCCGGGCGAACACCACCCGGGCCACCGCGAACGGCGACGGCAGCTGGTCGCTGACCGGGCACAAGTGGTTCACCTCCGCGCCGATGAGCGACCTGTTCCTGGTGCTCGCCCAGCTCGACGAGGGCGTGTCCTGCTTCCTCGCCCCCCGGGTGCTCCCCGGCGGCGAGCGCAACGTGTTCCGGCTGCAGCGGCTCAAGGACAAGCTCGGTGACCGGTCCAACGCCTCCAGCGAGGTCGAGTTCGCCGGCACAGCGGCCTGGCTGGTCGGGGAACCGGGCCGCGGCGTGCCGACCATCATCGAGATGGTCGCCACCACCCGGCTGGACTGCGTGCTCGGCTCGGCGGCGACCACCCGGGCGGCGCTGACCCAGGCGGTGCACCACACCCGGCACCGGTCGGCGTTCGGCGCCCTGCTGGCCGACCAGCCGCTGATGCAGAACGTGCTGGCCGACCTGGCGCTGGAGAGCGAGGCGGCCACCTCCCTCGGCGTCCGGCTGGCCGCGGCGCAGGACGCCGGGGACCGCGACTTCCTCCGCCTCGCCGGCGCTGTCGCGAAGTTCTGGGTCTGCAAGCGCACCCCGGCCGCGGTGGCCGAGGCGCTGGAGGTGCTGGGCGGCAACGGCTACGTCGAGGAGTCGGGGATGCCGCGGCTCTACCGGCAGGCGCCGCTGAACAGCATCTGGGAAGGGTCGGGCAACGTCATCGCCCTCGACGTGCTGCGCGCGCTGGGCGCCGGGTCGGCCGCGCTCGCCGCGGTCACCGCCGAGCTCGACCTGGCCCGCGGCGCGGACGCCCGGTACGACGCCGCGCTGCGCGCGCTGGCCGCCGAGCTGGCCGACCCCGACCAGCTGCCGCTGCGCGCCCGGCGGATCGCCGGCCGGCTCGCGCTGTGCCTGCAGGCGTCGCTGCTGCTGCGGTTCGCCCCGGCGGACGTCGCCGACGCCTTCTGCGCCACCCGGCTGGGCGGCGACTGGGGCGGCGTGCTCGGCACCCTGCCTGCGGGTACACCGGTGCGGGCCCTGGTCGAGCGCGCCGCCGTGGTGCCGGCGTGACCGGCGGGATGCGGCGCCGCCGACGGGCCACCGCCCCGGCGGGTGCGCCGTCCCCGGCCGCGGTTCGGCACACTGCCCCTGTGACCGCAGACGCAGCGACGCTGACCGAGCCGGCCGACCGGTTCCCCGCGGGCGACGACCGTCCCGCGCTGGACCTGCTGGTCTGGGACGCCCCGAACATCGACATGACCCTGGCGACGGTGATCGGCGCCCGGCCCACCGCGGCGTCCCGGCCCCGGTTCGACGCGATCGCCGCCTGGTTCGTCGACGGCGCCGACGACCCGACGGCCGCGCAGCCGCCGGAGGTCGAGGCCTGCGTCTTCGCCAACGTGCCGCCGCAGCACGCCGTCACCCTGCAGCGCTGGGTGGAGGCGCTGCGCAGCTTCGGCTACGCGGTGTTCGCCCGCCCCAAGCTGCAGGCCGACGACGACATCGACCAGTCGATGCTCGACCACATCAGCGTGCGCACCGAGTCCCACCAGCTGCGCCGGCTGGTGGTCTTCTCCGGCGACGGGCGCAACTTCGCCGAACCCTTGGAGGACCTGGCCCGCGCCGGCACCGAGGTCGTCGTCGTCGCGTTCAGCGAGGTCGCCGGCTACGCGATCAGCTCCGAGCTGCTGCAGTTCATCGACATCGAGGACGTGCCCGGCGCGTTCGCCGCGCCGCTGGACCGCGTGCGGCTGGACGCCCTGCCCGTCGACGGCGCGTGGCTGCGGCCGACCAAGGACCTGCGCGAGGCCGCCGGCTCCTTCCTCGCCCGCCGGGTCTGACGAACCGCAGGGGCTGACGCCGCGAGCACTTCGGCTGGAGGTTCTTGCTTCAACGAACTGAAGTTCGCATACTCATACCTGAGTTCGTAGATGCCAACTCCAGTTCGGGAGACCAGGTGGATCTCAGCGCGCCTTACCGTGCAGTCGTCCCGTCCCTCGACGGGCCGGTGCTCCGTGTCCTGGCCTCCACCACCCGGCCGTTGTCCGGGCTGGAGGTCCACCGGCTCGCCGGAGTGGGCAGCGACAACGGCGTCCGCAAGGTGCTCGCCCGGTTGGCCGGTCACGGGCTCGTCTCCGTCAGCGAAGCGGGTCCGTCGCTGCTCTACGTGGCCAATCGTCACCATCTCGCCTGGCCCGCAGTGCAAGCCCTCGTGGACATGCGCCAGCGTCTCGTCGACCGCATGACCATGCTGATCACCAGTTGGGAGGTGGCACCCGTTCTCGTCGGCCTCTACGGGTCGGCAGCCCGGGGAGACGGGAACACCGAGAGTGACATCGACCTCCTCGTCGTCCGGCCGGAGCACGTCGCGGACGAGGTGGGCGGTGCGCCGAACCCGGTCGGGAACCGATGGACCGCGCAGGTGGACGACCTGCGCGAACAGATCTGGTCGATGACCGGCAACCGCGCGCACGTCCTCGAGATGTCCACGCGGGCGTTCGATGAGGTCGTGCGGTCGGACGAGCCGATCGTCCACGAGTGGCGCGACGACCTGGTGGTCCTCGCCGGACCGCTGACATGGCAGGGGTCGGCTCACGCTGCGGCATCGACCCCTGACGGTGGCACGGGCGAGTGAGCACTCGAGGGGGACGGACCAGCCCGCTGACCTCTGCGCAGGCGTCCGTGCTGCTCAACCGCGCCGACGCGCTGATGGTCGCCGCTGACGTGCTCCTGGAGGAGAGGGAGCACAGCTCGGCCAACAGTGCCGCCGCAGCGGTCGCAGTGATCGCCGGCATTGCTGCGGCGGACGCCCTGTGCGGCGTGACGTTGGGCCGGCGTTCCCGCGGGGAGGACCATCGGCAGGCGATCGAGCTGCTCCGACAGGCCACCCCTGACGACCCGGGTCCCGTTGCTGCCTTGACGAGACTCCTGGACGTCAAGGACCAGGCGCACTACGGGACGAACCTGGTCAAGCGGGAGGATGCGGTCGCCGCCGTCCGGCGAGCCCATGGTCTGATCGCTGCAGCCAAGGCCGCGCGAGCCCGCTGAACGGGCAGCCCTCCCGCTTCAGCGGCGGGCGAGCCGGCGGACGCCGGAGGTGTAGGGCAGCGAGTAGTGCTCGAACACCGCCGGCTCCTGCTCGGCCGCCAGTTCGCCGTCGGTGTCGATGGACGGCGCGTCCTTGGCGAGGTCCTTGGGCACGGTGACCCGGATGTGCTCCGGGCTGACCGTGGCCCCGGTGAGCGGTACGAACGTCAGCTGCCGGCGGCCGATCATCCCGGTCATCACCGCGGCGAAGAACGGCTGGTCGGTAGTGGTGTCGACGTACACCGACTCGAGCGTGCCGATCTTGTGGCCGTCGGGGTCGACGACGTTCAGGGTGCGCCAGTCGCGGATGTTCTCAGCGGGGAACACGGGGACCTCCTCGGTTCGGGGGCAGTGGCTGCTCCCTGCCCGGGCCGGGGCGGCGCCAACCGCGCTGGGTGAGGCGGGGGGCGTCAGGCCGCGGGGCCGGAGGAGCTGCGCGGCCGCGGCACCGCGGCGGCTGCGGCCAGCCCGGAGGGCAGCCGGGCCCAGACGTGCTTGCGGCCGGGCTCGCTGCACCAGCCGTAGTCGACCGACAGCTGGGCCACCATCGGCAGCCCCATGCCGCCGAAGGCGGGATCGCGGTCGATCGCCGGGCGCGGCGGGGCATCGGGGGAGCCGTCGGTCAGCCGGATCAGCCAGCCGGTGGGCATCGCCACGATCTGCGCCTGGACGGCGCCGCCACCGTGCCGGAGCGCGTTCGACGACAGCTCCTCGAAGACGAGCAGCAGGCCCTCCCGCGCGTCCTCCGTCGACCGGGCGGCCAGTGAGGGGTGGGCGAGCCGGGCCCGCAGGTCCATCCGCACCCGCGACGCGTCGTGCACCGTCGGCAGCTCCCACCGCCAGACGTCGCCGTCCTCGGTCGGGACCGGGGCCGACGGCCACACCAGTCCGCTCACGTCGAGTCCTCTCGCCGGCCGGGTAGTTGACCGGGTCCATGGTGGCCGATCACGCTCTGCAGCGCACGGCGGGGGTGCTCAGCCGGGTGGGGGAGACCCCGGCATGCCCTCGACGTCGAGTCGCTCCAGCAGGCCGGTCAGCTCCAGCGGGCCGGTGACGACGCGGCTGGTCGCGACGACGGTGACGTGCTTGCCCGCCGCCTCCCGGTGCTGGCTGACCCAGACCAGGGCGGTGACCCCCGCGGACCCGAAGAACGTCACCCCGGACAGGTCGATGGTGAGCAGCCGCTCGGCGCGGCGCAGTGCACGCAGCAGGGTCTGCTGCAGCAGCGGGTTGCTGGCGGCGTCGAGCTCCCCGCACACCCGGGCCACGACCTGGCCGGGTCCGGGACCCTCCGTGAGGGTCACCTCGAACGGCGCCTCGGCAGCCGACCTGACCGTCTTGATGACCCCTCCTCCGACCACGACCGCGTACCGCTCCGCGGTCCGTTCGACCGGCGCAGCGCGTGCCGTGTGTGTACCGCACCGATCGTGTGCCCGCGCACACGGTCCGGCCATCCCGCGCCGGGGTGCGGTCCCCCGATGGGGGCAGCGGGTGACGGCCCGCCCGGCGTCACAGCATCGTCATGATCCACGACTCGCACTCCCGGCCACCGTGTGTGACGCTGGTCGACGGCCATTTCCCGTGGTCAGCGCCCCGGAGACGGGCGCGACGCCGACGGAGAGGAGATCGACCGGATGTGGGACTTCGTTCTCGACGCCTGGGACTACGTCCTCGACCGGCGTGGCCAGATCGCGTTCCAGGCCTTCCAGCACGTGAGCCTGGTGGTGCAGTGCGTGCTGCTCGGCTCGCTCATCGCCCTCGCGCTGGCCGTGCTGGTGTACCGCAGCCCGCGGGCGACCGGCGCCGCGAACGGGCTGTCCGCGATCGGCCTGACCATCCCCGCGTTCGCCCTGCTGGGCATCCTGCTCGCGCCGTTCGGCTTCGGCGTCACCCCGGCGGTGATCGCGGTGACCTTCTACGCCGCCCTGCCGGTGCTGCGCAACGCCGTCGTCGGCCTGGCCGGGGTGGACGCCGCCCTGATCGAGTCGGCCCGGGGCATGGGCATGAGCCGGCTCGCCACCCTGGCGCGGGTGGAGATCCCGCTGGCCTGGCCGGTGATCCTCGCCGGGGTCCGGGTCTCCACCCAGATGGTGATGGGCATCGCCGCCATCGCCGCCTACGTGCTCGGCCCCGGGCTGGGTGGCTTCATCTTCACCGGCCTCGCCCGGCTGGGCGGCGCGAACTCCCTGAACGCCGCGCTCACCGGGACGATCGCCATCGTCGTCCTGGCGCTCGTCCTCGACCTGTTGCTCCTGCTGCTGGGCCGCCTGACCACCCCGAGGGGGATCCGTGTCTGAGACCACGACACCCACGAACGACCCGACCACACCCGCGCGCCAGGTCAGCGGCGTCTCGATCCGGCTGGACGGGGTCACCAAGCGCTACCCCGGCCAGGACCGGCCGGCCGTGGACGAGGTCTCGCTGGAGATCCCGGCCGGGGAGACGGTCATGTTCGTCGGCCCGTCCGGCTGCGGGAAGACCACGCTGTTGAAGATGCTCAACCGGCTGATCGAGCCGACCGGCGGCACCATCCACCTCGGTGACGAGGACGTCACCCGGCAGGACCCCGACCAGCTGCGCCGCCGGATCGGCTACGTCATCCAGGCCGGCGGGCTGTTCCCGCACATGACGGTCGGCACGAACGTCGGCATGGTGCCGCGGATGCTGGGCTGGGACAAGGAGCGGGTCACCGCCCGCATCGACGAGCTGCTGGACCTCGTCGGCCTCGACCCGGAGGTCTACCGCGACCGGTACCCGAAGGAGCTCTCCGGCGGGCAGCAGCAGCGGGTCGGCGTGGCCCGGGCGCTGGCTGCCGACCCGCCGGTGCTGCTGATGGACGAGCCGTTCGGCGCCGTCGACCCGATCACCCGCCAGCGCCTGCAGGACGAGCTGCTGCGGATCCAGGAGGAGCTGGGCAAGACGATCGTGTTCGTCACCCACGACTTCGACGAGGCGGTCAAGCTCGGCGACAAGATCGTCGTGTTCGACGTCGGCGCACGGGTGGTCCAGTACGACACCCCCGAGGCGATCCTGGCCGACCCGGCCGAGGAGTACGTCGCCGACTTCATCGGCGCCGGGGCCACGCTCAAGCAGCTCACCCTGACCCGGGTGAACAGCCTGGAGCTGCGCCCGGTGACCACGGCCTCGGTCGGGGACGACGCCGCCGAGGCGCTGGCCCGCGCCCGCGCGGCCGGCGACGAGTACCTCGTGGTGCTGGACCGCCGCGGCCGGCCGATCAGCTGGCCGACGACCGCCGAGGTCAGCCGGATGCAGCAGATCCCGGCGACGGTCGACGAGAAGCTGCCGGTGGTCGGCCTGGGCTCCACGCTGAACGACGCGCTGGACACCATGCTCGCGGCCAGCCAGGGCGGTGCGGTCGTGCTCGGCCGCCGCGACGGCCTGGCCGGCATCGTCTCGATCGAGACGATCATGGCCGCGATCCAGCGGGCCCGGAGCGAGGTGGCCGGATGAGCACCGCCACCGGCGCGCCGGACACCGGCGAGCGCCCGGACCCGCTGCGCCGTCCCGAGGCGGAGCAGAGCGCGTCCCGCGACGAGCGGGACGCCGCGGCGCCGGAGCGCGCCCGCGGCGGCTGGCGCGCGTTGCTCCTGCAGCCGGTGCTGGTCGTCCTGGGCGTGATCGCGTTCGTCGTGTGGCGGGCCACCGCCGAACTCAGCGACACCGAGCGCGTGCAGCTGGGCACCACCGCGCTGTGGGACAGCATCGCCCGGCACCTCCTGCTGACCGTCGTCGCCGCCGCGATCGTGCTGGTCATCGCCGTCCCGCTCGGCATCGCGCTGACCCGGCCGGCGCTGCGCCGCGCCACCCCGATCGTGATCGGGGTGGCCAACGTGGGCCAGGCCGCCCCGGCGATCGGGCTGTTCGTGCTGCTGGCCTTCTGGCTGGGCTTCGGCTTCTGGACGACGGTCATCGCGCTGGTGCTGTACTCGGCGCTGCCGGTGCTGCGCAACACCATGGTCGGCCTCCAGGGGGTCGACGCCCGGCTGGTCGAGGCCGGCCGGGGCATGGGCATGAGCGGCACCGCGGTGCTGTTCCGGGTCGAGCTGCCGCTGGCCGTGCCGGTGATGCTCTCCGGCGTCCGGACCGCGCTGGTGCTGCTCGTCGGCACCGCCACGCTGGCCACCTTCATCGCCGGCGGCGGGCTGGGCGTGCTGATCAACACCGGGATCACGCTGCAGCTGAACTCGCTGTTGATCAGCGGTGCGGTGCTGGTCGCCCTGCTCGCGCTGGCCATCGACTGGATCGGCCGCGTCGTCGAGCACGTCGCGCGCCCGAAGGGACTCTGATGCGCACCCCGACCAAGCTGGCCGGCGCGCTGGCCACCACGGCCCTGCTCGCCGGCTGCGGGCTGGAGAGCGCCAACGGCTACGTGCCGCCCGCCGACCCCGCCGCGATCCAGGCGATCGACGGGGTCGACGGGGCGCCGATCACCGTGGGCGCCAAAGCGTTCACCGAGCAGCTGATCCTCGGCAAGATCGCGGCGATCGCGCTGGGGGCCGCGGGCTTCGACGTCACCGACCGCAGCGGCATCCCCGGCGCGGCCCCGGCGCGGGCGGCGATGATCAACGGTGAGACCGACATGCAGTTCGAGTACACCGGTACGGCCTGGGTCAACTACCTCGGCATGGAGGAGGGCATCCCGGACCAGCAGGAGCAGTACGAGGCGGTCCGGGACGCCGACGCGGAGAACGGGATCACCTGGCTCCCGCCGGCGGAGGCGAACAACACCTACGCCTTCGCGGTGCGCAGCGAGGCCGTCGAGGAGCTCGGCGGCGTCGCCACCCTCTCCGACATCGCCGAGCTGCCGGTCGAGGAGCGCACCTTCTGCGTGGAGTCCGAGTTCGCCACCCGGGTCGACGGTTTCGAGCCGATGCTGGAGGCCTACGGCATCCCGCTGGGCGAGCCGGACGGCGTGCCGCGGGACAACGTCAGCATCCTGGACACCGGTGCGGTCTACACCGCCACCGACAACGGCGACCGCTGCAACTTCGGCGAGGTCTTCACCACCGACGGCCGGATCGCCTCGCTGGACCTCACCGTGCTGGAGGACGACCGGGGGTACTTCCCGGCCTACAACATCGCCCCCGAGGTGCTGACCGGCACGCTGGACGAGTACCCGGAGATCGCCGACGTCTTCGCCGAGATCACCCCGGTGCTCACCGACGAGGTGCTCATCGAGCTCAACGGCCGGGTCGACGTGGGCGGCGAGGAGCCGGCGGAGGTGGCGCTGGACTGGCTGGTGTCCGAGGGCCTCGTCGAGCGGCAGTGATCGGCGTGGACGTGCCCCTGGTCAGCCGCCGGCCAGCCGGCTGACCAGGAACTCCACCGCCGCCGCGCTGTCGACCCCCTCGGCCACCTGGACCGCCGAGGGGGACGACGACGGGGCCCGCCGGTCGACCAGCGTCTGCCCGCGCCCCGCGCCGGGACCGGTGTCGACGACGACGTCCCGGCGCACCGTCGTCAGGGTGCCCGGGGCGATCGCCTCGGTGAGCGCGAGCGCGTCGTGCACCACCACCCCGTCGGTGCCGTAGGCGTCCCGGGCGTGGTCCAGGTACTGGCGCAGGATCGCCGCGGCCTGCGCCCCCACCGGACCCGCGGCGGCGAACCGGGCGATGCCGGCCTCGCCCAGCACCGTGGGCAGCGTGACGTCCAGCCCGACCAGCACGGTGGGCAGCCCGGCGCCCAGCACGACCGCGGCCGCCTCCGGGTCGGCCCAGACGTTGAACTCGGCGGCGGCGGTGACGTTCCCGCCCCGGGTCGCCGAGCCGCCCATCAGCACCAGCCGGCCGATCCGGGCGGCGGCGTCGGGGTACACGGCCAGCAGCAGTGCGATGTTGGTCCACGGCCCGATCGCGGCCACCGTGACCGGCTGCTCGCTGCTCATCAGCAGCTCGGCCAGCGCGACGACCGCCGGGCGCGGGTCGACCGCCGCGGGCGAGGGCGGCAGCTCCACCCCGCCCAGCCCGGCCGCCCCGTGCACGTGGCCGGCCCGCCGCGGCACCGGCACCACCAGCGGGCTGCGGGCCCCGGCGGCGACCGGGACGTCGGACCGGCCGGCCAGGTGGAGCACCCGCAGCGCGTTCTCCGTGGTCTGCGTCAGGTCCACGTTGCCGTGCACGGTGGTGACCAGCCGGAGGTCGACCTCCGGGCTGGCCAGCGCGAGCAGCAGGGCCAGCGCGTCGTCGATGCCGGGGTCGGTGTCGATCACCAGGGGGGTGCGGTCGGTCACCCGTCCATCCCACCAGACGCACCCGACACGCCGGGCCGGCGCGTGCGCCACCGAGGTCACCGTCCGCCTCACGCGTCACATCGCTGAGCTGACCTGCGGTTTCCTGCTGGGCTGTCGACATGTGGTCGCTCTCCGGGGCGGTGACCGGCCGGTTCGCGGGCAGCCCGCAACGGTTCGGTCACGCGGTCGGACCGGAGCGTCCCGGGAGCCGGTCCCGGAGCGTCGTCGTCCTTACCTTTCTCCTTGTCCGCGGCCCCTTCCCCGGCCGCGGCGACTACGTCACGGAGGACGACATGGACGACGCTCAGCGGGTCGGGACGGGCCGTCCGGCCGCCCCGGCCGTGGCGCCGGCCCCCGCCCGCACCGACGGCCGGACGACGGCCGCCCGGCGGGAGGCCGAGGTGCGGCAGGCGCTCGCCGACGTCCCCGCCCCCCGGCGCACCGTCGCCCGGCGGGAGGCCGACGCGCGCCGGGCACCGCTCCCGACCGGGCACCCGGCCCGCCGCCCGGACCAGCTGCGCCGTCGGGTCGACCTGGACGCGCTCCCCGAGTCGGCGTCCCCGGCACCGGACGAGTACGGCATGAGCGACCTGGCGGCCGGGCTGGCCGTGGGCCTCGCGGTCGGTGTCCTCGGCCTCCGCGCCACCTCCACCGACGACGCCACCTGCGCCACCGCGGAGCAGTCGGTGCCCTTCCCGGTGCGCCGTGGGTTGCTCAGCCGCCCCCGGGCGCTGGTGGAGCGGGCCAGCCGGTGGGGTGCCGGACCGGACGGCGCGCACCTGGCCTGGAACCGGCCGCCGCAGCGGGTCTACCGGCTCACCGAGGGCGCCGTCCGCCCGGTGCCGCAGCCGGCCGCCGAGCGGCCTGCACCTGCCCCGCGGTCGTCCCGCAGCGCGCGACCCGGGTCGACCCCGAGCTCGAGGCGGCGATCGCCTTCGCCACCGACTTCGGCGCCGACCTGCTCACCAGCCCGGTGCGGCTGGCCGCACCGCCTCGCCGGGTGACCGCACCCCTCCGCGCCCTGGCGGCCCGGGTGCGCGGCGTGGCCCACGCCGCCGCCGGCTGGGGCAGCGGTGCGCACGGTGCGCACCTGGCGTGGAACCGGCCGCAGCCGCCGCTGGCCCGACCGCTGGTGGTCACCGCCGAGCAGTCCCCGGCGCTGCCCGCCGACTGGCGGCACCGCGCGCCGGAGGAGGACGAGCCGACGCCGGACCGGGAGGCACCGCGCAGCCCGTCGGCGCCGCCACGCAGCGCGACCCGGTCGCGCCTCCTTAGGCTCACGGGGTGTTCACCACGCGGCCGGAGCTCGCCGGCACCTTCGGCATGGTCGCCTCGACGCACTGGCTCGCCAGCGCCGCGGGCATGGCGACCCTCGAGGCCGGTGGGAACGCGTTCGATGCCGCGGTCGCTGCGGGTCTCACCCTGCAGGTGGTCGAGCCGCACCTCAACGGCCCGGGGGGCGAGGTCCCGATCCTCTTCGCCCGGAGCCCGCGGGCAGCCGGAGGCGCGGGGGTCCCCACGGTCCTCTCCGGCCAGGGCGTAGCCCCGGCCGCGGCGACCACCCAGGCGTTCGCCGACCTCGGACTCGGGCTCGTGCCCGGGACGGGTCTGCTGGCCGCCACCGTGCCCGGCGCCATCGGCGCCTGGCTCACGCTCCTGCGCGACCACGGCACCCTGCCGCTGGACGCCGTCCTCCGCTTCGCCATCGAGTACGCCGAGCACGGCCACCCGCTCGTCCCGCGGGTCGCCGCGACCGTCGCCTCGGTCTCCGAGCACTTCACCACGCACTGGCCGACCTCGGCCGCCACCTGGCTCGCCCCCGACGGAGCACCCCCCACCGCCGGCCGCCTGTTCCGCAACCCGGTCCTCGCCTCGACCTACCGCCGACTGCTCGACGCAGCGCGCGGACCCTCCCGAGAGGCGCAGATCGACGCGGCACTGGCGTCCTGGTACACGGGGTTCGTCGCCGAGGCGATCGACGAGTTCTCCCGGTCCCCGGTCATGGACGACTCCGGTCGTGCACACCGCGGCTTCCTCACCGGGCAGGACCTGGCCAGCTGGCAGCCGACGTACGAGCCGCCGGTCACCCTCGACTGGCGCGGGTGGACGCTCGCGAAGGCCGGGCCGTGGTCCCAGGGCCCGGCGCTGCTCCAGGCGCTCGCGATGCTGGACGGCGTCCTCCCGGCAGGGACCGCGACCCGGTCCGCCTCCGTCCCCGACGACGCTGACACCGCCGAGGTGGTGCATGCCAGCGTCGAGGCGACGAAGCTGGCGATGGCCGACCGCGAGGCCTGGTACGGCGACGAGGAGAGCGTGCCGGTGGACGACCTGCTGTCGGCCGCCTACACCAGCGAACGGCGGGCGCTCATCGGCGACCGGGCCAGCACCGAGCTGAGGCCCGGCTCCCCCGGTGGGCGCCCGCCGCGGCTGCCCCGCTTCGTCACCGACACCTCCCCCGGGGAGCGGCCGTCGGCCGGCACCACCGCCGGGGTCGGGGAGCCCACCGTCGACACCCGCGGCACCACCCGCGGCGACACCTGCCACGTCGACGTCGTCGACCGCTGGGGCAACATCGTGTCGGCCACCCCCTCCGGTGGCTGGCTGCAGAGCTCACCGGTCATCCCCTCGCTGGGCTTCCCGCTGGGCACCCGGGCGCAGATGTTCTGGCTGGAGCCGGGCCTGCCCAACTCGCTGGTGCCCGGCAAGCGCCCCCGGACCACCCTCACCCCGTCGCTGGCGATGCGCGGCGGTGTGCCGACGCTGGCCTTCGGCACCCCGGGCGGTGACCAGCAGGAGCAGTGGCAGCTGTGCTTCTGGCTGGCCCACGTGCACGGCGGGCTCGACCTGCAGGCGGCCATCGACGCGCCGGCCTGGCACACCACCAGCTTCCCGTCGTCGTTCTTCCCGCGGGAGATGGTGCCCGGCGAGCTCGTGGTCGAGTCCCGGATCGGCGACGGCGTGCTCGCCGAGCTGCGCCGGCGCGGGCACGCGGTCACCGTCACCGACCCGTGGTCGCTGGGCCGGCTCTCGGCGGTCTCGATCGACCACGAGACCGGCGTGCTCAAGGCCGCGGCCAACCCGCGTGGCATGCAGGGGTACGCGGTCGGCCGCTGACGGTCAGGCGCCCTGCTGCCGGGCCTCCTGCTCGGCCAGCTCGCGCGGCACGACGGCGGCCAGCGCCCGGCGGATGGCGACCACCACGCTGCTGGCGGCGAAGAGGTCCTCGTCGGTGTTCCGCCGGGCGGCGCGCAGGCCGGCGGCCAGCTGGTGCAGCGCGTCGTAGGCCGCCCGGGTGGTGTCCGGGTCGGCGACGGCGTCCTGGTCAACAGACCGCAGCACGGCGGCCAGCGCGGTCAGCGCCTCGCACGCCGGGGGGCGCAGCGCGGGGCCGAGCGACACCTGGTCCTGGTCGGCCCGCTCGGTCTCGGCCAGCAGCTGGGTCAGCTCCTCCACCAGCAGCGTCAGCCGTTCCAGCGCCCGCGCCTGCGTGTACTGGCGTTCCGCGTCCTGCTGGTGGCGGCGGGCGCGCAGGTTGCCCCGGCGGGCGTCGTCGGACTCCTGCACCGCCGCGCGCATCTGGGCGAGCACCGGGTCGATGGTGTGCGTGCGCGTCGCCCACTCGTCCCGGGTCGGCGGCAGCTCACCGGACAACCCGTCGGCGAGGTCGTCGAGCTGGTCGGCCAGCACGTCGCGCAACCGGGCGAGCTGCTCCTGCGCCGGCGCGAGCGGCAGCTGGGGCAGCAGCGCGGTGACCGCGATGCCGATCAGCGCACCGAACATGATCAGCCCGACGTACCCGGCGACGTAGTTGATCGGGTCGCGGTTGCCGAAGATGAGCACGAACAGCGCCGCGGTCGGCACCCAGCTCCGGACGCTGCCCAGCCGCCGCCAGCCCGACAGCAGCACCCCCACCCCGATGACGACCGGGATGCCGACCAGGTTCGGGGCGTCGACCAGGTCGGCGAGCAGTCCGATCGCGGCCCCCAGGGCGACCGCGCCGACGGTCTGCGCGGACTCGCGGGCGGAGCCGGCCAGGCTCGTCGTGGTGGCCAGCAGCGCACCCAGGGGTGCGTAGTAGGGGTAGTCGGCGGCCGGACCGGGCAGCAGTTGCACCAGCGCCCAGGCGATGGCCGCGGCGACGGCGGCCTTGAGCGCCAGGCCGACCCGCGGGTGCCGGGCCCAGGTACGGGTGAGCCAGCCGGGCCGGGGACGGCTGGGGAGTTCCACCCTCGTCCCCTTGCCCCGCGCGCACCGCCGTGAACCGGGGGACCTGCCGGGTCAGCAGCGGGGGAGCAGGGCCCAGACGCTCTTCTGGCCGTCGGCCAGGTACCAGCCGTGGTCGTCGGCCATCTCGGCGATGAGGTAGAGCCCCAGGCCGCCCTGACTGGGGTCGCGGCCGACGGCCGGCTGTGGCGGGCGGGTGGCCGCGGAGTCGCGCACCTCGATCAGCCAGGCGCCCGGGGTCTGCTGCACCCGGGCGCGCACCCCGCCGCCGCCGTGCCGCAGCGCGTTGGAGGCCATCTCGTCGAAGGCGAGGACGACGGCCTCGTCGAGCTCCTCGGCGTGCTCGTCCCCGTTCGACCGGGCGGCCAGCCCGCGGCGGAGTTCGGCCCGCACCCGGGGCAGCTCGGCGACCGTGGTGAGCTCCCACGACCAGCCGTCGACGGCCGGTGGGGGTGGCGACGAGGGCCACGCCAGGCGCGCCGGCTCGCCGCTCACTCGGTCTCCTCGCACTACGTCCGTCGGCTGCTCGACGGCGACCTACTGTCTTGGCTCGGTGAGCGCCGCCCAAACATCCAGTCGATGTGAAGCACATCTCATCGTGGTGGTGGGTCGCGCCCGATCCGGTCCCGGACGACGTCAGGGCACCCGGTCGACGGCGGGCGCCGGCGCCGTCGGGCGGACACGTTCCGTGGTCACACCTGCCGCACCCGTGTCAGTGCAGGCTGCCACCGAGGTTGAGCAGCACCACCCCGACGACCACCAGCACCAGCCCCATCACCTGCCACCCCGACAGCGACTGGCCGAGGAACGTCGCGCCGATCGCGGCGACCGCGGCGGTGCCCGCCCCCGACCAGATGGCGTAGGCGACGGCCACCGGCACGGTCTGCACCACCTTGGCCAGCAGGACGAAGGACACCGCGTACCCGGCCAGCACGGCCACCGTGGGCACCGGCACGGTGAACCCGGCGGTGCGAGGGAGCAGCGACGTCGCCGCCACCTCGCTGGCGATGGCGCAGGCGAGCATCAGGTAGGCCACGGGCACCGATCCTCCCCGCGCCGGCCGCCCACTCATCTGGGCCCCCTTCCCGTGCGGGTCAACTCGCATGAGCAGGGGTTGAGCCGCGTGCGCACGCGGCTCAGCCCCGCCCGGACCGGGTTGACCCGGGGCTGGGAGGCGCTGATCAGCCCAGCGCCGCCAGGTACGCACCGACGACGGCCGGCTCCCGCATCACCGGGCCCATCACCGCCACCCCGTGCGCCCCCGCCGCCAGGCACCCGGCGACGTCGTCCGGCCGCACCCCGCCCAGGGCGTAGACCGGCGGGGCGCCGGCGGCCAGCCGGGCCAGCCCCGGCAGACCCAGCGGAGGGCCGTACCCGGGCTTGGACGGCGTGGGGTGGACCGGGGAGACGAAGACCCAGTCGCAGCCCTCGGCGGCCGCCTGCGCCACCTCGACCGCGTCGTGGCACGAGCGCCCGACCAGCGCCGGCCGGGGCTCGGGGAACGGGTCCCGCGCCGCCAGGTGGACGGCGTCGCCCGGGCCGGGGCCGGCGACGACGAGCAGCCCGCCGACGGGCGCGAGCAGCGCGGCCAGCTCGGCGGCCAGCCGGTCCCGCTCGGGGGCGGGCAGGTCCTTCTCCCGCAGCACGACCGCCCGGGCGCCGGCCTCGACCGCGGTGGCGACGGCGCCCACCAGCGGGCCGGCGCACTGGTCCCGGTCGGTGAGCACCAGCAGCCGGGGGAGCGGGGTCACAGCTCGGGCAGGCCGGCCATCGGGGTCGAGGCCTCCGCGTGCCAGCGGCGGGGGATCCGGCCGGCCAGCCGGGCGAGCCGGCCCCCTTCGACGCCCTGGCGCATGGCCAGCGCCATCCGCTCCGGGTCGCGGGCCCGGGTGACCGCGGAGGCCAGCAGCACCGCGTCGCAGCCCAGCTCCATCGCCAGCGCGGCGTCGGAGGCGGTGCCGATGCCGGCGTCGAGCACCACCGGCACGTCGACCGCCTCGCGCAGCAGCGCGATGTTGTGCGGGTTGCGGATGCCCAGCCCGCTGCCGATCGGTGAGCCCAGCGGCATCACCGCGGCGCAGCCGGCGTCGGCCAGCCGGCGGCCGAGGACGGGGTCGTCGGTGGTGTAGGCCAGCACCGAGAAGCCGTCGGCGACCAGCTGCTCCGCGGCGTCGAGCAGCTCGACGGCGTCGGGCAGCAGGGTGTGCTCGTCGCCGATCACCTCCAGCTTCACCCAGTCGGTGCCGAACGCCTCACGGGCCAGCTTCGCGGTGAGCACCGCCTCGCGGGCGGTGAAGCAGCCGGCGGTGTTGGGCAGCAGCCGGACGCCGCAGCGCTCGAGCACCTGCAGCATCGCGCCGCTGGCCGAGGCTTCCACCCGGCGCAGCGCGATCGTGACCAGCTGGGTGCCCGAGGCCCGGATGGCGCGTTCGAGCACCTCGAGGCTGGGCACGCCGCCGGTGCCCAGCAGCAGCCGGGAGCGGAAGGTCTCCCCGGCGAGGGTGAAGGTGTCGCCGGCCTCCTCGGCGGCCAGCGCCGCACCCAGGTCCTCGGTCGTGCCCACGCTCAGCCTCCGGCGGTCGGGGCGAGCACCTCGACGGTGTCGCCGCTGGTCAGGGGGGTCGCCGGCCAGCTGCTGCGCGGGACGACGTCGCCGTTGCGGGCCACCGCCACCCGGTCGTGGCCGGCGGCGCGCTGGGCGACCAGATCGGCGACGGTGGTGCCGTCGGGCAGCTCGGCGGGGGCGCCGTTGACGGAGAGGGTGATCACGCGGTCCTCCCGAACCGGTCGGTGGTGAAGGGCTCGGCGATCGCCGGCAGCTGCCCCGTGGTCAGCTGCTCGGCGATCGCCTCGCCGGTCACCGGGGTGAGCAGGGCCCCGTTGCGGTGGTGGCCGGTGGCGAGCACCAGCCCGGGCAGGGAGGAGGGGCCCAGCAGGGGCGCGTTGTCGGCGGTGCCCGGCCGCCAGCGGGCCAGCGTCTCGGTGAGTTCCAGCTCGGCCACCTCCGGCACGACGTCGATCGCGTCGTGCAGCAGCTCGTGCACGCCGCCGGCGGTCACCCGGGCGTCGAAGCCGAGGTCCTCGACGGTGGCCCCGACGATGAGCCCGTCCGTGCCCCAGGGCACCAGGTAGACGTGCCGGCCGCGGACCAGGGCGCGCACCGTGCCGGTGAGCAGCCCGGCCGCGCCGGCCAGGCGCAGGATCTGGCCCTTCACCGGGCGCACCGGCAGCGGGGGCACCCCGGGGAGGCTGTCGCTGTGCGCACCCAGCGCCAGGACGACGACGTCGGCGGGCAGCGCGTCGCCCCCCGCCAGCCACACCCCGGTGGCCCGGCCCGCGGTCACCGTCAGCTCGGCCGCGCGATCGCGCACCAGCCTCACCCCGGTGCCGGTGCAGGCGGCCAGCAGGGCGGCGTGCAGCGCGCGCCCGTCCACGGAGTGGTCCCCGGCGACGGCCAGCCCGCCGCGGACCCGCGGGGTGAGCGCGGGTTCCCGGCGGCGGGTCTCCCGGGGGGTGAGCCGTTCGGCGGCCAGCCCGAGCTCGGTCTGGAAGGCGTGCAGCTCGTCGAGCTGGCGGACGTCGTCGGCGTCGAACCCGACGGCCAGCGTCCCGGTGGTGCGCAGCTCCACCTGCAGGCCGGTGACCTGCTCGAGCTCGGCGACGAAGGCCGGGTAGCGCTGCAGCGACGCCACGGACAGCCGGAGCAGCGCCTCCTCGCCGTAGGAGGCCTCGGTGACCGGGGCGAGCATCCCGGCGGCCGCGGTGGAGGCGCCCGCCCCGGGTGCGTCGTCGACGACGGTGACCGACAGCCCGCGCTGGGCGGCCCGCCAGGCCACCGACAGGCCGATCAGCCCGCCCCCGGCGACGACGACGTCGGTGGTCATCCCCGCTCCAGTCACCCCCGCTCCAGGGCGGCGAGCAGCTCGCGGGTGGCGGCGGCCGGGTCGGCGGCGGCGGAGACGGCGCCCACGACGGCGACCCCGGCCGCACCGGCGGCCAGCAGCGCGGGCACCCGCGCGGCGGTCACCCCGCCGATCGCGATCACCGGGACGTCGACGGCGGCGGCGACCGCGGCGATGCCCGACGGGCCCAGCGCGTCGGGCAGCCCGGTCTTCGTGGTGGTCGGCCAGGCGGGGCCGACGCCGAGGTAGTCGGCGCCCTCGGCGACCAGCTGCCGCGCCAGCTCCGGGTCGCGGCAGGTGCCGCCGAGCAGGTGCGCGGGGCCGGCGACCCGGCGGGCGGCGGCCAGCGGCAGGTCACCGGCGCCCAGGTGGGTGCCGTCGGCGCCGACGGCCAGGGCGACGTCGACCCGGTCGTTGACCAGGCAGGTCGCCCCGGCGGGGGCGCAGATCGCCACCACCGCGGCGGCGAAGTCGTGCAGCTCCCGGTCGGTGCCGCCCTTGGCGCGCACCTGCACCACCGGTGCCCCGGCGTCGACCGCGGCCTCGACCGCGGCCAGCGCCGCCGCCCCGCCGCGGGCGTCGGTGAGCACGTGCAGCCGCCCCATGGGCATGACCGGCAGGGTCACGACCGGCGCCCCCGCACCAGCGCCGGGGCCCGCACCACCAGGGTGAGCAGCACCGCCACCGCCAGGCTGACCAGCGACGCCGACCAGCCGTTCGCCGGGTCGATGCCCAGGTCGGTCTGCCGCTCGGTCCACCACGACGTCCAGCCGGCGCCCGGGCCGGCGAAGTACGTGGGCAGGGTGAGCTGGTAGGCGACGAAGCCGGCCACCCAGGGCAGCAGCAGCTCCAGCCGGGCCGGCGCGGTGTCGGACGTGTCCCAGGTGCCGCGGGGCAGCAGCCAGTAGGCCACCAGGAACACCCCGGCCAGCGGCACGAACACCGCGCCGATCAGGAAGAGGAACGGCTCGTAGGCGGCGATGTCGAACGTCAGCGCCAGCAGGGTGGCCACCGCGCCGACGACCAGCACGAGCACCCGCCGGTCGGCCCGCGCGACGACGTTCTGCGCCGACACCGCGGTGGAGTAGAGGTTGGCGAACGCCTCGTCCAGCTCGACGACCACCAGCAGCAGCACCGCCAGCGCGCCCAGCGGCACGACCAGCAGCGCGTCGATGACGTCCAGCCCGGCGCTGCCGTAGGCGGCCAGCGCCAGCACACCGAGGGTGAACATCACGACCGTGGCGACGCCGTACCCGACGCTCGCGCCGACGC
This sequence comes from Modestobacter roseus, assembly GCF_007994135.1. Taxonomy (NCBI): domain Bacteria; kingdom Bacillati; phylum Actinomycetota; class Actinomycetes; order Geodermatophilales; family Geodermatophilaceae; genus Modestobacter; species Modestobacter roseus. The sequence goes on from NZ_VLKF01000001.1 coordinate 3,727,312, forward strand.
CGGCGGCCCGGCTGCTGCGCACGTGCCGGCTGTAGTCGGCGGCCAGCGGGATCCAGGAGACCGGGAGCGCGATCACGATGTCCGCGGCGGTCCAGAAGGAGCTGGCGCTGCCCTCGGTGAGCTCGGGCAGCGGCTCGCGCAGCACCTGCACGTACAGGTAGACCAGCGCGGCCAGCGCCGCCCACACCGCGTAGCGGGCCAGCACCCGGACGACGCCGAGCGGCCGCAGCGCCATCGCGGTGGCCAGCACCCCGGCGCCGAGGACGAAGGGCCAGCGCGGGGCGTCGAGCACCCGGGAGGCGGCCTCGGCGATGATCACGATCTCGAAGGTGGCCCAGCCGACGCACTGCACGAGGTTCAGCGCCGTCGGCAGGTAGGAGCTGTGCCGGCCGAGCAGGCCGCGCAGCAGCACCATCGCCGGCACCTGCTCGCGGGCGCCGGCCGCGGCGGTGGCGCCCAGCAGCGCCGCGCCGATGACGGCGCCGACGACGATGGCGCCGATGGTCACCCACAGCGAGCGGCCGGGCATGACCACGTAGACCGCGGCGACCGGCAGCAGCAGGCTGATCCCGAGGTTGCCCCACAGGCCCAGCGAGTCGCGCAGGCCGAGGGTGCGTGGGGGCGCCTCGGTGAGGGTGAGGGGGGCGTCCGCGGCCACGGGGGACGGACGGGTGGGGGTGCTCATCAGGTGTCGCTCCCTACGCCGGCATTACCCGGTCAGGTTCCAGCGGTCGGCGACGCTCGGTCGCCCTCTCAGCCCGGTTCCGCCCGAGCTCCCGCACATGGCATCGGCCATGACGCCCGACACAGTAGGCCACCGGCGGACGGCGGCCCACCGCCGGGGAACCGCGACGTCCGGAACCCGGCTGCGGCGGACCGGCCTGGCTAGAGTCCCGGCCGTGCCGGTCGACGAGCTCCTCTCCCGATCCCCCGACGCCTGGCGGGAAGCCACCGCCCACCCGTTCCTGACCGGGGTGCGCGAGGGCACCGTGCCGGTCGCGGCGTTCGACACCTGGCTGGTGCAGGACGCCCGGTTCGTCGCCGACCTGCTGCGCTTCCAGGCCCGGCTGCTGGCCCGGGCGCCCCGGCCGGCGCAGGCGGTGCTGGCCGGTGGCCTGGTCGCGCTGGTCGAGGAGCTGGCCTGGTTCGAGCAGCTGGCCGCCGCCCGCGGCCTGGACCTCGCCGCGCCCGCGCTGCCGGCCACCACCGGGTACGCCGAGCTGCTGGCCCGGTTGGACGACGCCGACGTCCCGACCGGGCTCACCGCGCTGTGGACGATCGAGCGCACCTACCTGGACGCCTGGTCGGGCGCGCTGCCCGGGGCGCCGCAGTACCGGGAGTTCGTCGAGCACTGGACCGTGCCGGGCTTCGCCGGGTACGTGGCCGGGCTCGCCGCGGCCGCCGACGCGTTCCCGCCCGCCGACCCGGACGCCGTCTTCGCCGAGGTGGTCGCGGCGGAGATCGTCTTCTGGGACATGGCGATGGGCGCCGCGTGAGCGTCTCCAGCGACCTGTGGGCCGCCGACGCCGACCTCGTCGCGGCCGCGCTGGCGCACCCGTTCGTGCAGGGCATCGCCGACGGCACGCTGCCCCGGGAGCGGTTCGCCGGGTACGTCGCCCAGGACGCGTTCTTCCTCGACGCCTTCGCCCGGGCCTACCGGCTGGGCGCGGAGAGCAGCGGCGACGACGGGCTGCGGGCGGTGTTCACCGACCTGCGGGCGGGCGTGCAGGAGGAGCTGCGGCTGCACACCGGCTACGCGCAGCAGTGGGGGATCGACCTCGCCGACGTCCAGCCGCTACCGGCGACGACGGCCTACACCGGCTTCCTGCTCGACGCCGCCGGCCGGGGCGACGCCGCGCTGACCTGCGCGGCGATGACCCCGTGCATGCGGCTGTACGCCCACCTGGGCCAGCAGCTGGCCGGCCGGGCAGCCGGGCCGTACCGGGAGTGGGTGGACACCTACGCCGCCCCCGAGTTCGAGGAGCTGGCCGCCCGCCTGGAGCGGCTGCTCGACCAGCTGTGCGCCGACACGTCCGACCAACGGCTCGCCGCCGTGCGGTCCGCCTACTCGCGGGCGATGCAGCTGGAGGTCGGCTTCTTCGACGCGGCCTGGGCCGGTGCCTGACCCGGTCCTCCTCGAGGCGCACGACCTGCTGGTCGGCTACGCCACCGGGGAGCCGGTCTGCGCGCCGGTGAGCGTGGCGGTGGCGCCGGGCACCGCGCTGGGCCTGGTCGGGCCGAACGGGGCGGGCAAGTCGACGGTGCTGCAGACCCTGGTCGGGCTCCTCCCCGCGCTCGGCGGGACGGTGCGCTACGCCGGGCAGCCGGTCGACGAGCGCTCGGCGACCTTCCGCGCCGAGGTGGCGACCGTGCTCGACGAGGACGCGTTCTTCCCGGCGCTGACCGGCGTGGAGCACCTGCTGCTGGCCGCCCGCGGGCACGGGGTGGCCGAGGCCGAGGCCGTCGTCGCCCGGGAGGTCGAGGCATTCGGGCTGGCCGGGCGGGCCGAGGCGCTGCCCTCGGCGGTCTCCTCCGGTCAGCGGCGGCGGCTCGCACTGGCCGCGGCGCTCGTCCGGCCGGCCCGGATGCTGGTGCTCGACGAGCCCGAGCGGCGGCTGGACACCGGTATGCGCCGCCACCTGGCCGCCCGGCTGGCCGCCGAGGTCGAGGCCGGGGTCACGGTGGTCTTCGCCAGCCACGACCCGGAGTTCCTCCGGACGCTGGCCGACGCCGTGCTGGTCGTCGACGACGCCGACTGCCCGCTGGTCTCCCCGGACGACGCCGTCGCCGCGCTCTCCGAGGGCTGAGCACTGACCGTCGTCGCGGAGGGGCCCGCGCTGAGCGGGGCCGCCGTCCGCCGGGTCACCCGCCGGGCGACCGCCGCGCGGGCCGACACCAGCTGGGTCACCCTCGTCGGCGACGTCGTCGGCTGGCTGACCTCCCTCGGCATCCTCGTGGCGGTGGTCGGCGGCACCGTCTCCAGCCTGCGGGAGCAGATCGCCGCCCGGCCGGCGACCGGGACGGCGGTGCTGCCCGGTGCGGTCACCTCGCTGGTCGCCGCGGTGCTGGTGGTCGCCGGGCTGGCCTGGGTGCTGGCCCGGCTCGGCCCGGTGAGCGCGACCCCGGCGGCGGCCGCGTGGTGGCTGCCGCTGCCCGCCGACCGGCGCGGGCTGCTGCGCGGCGAGCTGGTCCGGGTGGTGCTGGTGTCGGCGACGGCGGCCGCGCTGGTCGTCGTCCCGGTGCTGCTCGCCGTGCCGGTCACCCCCGCGGCGGTGGACGTGCTGGTCGGGGTGGCGACCGCCGCCCTGCTCACCGCCGCCGGTGCCGGGCTGCTGGTGGTGCTCCAGGCGGCCGGGCGCGGACACCGGCTGCCGACCGTGGCGGGTGCGCTGGCGTGCGTCGCCGTGGTGGGCGCCGCGCTGACCGGGGCGGTGCTGGCCGCCGTCGACGCGGCGCCGGTCACCGGGTGGGCGGTGCAGCCGGCCGGGACGCCGCTGGTGGGAGCCGCCGTCGTCGCCGCCGTGCTGGCCGTGCTCGCGGTGGTCGCCGCGGACCGCCGGCTGGACCGGCTGCGCGCCGGTGACCTGCGGGCCCGCGGGGAGATCGTGCAGTACGCGACCGCCTCGACGTTCTCCATGGACACCCGCGAGCTGGGCCGGGCGCTGGCCAGCTCCCCGCGGCCACCCCGGCGCGCGCGCCGGTGGCGGCGGGTGTCCGGTGCCCCGACCGCTGTGCTCGCCGCCGACCTCGCGGTGCTCACCCGCTCGCCGTGGCGCTGGGGGCAGCTGGCGGTGGGCGCGGCGCTGCCGGTGCTGGCCGCCCGCACGTCCGGACTGGGCGACCTGCCCGCGTTGGTCGCCGTGGCCGCCGTGCTGGGGTGGGCGCTGGCGGCGGTGGCGCTGGGCGAGCCCAGCCGGCGCGCGCAGGCCTCCCCGGCGCTGGACCGGGTGCTGCCGCTCTCGGCCGACGTCGTCGTCCGGCTGCGGGTGGTGGTGCCGCTGGTGGTGCTCGTCGGGGTGTGCGGGGTGTCCGGCGCGCTGATCGGCCAGGGCACCGGGGCGACGGCGGTGTGGGCCGGGCTGGGCGTCGCCGTCGCCCCGGCGTGGGCCGGTGCCGCGGTGCGCGGCGGGTACCGGCCGGAGCTGGACTGGTCGGGGCCGGTGGTGGCCACACCGATGGGCGCGGTGCCCACCGGGGTGGGGCAGACGCTGGTGCGCGGGCTCGACCTGGGCGTCGTCGGCACGGTGCCGTTCGGCCTCGCGCTGCTGGTCGGCACGCCGTCGGCGCTGTGGGTGCCGGCTCAGCTGGCCTGGGCGCTGGCGGTCGGCGCGCTCGCCGTCGGCACCGCCCGCCCGCGCGACTGACGGCCACCCGGGTGTATGCACAGGAGGAACACCACCCGACTCGACGAGGAGATGCAGTGGCAGAGCAGCGGACGGCGATCATCACCGGAGCGGCGCGCGGGATCGGCGCGGCCATCGCGACACGGTTCGCGGCGGACGGCATGGCGGTGGCCGTGCTCGACCTGGACGAGGGCGCCTGCGCCGGCACGGTGGAGGCGATCACCTCCGCCGGGGGCCGGGCGCTCGCCGTCGGCGCGAACGTCGCCGACGAGGACTCGGTCACCGCTGCGGTCGACCGGGTGGCCGCCGAGCTGGGCGCCCCGACCGTGCTGGTGAACAACGCCGGGATCACCCGGGACAACCTGCTGTTCAAGATGAGCGTCGGCGACTGGGACGCGGTGCTCGGCGTGCACCTGCGCGGGGCGTTCCTGATGAGCCGCGCGGCGCAGAAGCACATGGTCGAGGCTCAGTGGGGCCGGATCGTGAACCTCTCCAGCGTCTCGGCGCTGGGCAACCGCGGGCAGGTCAACTACTCGGCCGCCAAGGCCGGCATGCAGGGGCTCACCAAGACCCTCGCGCTCGAGCTGGGCCGCTACAACGTCACCGCGAACGCGATCGCGCCCGGGTTCATCGAGACCGAGATGACCGCGCAGACGGCCGAGCGGATCGGGGTGCCGTTCGAGGACTTCAAGGCGGGCGCGGCGAAGCAGATCCCGGTGCAGCGCGTCGGCCAGCCCGAGGACATCGCGCACACCGCCGCGTTCCTGGTCAGCGAGGGGGCGGGCTTCGTCTCCGGCCAGGTCATCTACGTCGCCGGTGGCCCCAAGGACTGACGCCGCCCGTGGGGTTTCGATCAGGTTCCCTGATCACCGGGCGTCCCCCTGCACCAACGTTCGTGCAGGGGGACGCCTTTCGATCAGGGCACCTGATCAAACCCGGGGGGCTCACCCCGCGCGGCGGCCCGGACCGCCGTCGAGGCCGCGGCGGGCCATCGCGGCGGTCAACGACGTCCAGGCGCGGGTGGGCACCAGCCGGGCCGCCTTCATCAGCACCGCCATCGGCAGCGGGAAGGCGATCTCGGCCCTGTCCCGGGCGATGCCGTCGGCGATGGTCCGCGCGGCGTCGTCGGCCTCGACCTTGAACGGCATCGGGAACCGGTTCCGTTCGGTCATCCGGGTGGTGACGAACCCGGGGTTGACCGTCTGGACGACGACGCCGCGCGGGGCGAGCGACCCGCGCAGGCTCTCCAGCAGGCTGATCAGCGCGGCCTTGCCGGCGTTGTAGGCCTCCGAGCCGGGCACCCCGCGGTAGCCGGCCAGCGAGGCGACGCCGACGAGCCGGCCGCGCCCCTCGGCGAGCATCTGCGGGACGACGGCCTCGAAGGTGTGCACCGCGCCCATCACGTTGATCTGCAGGTGCTCGGCGAAGCGGTCGGACTCCCACGGTTCCACGTGGAACCCCGACCAGGTGCCGGCGTTGGCGACGACGACGTCGATGCCGCCCAGGGCCGCGCGCACTGCGGCGCCGGCGGCGACGGTGGCCGCCCGGTCGGTGACGTCGACCGGGACGACGGTCATCCGGCCCCCGGCAACCTCGGCCAGCTGATCGGCGTTGCGGGCGCTGATCGCCACCCGGGCGCCGCGGTCGGCCAGCTCCCGGGCGAGCGCCGCGCCGATGCCGGCCGATGCGCCGGTGACCCAGATCCGTGCTCCGTCGATCTCCATGGCTCAGATCATCCGGCGGCGGTCGTGACGGCGCGCGGCACCGGGACCGACCGGCCCGCGGTGGAGGCGAAGCCCAGCCAGGTGTGCCGGTTGCCGGCCCAGCACCAGCCGACCTTCGGGGCGTGCCGCCGTTCTCGCCCGTCCCGGCCGGTGCCGTTGCTCAGCCACAGCGCCGGGGTGCGGGTGTCCAGGCGGCCGTCGGGGCGGCGCAGCCGCGAACCGATCGTCATGAAGCACCGGTTCCGTTCCAGCGCCGCGGGCTGCTGCAGCACCCAGTGCAGCCCCTCGGTCAGGGTGAGCGGGCTGCTGCCCCGCCCGGTGATCGCCGGCAGCGCCTCGTCCGGGCTCCGGTTGGCCAGCTCGTCCCCCCGGTCGGGGGCGTGCACCAGGTGGATCGGTGCGTCCGGCACGGCGGCGGCGTCGATGGGCGTGAAGTCGTCGACGTCGGTCATGTCCGCGACCACGAACGCCGGACGGCCTTCACGCTGGACCAGCGGCACGAGCCGGGACGGCGGCAGCAGCTCGGGGTGGACGACGAGCAGGGCGCCGGCGGGGCCGTCGGCGGCGGCCGTGAGCGCGGCCGCGGACAGGCCGGTGAGCTCGGGCACGCCGAGGGCGATCAGCCGGGCGGCCTGGTCGGGGAGGGAGGGCAGGGGCAGCACGGGACCTCCTGGGACGAGCGGGGGTCCGGGGGCAACGAGCGCCGGCCCCGTGCGGTTCCGGGATGATCGCGGCATGGCCCGCAAGCAGCAGCCCCGCCGGTCCGCCCCGCCGTCCCCGGGGGTCGGGCACGGCGAGTTCGTGATGTACCCGGGCACCCGCGCCGAGGTCTACGACCTGCTGGAGCGGCTGTCCGCGGCCGCGGGCGACTCACCGGACGCCGGGACACCGGGGCTGAGCCTGGACCGCACCCGGCTGGTGGTCCGCTGGTTCGGCGAGGTGCCGGCCGCCGTCCAGCGGGTGGTCGACTCCGCGGGTGAGGGGCTGACGGTCACCGTCGTCCCGACCGAGTTCCGCCCCGGTGACCTGCGGGCCGAGGCGGCGCGGATCGCGGCCGAGCACGCCCCCGTCGTCCAGGCGGCCATTGCGCGTCCGGAAGCCGACGGCGTCGAGGTGCTGGTCGCGCCGGACGCGGGCGACCCGGCCGCCGTGGTCGCCGCGGCCGGGGTCACCAGTGCGTTCCCGCTCTTCGCCGAGGTGGGCGAGGCCGGCTGACCTCAGCGCTTCGGGTGGTTGCGCCGGCTCCAGCTGCTCCAGCTGACGTCCTGGTTGTACGGGTTGCCCAGGATCTCGGCGTCCCGCCGGCTCTCCCGCGCCTGCCAGGCGACGTCGGCGCCGGAGCTGATCCGCGCGCCGCGGCGCCGGCCGGCCCGGTCCATCAGCCAGGCCACCAGCAGCAGCCCGGCCAGCACGAGCCCCATGACCAGCCAGAAGACGCCCATGGCGCATCGTGGCACATCCGGACGATCGGGTCCGGTCTACGGCGCGAGGTCTGGACCGAGAGTGTCCGGATCGCCATGATCACGGCATGCCACCTCGCCGTCCCCGGCCGGTCGCCATGTCCCTGGCCGTCGCGGCGATGGCGCTGGCCGGGTGCGCGGACGCCCCGGGGACGCCGCAGTCGCCCGGTGACCCGTCCGTGCCACCGGGCCTGGTGTTGGTCGAGCCGATGCCGGAGGAGCCGCCCGCCCTCCCCGAGACGCTGCCGCCGGAGCTGCTGGAGGAGCTGGCCCTACCGCCGGTGTCGATGGACGTGTACGGGCTCATCGAGCGGGTGCGCGCCGCGGCCGGGAACTCCCCGGACTTCGGGGACGTGGAGATCGGCCGGGACCGCACCCAGCTGATCGTCCGGTGGCACGGCCGGCTCCCGGCAGCGGTGCAGGCCGTGGTCGACGACCCCGGTGTCCCGGAGATCGAGGTCGTGGTCGAGCAGACGCGCTTCCCGGTCGGTGAGCTGCGCGCCGAGGCCAGCAGGCTGATCGGCGCGCACCCCGACCTGATCGCCGGCATCGGCGCACGCCCGGCCGGGGACGGTCTCGACGTCCTGGTCCGCACCTCGGCGGTCGACGCCGCCGGCGGCGCGGACGAGGCCCTGGCGCGCGGGGGCGTGACCAGTCGCTTCCCGCTGTTCGCCGAGGCCGGGGAGATCGTCCCCGGCCTGACGCCCCTGCGGGGACGTCAGGCGGCCGCGGGGCCGTAGGTCAGGTGGACGACGCCGTTGCTCAGCGGTTCAGCTCCCAGCAGGGCCAGCGGCTGCGCGGTGCCCTCGGCGAAGAGCCGGATGCCGGTACCGACGGCGAGCGGGTAGACGTAGAGGTGCAGCTCGTCGACCAGCCCGTCGGCGAGCAGTGCGCGTACCAGGGTGGCGCTGCCGCTGACGTACAGGTCGCCGACCTCGTCCTTGAGCGCGCAGACCCGGTCGGCGTCGTAGCCGCCCAGCACGGTCGAGTTCCGCCAGACCGACCCGGTGTCGGTCAGCGTCGAGGTCACCACGTACTTGGTGGTGTCGTTGAAGAAGGGGGCGCCTTCGTCGTCCTCGACGGTGCGGGTGGACCAGGCGGGCGCGAACATCTCGAAGGTGGTGCGGCCGAGCAGGATGCCCCGCGCCGGGGCGGTCAGCGCACCGATGGAGGCGGCCAGGTCGTCGGGGAACCCGTAGTCCATCGTCCACATCGGTGCGTCGACGACGCCGTCGACGGTGGTGAACTCGTGCACGCGCAGTGCGCCCATGGTGCTGCCCCTCGCTCGTCGCCCGGTCGGTCGCCGGATGCTGTCACGGGGAGGACGCCGCCACGCCACCGAACTCATCGGTGCCAGCCAGCGCGAGGCCGACCAGCGTCAGGGGTCGACAAGGCGGCCGCGCCGTGCGGTGGCCCACCTTTCCTCTTCGGACGGGGACGACACGCAACCCGGTTGGGCGCGACGCGGATCCGTGCTCCGCATGCTCTCCCTGCAGATCCGGCACGGCCTTCCCCGCCCCCGCTCCGCCCATCACCGACGAGTCGGCACCGGGCGGAGGTGCCGACCCCCGACAGGAGAACCAGGTCCATGCGATCCGCCGCCACACCCGTCACCCGTCGCTGGTTCGCCGATCGCTCGGTCCGGGGGAAGATCCTCCTCGCGGTCGGTCTGGCGGCGTTGACCGCAGCGCTGGTCGGCGTTCTGGCCGTCAGCCGTCTCGGTGAACTCCGGGACGCGCGCGAGGCGGAGCTCAGCACGTCGCTGCCGTACATGAACGCGCTGGACGACATCGGCCTGACCGCGAAGGCCACCGCGAACGACGAACGTGGCTACCTGCTCACCGGGGACGAGGAGTTCCGCGCGGAGGTCCAGGAGCGGCTGGAGAAGATCGGCGGCCTCTTCGACGTCGCGCGAGGTGCCGCGGCCACGTCCGACGAGCTCGCCACCCTCGGTGAGCTGCAGGACGGCGTCGACGCGTGGTCGGCCAGCATCGAGGCCGAGTTCGCGCTGCTGGCCACCGATCGCGGCGCCGCCGTCACGCTGGCGATGGGGGAGACCCGGGACCTCCGGAAGTCCTACGAGGAGGCTCTGGCCGTCGCCAAGGACGAGGCGGAGGCCGTGCTGACCGAGGGGGCGGGCTACGGCGAGGTCGTCTCCTCGGCGACCCGCACCCTGGTCGTCGTCTGCGTGATCGGTGTGCTCCTCGCCTGCCTGGCCGGACTGGTCGTCGCGGGTGCGGTCACCCGTGGGCTCCAGCAGCTGCGGCGGGTCGCTGCAGCGATGGCCGCCGGCGACCTGACCGCCCAGACGGGCATCACCCAGCGCGACGAGGTCGGTGCCACGGCAGCCGCCGTCGACGGGGCGGTGCTCAGCCTGCGCACGCTGGTGACGTCCGTGGCCGGTTCGGCCGGTGCGGTGGCGGCGTCGTCGGAGGAGCTGAGCGCGTCGTCGGCGCAGATCTCGGCGTCGGCGGAGGAGACCTCGGCGCAGTCGGGTGTGGTGTCGGGGGCGGCGGAGGAGGTCTCCCGGAGCGTGGCGACCGTGGCTGCGGGTGCGGATGAGATGGGTTCGGCGATCCGGGAGATCAGCCAGAACGTCAACGACGCCACCCGGGTGGCGGCGCAGGCGGTGAGCGAGGCGCGGTCGACGACGGAGACGATCGAGAAGCTGGGCGCGAGCTCGCAGGAGATCGGTGCGGTGGTGAAGGCCATCACGAGCATCGCGGAGCAGACGAATCTGCTGGCGCTGAACGCGACGATCGAGGCGGCGCGGGCCGGTGAGGCGGGCAAGGGCTTCGCGGTGGTGGCGAACGAGGTGAAGGAGCTGGCGCAGGAGACGGCCCGGGCGACGGAGGACATCGCGCGTCGGGTGGAGGCGATCCAGGGCGACACCTCGGGTGCGGTGGCGGCGATCGGCCGGATCAGCGAGGTCATCGGCAGCATCAACGACTTCCAGCTGACGATCGCCAGCGCGGTGGAGGAGCAGACGGCCACCACCAACGAGATGTCGCGGTCGATCCAGGAGGCTGCCGGCGGGAGCACCGAGATCGCCCGGAACATCACCGGGGTGTCCGCGGCGGCGGGCTCGACGAACCAGGCGCTGGGGCAGACCCGGCAGGCGGTCGACGAGCTGTCCCGGATGGCCAGCGACCTGCGCGCCACGGTGGGCCGCTTCACCTGGTGACGACGGTCCTCGGCCGGCCTGCACTCGCGGGCCGGCCGAGGCGTCACCCGAGGACGAGGTCGACGAGCAGGTAGCCGTTGAGGCTGATGATCAGCGTGGCGACGACCGAGCCCACCAGCGTGGTGCGCCGGCGGTTGACCCAGGCGCCCATCAGGTCGCGTCGGCTGGTCAGCCACAGCAACGGCACCAGCGCGAACGGGATCCCGAAGCAGAGCACCACCTGCGACCACACCAGCGCCGTCGTCGGGTCGCCGCCCAGGCCCAGCACCAGCAGGGCGGGGGCGAGGGTGATCAGCCGGCGGAGCAGGACGGGGATGTGCTTGCGCAGGAACCCGGCCATCACGACCTGCCCGGCGTGCGTACCGACCGAGGAGCTGGCGAACCCGGCGGCGAGCAGGGCGACGGCGAAGGCCAGCGCCGCCCCGCCACCGAGCTGGTCGCCCAGGCCGGCGTGCACGCTCTCCAGGGACTCGATGCCGTCGCCGGCGGTGAACAGCTGGGCCGCGATGATCAGCATCGCGGCGTTGACCAGCCCGGCCAGGCCCATGGCGACCAGGACGTCGATCCGCTGCGCGCGCAGCAGCCGCCCGCGGCCACGCTGGGTGCGCCCCTCGGTGACGACGTCGCCGTAGCGGCCCGGGGTGAGCGCGGAGTGCACGTAGATGACGTGCGGCATGACGGTGGCGCCGAGGATGCCGGTGGCCAGCAGCAGGCTCTCGCTGCCGGAGAAGCTGGGCACCAGGCCGGAGGCGACGCCGGCGGGGTCGACCCCGGAGCCGATCAGCGTGTAGGCGAAGCCGCCACCGATCACCAGCAGCAGCCCGGCGATCACCCGCTCGAAGGGCCGGTAGCCGCGGGACTGGGCGGCCAGCAGCACGAAGGCGACGACGGCGGTGATCAGCCCGCCGACGGGCAGCGGCACCCCGAACAGCAGGTTCAGCGCGACCGCGCCGCCGACGATCTCGGCGAGGTCGGTGGCGATGGCCACGGCCTCGGCCTGCGCCCACAGCCCCCAGGTGACCGGCCGGGGCAGCCGCTCGCGGCAGTTGGTGGCCAGGTCGCGGCCGGTCGCCAGGCCCAGCTTCGCGGTGAGCGCCTGGATGAGCATCGCCATCAGGTTCGCGGCGACGATCACCCACAGCAGCGTGTAGCCGAACGAGGCGCCGCCGGTGAAGTTCGTGGCGAAGTTGCCGGGGTCGACGTAGGCGACGGCGGCCACGAACGCCGGGCCGAGCATCGGCCACAGCCGGCGCTTGGTCTGCGGCGGCGCCGGGGGCCGGGCGTGCGGCAGCGTGCTGGTGAGGACGGCGGCCTCGGTCTTCGACAGGAACACGGGGACCTCACGAGGGCGGTGGGGCGGGGCGGTCTCTCCTGCTCTGCCCGACCTGTGGGGGCCATGCGGGCCGACCTGTGGCCCCCGGGGGTCAGGTCAGCCTTGCCTGCCCGTCGTCCCCACGCACCCGCCCAGGTTTCGGCGCCGAAACCCGGCCAGGTTTCGGCGCCGAAACCCGCCCAGGTTTCGGCGCCGAAACCTGGAGAGGGGTCAGGCGCGGAGGGGCTGGCGGACCAGCGTCCAGATCGGCAGCTCGTGGTCGACCGCCGTGCGGGTCGAGTGCGTGACGGCGAACCCGGACCGCTGCAGCCAGCGGACGACGGTGGAGGTGTAGACCGTCGCCGCGGCCGGCACCCCGTCGGCGTCGCAGCGGTCGAGCACCGGCTGCAGCACGGCCGCGCCCAGCCCCTGGTGCCGGGCGGCCGGGCGGGTGCCGACGGCGTGCAGCCACCAGTGCGGCTCGTCCGGCCGGCCCAGCGCACCGAGCCGCTCGCTGGCCAGCACCACCGGCTGGCGGGCGCCGAACACCCGGGGCAGGTCGCGGTCGATGACCGCCTGCAGATCAGCGGCGTGCGGCGGCGCGTCCGGGGCGACCCAGGCGGCGGCCGCGGCGACGTCGTCGGTGACCCAGGCGGTCTCGGCCAGCACCGGCACCAGCGCGCCCCACAGCTCGGCCCAGCGGGACAGCCGCTGGGTGCGGCCGTCCTCGGGCAGCGCCCAGGAGGTCCACCGGTAGTCGGGGTAGGCCATGGCCAGGGTCGCCGCCAGCCGCGGGACGTCGGAACGGGTCGCGCGCCGGACGACGGGGGGAGTGCTCACCGGTCGATCAGACCACGGGCCCGTCCCGGCGACCCCCGCGCACGTCACGTCCCATTCGCGCACAGCACAAGAAATGCGCTGACCGCGCAATGCGCCATTTCCGCGGGTCGCACGGTGTGCATTCCTGCTTGGCTCGAGTCATTTCCCGCCGAACGCTCGAGAGGAATTCCGATGACCATTCCCGGCACGCCCTTCCCGATCACGATGAGCACCGCCGCCCCGACCGCGACGACGCTCGGCGACGCCGTCTACGAGCGGCTGATGCGCGAGCGCATCGTGTTCCTCGGCCGCGAGGTGGACGACGTGATCGCCAACGAGCTGTGCGCGCAGATGCTGCTGCTCTCGGCCGAGGACCCGACCCGCGACATCCACCTGTACGTGAACTCACCGGGTGGCTCGGTGATGGCCGGGCTGGCCGTCTACGCCACCATGCGGTTCGTCGACTGCGACGTCGCCACGTACGCGATGGGCATGGCCGCCTCGATGGGCCAGTTCCTGGTCACCGCCGGGACTGCAGGCAAGCGCTACACCTTGCCGCACACCCGGATCCTCATGCACCAGCCGAGCGCCGGGCTGCGGGGGACCGCCGCGGACATCACCATCCAGGCCGAGATGCTCCGCCAGCTCAAGCAGCAGGTGAACGAGCTGCAGGCGGAGCACTCGGGGCAGGACGTCGAGCAGATCGCCCGGGACTCCGAGCGCGACCGCTGGTTCTCCCCGGCCGAGGCCCAGGCCTACGGCCTGGTCGACCACGTCCTCCCGGACGAGAGCGCGCTGCCACCCCGCTGACCGGGCCGTCCGGCGGCGAGTGTGCAGTCCTGGTCGCCCGCCGCGGCGCGTCGCGCCGTGTCGACGACCGCACATGACCAGTCGGCGCGACGGCGGCCCGGTCAGGCCGCGGCTGTCCAGGTGAACAGCGTGTCCCCGACGGCCACCGGCGTCCCGGCGGCGACCTCGGGCACCGTCTCCGCGGGGGCGTCCATCACCACGACCGGGGTGACCGGTGACAGCCCCGCCGCCCGCACGGCGGCGACGTCCATCGTGGTCACCCGGTCGCCGGCGGCGACGTCGTCGCCCTCGGTGACGTGCACGGTGAACGGCGCCCCGGCCAGCTTCACCGTGTCGATCCCCAGGTGCACCAGCACGCCCTGACCCGCGGGGGTCAGCACGATGAAGGCGTGCGGGTGCACCTTGAGCAGCCGACCGGAGACCGGTGCGACGGCGTCGACGAGGCCGGCGTCCGGTGCCGGGTCGACCGCCACCCCGGCGCCGACCAGCGAGCCGGCGAAGACCGGGTCGGGGACCTGGTCGATCGGCAGCAGCCGGCCGGGCAGCGGGGCGGTGACGACGAGGGAGCTCACAACAGGTCGTTGACGTCGTCGGCCAGCGAGTCGGCCTCCGGGCCGACGACCACCTGGACGACGCTGCCGGCCACCACGACCCCGTGCGCGCCGGCGGCCTTCAGTGCGGCCTGGTCGACCAGCGACGGGTCCTTGACCTCGGTGCGCAGCCGGGTGATGCAGCCCTCGACCTCGTCGATGTTGGCCGCGCCGCCCAGCCCGGCGACGATCTGCTCCGCCTTGCCCACGTGTGCTCCTCCCCGCGGCCCGCAGGCCGCGCTGGTGCCGGTCCGGATCGGTCAGCCAAGCGGCCACGTGACGCGCTGTCCAGGGTGTTGACAGCTCTCCGCGGCGCCCGCCATCCTCCCCGGGCAACTGGTCATGACCGGACGGTACCGGCAACCCGGCACCCGAGGGAACGACCGGTGAACGGACCCGCCCGCGCCCCGGAGACGAGCTGATGAGCTTCCTGACCGCACCCCCCACCGGCGTCCGTGGGCTCGGTGGCCTGCAACGCCTGGGTCGCAGCCTGATGCTGCCGATCGCCGCGCTCCCGGCCGCGGGCATCCTGCTGCGGCTGGGGCAGGACGACCTGCTCGGCCGGTTCAGCGCGCTGGAGACCGTCGCCGCCGTGCTCGCCGCCGCCGGCGGCGCGCTGTTCGACAACCTGCCGCTGATCTTCGCCGTCGGCATCGCGATCGGCTGGGCGAAGAAGGCCGACGGATCGACCGCACTGGCCGCCGTCGTCGGCTACCTGGTGCTCTCCAACGTCTTCGAGGCGCTGAGCCCCATCGTGCTGGGCGAGCCGGCGGAGGGCGAGACGCAGGAGCTGATCAACTTCGGGGTGCTCGGCGGCATCGTCGTCGGCCTGCTGACCGCGATGCTGTGGCAGCGGTTCTACCGGGTCAAGCTGCCCACCTACCTGGCGTTCTTCGGCGGCCGGCGGTTCGTCCCGATCATCACCGCGGTGACGATGACGGTCGTGGCCTGCCTGATGTCGC
Source organism: Modestobacter roseus (assembly GCF_007994135.1). Lineage (NCBI taxonomy): Bacteria > Bacillati > Actinomycetota > Actinomycetes > Geodermatophilales > Geodermatophilaceae > Modestobacter > Modestobacter roseus. Next base: position 3,742,516 of record NZ_VLKF01000001.1, read on the forward strand.
TGGTCTACGGCGTCTTCGACGCCGCGCTGACCAACCTGGGCGAGGCCGTCGACGGCAACACCGTGGTCGGCGGTGGCATCTTCGGGACGGTCAACCGGCTGCTCATCCCGCTGGGTCTGCACCACATCCTGAACTCGGTGGTCTGGTTCGTGCTCGGCGACTACGAGACCGCCGGCGGCGAGATCGTGCACGGCGACATCACCCGGTTCTTCGCCGGTGACCCCGACGCCGGCACGTTCATGACCGGCTTCTTCCCGATCATGATGTTCGCGCTGCCGGCCGCGGCGATGGCCATCTGGCACGAGGCCCGTCCCGAGCAGCGCAAGGTCGTCGGCGGGATCATGGTCTCCACCGCGCTGACCGCGTTCCTCACCGGCATCACCGAGCCGCTGGAGTTCAGCTTCCTGTTCGTCGCCTGGCCGCTGTACATCGTGCACGCGGTGCTCACCGGCACCTCGCTGGCGCTGACCAACGCGCTCGGGATCCACGACGGGTTCATCTTCTCCGCCGGGTTCATCGACTACGCCCTCAACTTCGGCAAGGCGACCAACCCGCTCTGGCTGATCCCGATCGGCCTGGTCTACGCGGCGATCTACTACGTGCTGTTCCGCTTCGTGATCCGCAGGTGGAACCTGAAGACGCCGGGCCGTGAGGAGGAGGCCGCGGACGCCGAGCCCACCCCCGACACCCCGGTCGAGGCGGGCGCGGCCACCGCGCCGCCCCAGGTCGCCGGTGCGGCACTGGAGGAGCGTCCGCCATCCTGACCGCCACCGAGCCGGTCGGCCCCGTGCTGCGGGGCCGGCTGGTCACCGGGGCGACGGTGGTCGAGGACGGCGTCGTCGCCGTCGCCGGGGACCGGATCGACTTCGCCGGCCCGGCCGCCGACTTCCCCGGTCAGCTGCCCCCGCCCGCGCCGGGCCGGGTGCTGCTGCCCGGCCTGGTCGACGTGCACTGCCACGGCGCCGCCGGGCACGGCTTCCCGGACGGCGACGCCGCAGGTGCCCGCGCCGCGGCCGCCCACCACCGGGCCCACGGGACGACGACGCTGCTGGCCAGCCTGGTCTCGGCCCCACTGCCCGTGCTGCGCGACCGGCTGGCCACCCTGGCGCCACTGGTCGCCGCCGGGGAAGTGGCCGGGGTGCACCTGGAGGGGCCGTTCCTCTCCACCGCCCGCTGCGGCGCCCAGGACCCGGCGGCCCTGGTGCCCGGGAACCCGGCCGCGCTGCGCGAGCTGCTCGCGGGCAGCCCGGGCACCGTGGCCGCGATGACCCTGGCCCCGGAGACCCCGCACGCCGCCGAGCTCGTCGCCGTCCTGCGCGAGCACGGCGCCCTGCCGAGCTTCGGGCACACCGACGCCGACGCGGCCACCGTGACGGCCGCGGTCCGGGACGCTGCCCGTACCGGGCGGGTGTCGGCCACCCACCTGTTCAACGGCATGCCGCCGCTGCTGTCCCGCGCCCCCGGACCGGTCGGCGCCTGCCTCGCCGCCGCCGCCCGCGGCGAGCTGGTGCTCGAGGTGATCGCCGACGGCGTGCACCTGGCCCCGGAGACCGTCGCGATGCTGTTTGACCTCGTCGGGCCGGACGCGATCGCGCTGGTCACCGACGCGATGGCCGCCGCCGGGATGGCCGACGGCAGCTACCACCTCGGCTCGCTGCCGGTGGCGGTGCGCGACGGCGTGGCCCGGCTGGCGGGCGGCTCCGGCGCGATCGCCGGCGGGACGGCGCGGCTGGTGGACGTCGTCCGGCGCACCGTGGCCGCCGGCGTCCCCCTGGCCGACGCCGTCCGTTCCGCTGCCGTCACCCCGGCCCGGCTGCTCGGCCGGGAGGATGTCGGCGAGCTGGCCGCCGGCCGGCGGGCCGACGTGCTCGTCACCGACCTGGACCTGATCCCCACCGCCGTCCTGCGGGCCGGCGCGTGGGTGACCCGAGAGGAGCGCTGAGCCGTGGAGGTCGTGCTGCTGCCCACCCCCGAGGACTGCGGGCGGGTGGTCGCCGACGCCGTCGCCGGGTCGGTGCTCGCCGCGCTGGCCCGGGGCGGGCCCGTGGTGCTGGGGCTGGCCACCGGCTCGTCCCCGCTGCTGGCCTACCGGGAGCTGCTGCGCCGGCACGCCGAGGAGGGTCTGGACCTCACCGGGGTGCAGGCGTTCCTGCTCGACGAGTACGTCGGCCTGCCCGCCGGGCACCCGGAGTCCTACCGCGAGGTGATCCGCCGGGAGCTCACCGACGCCCTGGGGCTGGACCCGGCCGTGGTGCACGGCCCGGACGGCGCGGCGCCGGACCCGCTGCGGGCGGCGCGGGAGTACGAGGCGCAGCTGCGGGCGGCCGGCTCGGTGGCGGTGCAGGTGCTGGGCATCGGCGCCAACGGGCACCTCGGCTTCAACGAGCCCGGGTCGTCCCTGGCCAGCCGCACCCGGCTGAAGACGCTGACCGAGCAGACCCGGCAGGACAACGCCCGGTTCTTCGGCGACGACGTCGCCGCCGTGCCCCGGCACGTGATCACCCAGGGGCTGGGCACCATCCTCGACGCCGACCACCTGGTGCTGGTGGCGACCGGCGAGCACAAGGCCGACGCGGTCGCCGCGGCGGTCGAGGGGCCGGTGACCGCGTCGTGCCCGGGGTCGGTGCTCCAGCTGCACCCGCACGTCACCGTCGTCGTCGACGAGGCAGCCGGGTCCCGGCTGAGCCGGGCGGACTACTACCGGTACGTGCTGGGGCACAAGCTGCCGCAGCAGGGCTGGTGACCGGGCTGGGAGCATCGCGGCCGTGACGGACCTGACCACTGACGGCCGCACCGCCGAGGGCCACGTCATCCACGGCCACATCACGCACGGCGTCGTCCCCAAGCACGAGCAGCTGCGTGCCCGGCTCACCGAGCTCGCCGCCCGGCTGCCGGCCGGGGCGCCGCTGCCCGGTGAACGGCAGTTGTGCATCGAGCACGGGGTCAGCCGGATCACCGTGCGTGAGGCGATCGGTCAGCTGGTCAGCGAGGGCGTGCTGGTGCGGGTGCGCGGCAAGGGCACGTTCGTGGCCGAGCGGACGGCGCGGTCGCGGCTGCACCTGGCGTCCTTCCACGAGGACATGCGCCGGCTCGGCCTGCGTCCCGGCACCGCGGTGCTGGAGCTGGCGCGCACCGTCCCGCCGCCGGCGACCCGCCGGGCACTGGAGCTGGCGCCGGGGGAGCCCGCGTGGCACCTGCGGCGGCTGCGGCTGGCCGACGAGCAGCCCATGTCGATCGACGACGCCTGGTACGCCGCCTCGCTCGCCCCGGACCTGGACGTCCAGGACCTGACCGGCTCGGTCTACACCCTGCTGGCCGAGCGCTACGGCTGCACGATCGACAGCGCCGAGCAGACGGTGCGGGCCGACGAGGCCGGCCGGGCGGACGCCGTGCTGCTCGGGCTGCCGGCGGGGCGACCGGTGCTGGTCTTCGACCGGATCTCCTACAGCGCCGGGCGGCCGGTCGAGCACGCGCTGTCGACCTACCGCGGCGACCGGTACGAGGTGGCGATGACCGTGCAGCTGGGCGCGGGCTGAGCGGTCCCCGGCGCGGCGCTGAGCCGGGAGCGGCCCAGCTCAGGCGGCGGCGCGGGCGCTGCTGAGCAGCCGGCCGTGCTCGGCGGCCTCGTGCTCGGCGGTCGCCTTCAGCTCGGCGGCCAGGTCGGTGAAGGCGTCCAGGGCGGGATTGACCCCCACCAGGGTGAACTCCCGCTCCACCACCCGGAGGTCCAGCTGCCAGACGTCGGCCAGGATCCGCCGGAGCCACGCGGTGGCGTGGTCCCAGCCCTCACGCGGGGTGCCGGCGCTGTAGTTGCCGCCGCGGACGACGGCGAGCACGGCGGGCTTCCCGGCCAGCGGCGGCTCGGCCCGCGGGCCCATCCGGGGGTCGGTGATGACCAGGTCGACCCAGGTCTTGACGTGCTGGGAGACCCCGAAGTTGTACAGCGGGACGGCCAGCAGGAGGGCCTCGGCGTCGACGAGCTCGTCGGTGAGCGTCGCGGCCAGGGCCAGGGCGTCGGCCTGCTCGGGGGTCCGCTGGTCGGCGGGGAGGTAGGAGCCGGCGACTGCGGCGCCCCAGGCGCTGGCAGGCAGCGGTTCGGTGCCGACGTGCCGGCGGGTGACGGGGGCGTCGGGGTTCCCGGCCCGCCACTCGCGCTCGACGATGTCCGCGATCGCGCGACTGGCCGACCCCTCGACCCGGATGCTGGCGTCCAGACGGAACAGAGACATGGCACTCCCCTATGGCTAGTAGCTAGCCGATTGCTAGCACTTCGGGAAAGCTAGCACTTCGATTTGAGAAGTGCCTAGTGGTGTGCCGGACTACGCTGCACCCGTGACCGAGGACGCGCTGCACGAGCCGGAGGCGTGTGATCGCGCCCTCGCTCGCGCGTTCGGCTTCCTCGGCAAGCGCTGGAACGGTCTGATCATCGGCGTGCTGGCCGGCGGCCCGGCGACCTTCAGCGGCCTCCGCCGCGCGGTGGGCGGGATCAGCGACTCGGTGCTGTCCGACCGGCTGACCGAGCTGGCCGGCGCGGGGCTGGTGCAGCGCAACGTCGACGAGGGGCCGCCGGTCGCGGTCAGCTACCAGCTCACCGAGGCCGGGACTGCCCTGCGGCCGGTGCTCGAGCAGTTGACCACCTGGGCGCGGGAGAGCCTCCCCGAGCGCGAGTGCACCGGGAACTGCTGAGCGTCAGCAGCCGCAGCTGATCCCAGCCGGCGCGGTCAACGGGTCGATCGCCGGGCGGGCCACCCCGTCGGCGGTCTCGACCGGCAGGCCCTCGCGGGCCCAGTACTCGAACCCGCCGATCATCTCCCGCACCCGGAAGCCGAGGGTGGCCAACGTCAGGGCGGCCCGGGTGGCGCCGTTGCAGCCCGGGCCCCAGCAGTAGGTCACCACCGGGACGGACCGGTCCAGCTCGGCTGCGCGGTCGGCGATCTCCCGGCCGGGCACGTGCACCGCTCCCGGCACGCGCCCCTGGGCCCACGACTCGGCGCTGCGGCTGTCCAGCAGCACGAACCCGGGCCGGCCGGACTCCAGCGCGGCGTGGACGTCGGAGACGTCGGTCTCCACGGCCAACCGGTGGGCGAAGTGGGCGGCGGCGTCCGCGGGCGGGGTCGTCCAGTCCATGTCCTCGATGCTGGCGTCGGCCGGCCCGGCCGCCCAGACCCTGGACTGCCGGGTAGCGCAGCGATCCAGCCCTTGACACGACGGGCAACTGAAATGTCAGATGTCAGGCGTGTCGATCGGTCCGGTGCCCCGCCTGCTGCTGCGCGACCAGGCGGCCACGCTGATCCGGGCCGCGATCGTCAGCGGCGAGCTCCCGCCCGGCGCCGTCGTCAAGGACGCCGAGCTCGCCACCCGGCTGGGGCTGTCGGTCGCCCCGGTGCGCACCGCGCTGGCCCGGCTGGCCGACGAGGGCCTGATCGAGGCCAAACCGCAGAGCCACACCCGGGTCACCCCGCTGGACGCCGGGCAGGTGCGCGACGCCGCCGTCGTCGTCCGGGCCATGCACGAGCTCGCCACCCGCGAGGCCGCCGGTCGCACGACGGCCGACGACGTCGCCGCGATGCGCACCGCCAACGCCCGGTTCGCCGCGGCCGTGGCCGCCGGCGACCTCCCCGCCGCGCTGGCCGCTGACGACGAGCTGCACCGGGTGCTGCTGACCCGGTGCGGCAACGGCGCCGTGCAGGCGACGGTCGACCGGTTCACCCCGGCGGTGCGGCGGCTGGAGCGGCAGCGGTTCGCCGCGGCCCACGGCCGGGAGTCGGTCGCCCTGCACGACCGCCTGATCGCCGCCTGCGCGGCCGGGGACGTCGCCGGCGCCGTCACCACCACCACCGAGATCTGGACGGCGCTGCTGTCCGAACTGGAGGACGACGATGTTGAGTGACTTCCCCCGCTTCCCGCTGCTGTTCGGGCCCTCGCCGGTGCACCGGCTGGACCGGCTGACCGCGCACCTGGGTGGTGCGGCCGTCTGGGCGAAGCGGGAGGACGTGAACTCCGGCATCGCGTTCGGCGGGAACAAGACCCGCAAGCTGGAGTACCTGGTCGCCGACGCCCTCGCCCAGGGCTGCGACACGCTCGTCTCCATCGGCGGGGTGCAGAGCAACCACACCCGTCAGGTCGCCGCGGTCGCGGCCCGGGTCGGCCTGCGGTGCGTGCTGGTGCAGGAGAGCTGGGTCGACTGGCCGGACGCCGTCTACGACAAGGTCGGCAACATCCTCATCTCCCGGCTGGCCGGCGCCGACGTGCGGCTGGTGAAGGCCGGGTTCGGCATCGGGTTCAAGGAGAGCTGGGAGGCGGCGCTCGCCGAGATCGAGGCGCGCGGCGGGAAGCCCTACCCGATCCCGGCCGGGGCGTCGGACCACCCGCTCGGCGGGCACGGCTTCGCGAACTGGGCGCACGAGGTGGCCGCGCAGGAGGCCGAGCTCGGGGTCTTCTTCGACACCGTCGTCGTCTGCTCGGTGACCGGCTCCACCCAGGCCGGGATGGTCGCCGGGTTCGCCCAGCTGGAGGAGCAGGGTGCCCGGCCGCGCCGGGTGCTCGGCATCGACGCCTCGGCCAAGCCGGCCGAGACGCGGGACCAGGTGCTGCGCATCGCCCAGCGGACGGCGCGGGCCATCGGCGTGCAGCGGGACCTCTCCCTCGACGACGTCGAGCTCGACGAGCGGTACCACGCGGGCACCTACGGCATCCCGGACGCCACGACGATCGCCGCGATGGAGCTGGCCGCCCGCACCGAGGGCATGGTCACCGACCCGGTCTACGAGGGGAAGTCGATGGCCGCGACGATCGACCTGGTCGGCCGCCGCGAGATCGATCCCTCGTCGACCGTGCTCTACGCCCACCTCGGCGGCCAGCCGGCGCTGAACGGCTACAGCGCGCTGTTCTCCTGACTTCGCCGGCGCGGGTCCATCTGGTAGCACAAGTGCTACCGTCGTCGACGTGACGACCGTCGGCCTCCGTGAACTCCGCCAGCAGGCCTCCGACCTGATCCGGCGCGTCGAGGCGGGGGAGGAGGTCACCGTCACGGTGGCCGGCCGGCCGAGCGTTCGGCTGGTACCCGCCCAGGCCCGGTCCTGGCGGTCCTGGGCGGAGATCGACGAGCTGTTCACCGGACCCGCCGACCCGACCTGGGAACGCGACCGTGACCTCGTCGACCCGGACCTCGTGGACCCGTGGGCGCCGCGGTGAGGGGTGTTCTGGACACCAGCGTCGTCATCGCCGGCGACGTCGGCCCGCTGCCCGGCGAGTTGGCCGTCAGCGCCGTCACGGTGGCCGAGCTGCACTTCGGCGTGCTCGTCACCGCCGATCCTGCCGTTCGTGCCGAGCGGCTGCGGCGGCTGTCTGTCCTGCAGCGGAGCTTCGACGCCCTGCCCGTCGACGACGCCGTCACGGCCAGCTACGGGCAGCTGGCCGCCGTGGTCGTCGCTGCCGGCCGTCCGCCTCGTGCCCGGGCGATGGACCTGCTGATCGCCGCGACCGCCCACGCCCACGGCGCCAGGCTGTACACCCGCAACCCGGCCGACCTGCAGGGAGCGGACGAGCTCGTCGAGGTGGTCACGGTCTGACCGGCCTGCGCCCTCAGACCGGTCCGGTGCTCTCAGAGCGGGACGGCGAGGCCCTCCGGGCTGGGCTGGGCCAGGGCGTGCGCGATCGCCTCGGGCATCGGCTCGAGGCCGGCGCCGGCCAGGACGACGTCGCGGGCGAAGGTGTGCCAGCGGTGCGACCTGCGGACCATGCCGTGGCCGCCGGCGATGGTGAACCGGGCCACCCGCGCCTTCGCCCGGCGGGCGCGCACGGCGAACTCCGCGGACAGCCGGGCGGGCACCCAGCGGTCGCCCCGGCCGTGCAGGATCACCACCGTCTGGCCGCCCAGGTGCATGACCGGCTCGCCCGGTGGCGTCCACGGGGCGAGCGCGCAGACCGCGGTCACCGAGGGCTCACCGCCGGCCCGGAGCACGGCCCGGCCGCCCATCGAGTGCCCGACCAGCACGATCGGCACGTCGCTGCCGTGCTCCTCGCGCAGCTGCCCGATCGCCCAGCGGACGTCGGCGAACGCGTCGGCGGCCTCGCCGTTCCAGCCGGCCACCCGGTAGCGGAGCAGCGCGCTGGCGATGCCGCGCTCGGCGGTGCTGCGGTGCACGAACGACTGGAACGCCCGCATCCGCACCAGCGAGAGGGCGCGCTCCTTGGGCGGCTCCAGGCTGGCGACGGTGCCGCCGTGGCAGAACAGCGCGATCCCGCGGGTCTCCCCGGTGGCGGGCAGCTGCTCCAGGGCCGGGGAGCGCGGGTCGGGGCGGGCGGCGTCCGGGATCTCGGGGGTGCTCACGAGGTCCTCCGGATCGTCAGCGGCGACGGCGCTTGCCACCCAGCTTCAGCCGCGCCTTCTCGCCGAGGTCACCGGCCTTGAGCAGGCCGTTGCTGACGGCGTTCGGGCCGTTGCGCCGCTGCAGGGTCTCGCCGAGGCCGCGCAGCACCTTGGTGGCCAGCGGGGCGAGGACGGTCAGGATGACCCACATGCGGAATCGGCGGGTGAGGAAGAGCCACATGATCCGGAGTCTGCCCTGATCCGGCGGTCGCCAACCGGCCGGACCCAGCCGGCGCCGGCCGCGAGGGCCTCGCGGACCGATGACCACCCGCCCAGGGCCGCGCGGACGCCGGGATGCGCCTCCTCGGCCAGCGCCTGGACGTGCGCCCGGGCCAGCAGGTCGTCCAGCTGCACGGGTCGCCCGGTCGCGGCGGACTCCACGGCGGCCTCCACCATGGCCAGGCTCAGCACGTTCTCGTGCACCTCGCCCATCGGCGTCTCCCCGGTGCGGAGCGCAGCGCAGAACACCTCGAGCGCGCCGCCGATGTCGCTGTGCGGCGAGCGTGGGCGGTCGGTGGCGACCAGCCCCTCGGCGTCCAGCACCGGTTCGGTCTCGCCGTCCCACCGCGCCGTCCCGCGCTCGGCGCTGACCCGCCAGGCGCCGTTCCAGGACGTCTCCGCGCCGGGGGCGCACCACGAGCCGGTGTAGGAGAACCGCGACCCGTCGGCCATGGTGAACAGCGCGGTGGCGTTCGCGTCCCCGGCGTACCAGCTCCACGACGGGTTCCACGACGAGCACCAGGCCGACACCGGCTCGGCGCCCAGCAGGTACCGGGCGGTGTCGAAGGCGTGGATCGCCATGTCCACCAGCAGTGGCTGCGCCATCGCGTCCCGGAACCCGCCGAACCGCGGCGCGCGGAAGAACTCCGTGGTCAGCGTGCCGACCGCGCCGAGGTCCTGCACCAGGCCGCGCAGCGCCGCGACCTGCGGGTTCCACCGCCGCGACTGGCTGACCATGAACAGCTCGCCGCTGACCTCGGCCGCCGCGGCCAGCGACAGGGCCCGGGGCAGGGTGTCGGCGGCGGGCTTCTCGCCGAGCACCGGCAGGCCGGCCAGGAGCGCCGCGGTGGTGACCGGGTGGTGGGCGACCGGGACGGTCACGTCCACCACCGCGGCCGCACCGGTCCGGGCGGCGAGGGTGACGGCGTCGGTGCCGATCGGCAGGTCGGGCCGGCCCAGCTCGGCGGCGGCCCGGCCGGCGGCGTCGGTGTCCAGGTCGACGATCCCGACCAGCTCGACCTCGGGGGACGCCTGCAGCGTCCGCAGCCAGGCCCGGCCCATCGCCCCTGCCCCGACGGCGAGGACCGGCAGCGGCGCGTGCTCCCCGCAGTCGACCCGGCGGTGGCTCCCGCTCACGCGCCGCCGTACCCGTGGCCGGTGAAGAAGTCCTCGGTGTCGTAGCGCAGCAGGGTCGGGTACGCCCGCTCCGGGCGGTCGGTGCGCGCCCACTCGACGGCGTTGGAGATGACCCGGCGTACGCCCTCGTGGTGGTAGACCGGGTAGTCCTGGTCGCCGGGGCGGAAGTAGAAGATCTTCCCGTGCCCGCGCCGGAAGGTGCACCCGGAGCGGAACACCTCGCCGCCGGAGAAGGTCGACAGGAACACCAGCTCGTCGGGGGCGGGGATGTCGAAGAACTCCCCGTACATCTCGTCCTCGTCGATGACCATGGGGTGCGGGATGCCGCGCGCGATGGGGTGCGTCGGGTCGACCGTCCAGACCAGCTCGCGGTCGTGCGCGCTCCGCCAGCGCAGCGTGCACGTCGTCCCCATCAGCTTCGTGAAGATCTTCGACCAGTGCCCGGAGTGCAGCACGACCAGGCCCATCCCCGACAGCACGTGCCGGTGCACCCGCTCGACCACCTCGTCGGCGACGTCGGCGTGCGCGGCGTGCCCCCACCAGGTGAGGACGTCGGTGCCGGCCAGCACCTCCTCGGTCAGCCCGTGCTCCGGGTCGCCGAGGGTCGCGGTGCGCACCACGACCCGCTCGCCGAGGTTGGCCTCGATGCCCTCGGCGATCGCGCCGTGCATGCCGCGCGGGTAGCGGGCGGTCACCTCCGGCTCGCGCTGCTCGTGCACGTTCTCGCCCCACACGGTCACGCGCAGGGGCTGGGCGGGGACGGTCACGGGGGCTCCTGACTGCTGGACGCCGGTCACTTGACCGCGCCGCCGGTGACGCCCGCGGCGATGTAGCGCTGGGCGAGGACGAGCAGGACGACCGCCGGCAGGGAGGACAGCACGGCGGTGGCCATGACGGTGCTCCAGTCGCTGACGTAGGTCCCGATGTACTGGTAGAGCCCGAGCGTGATCGGGCGGACCTCGGCGTTCGTGGTCAGCGTCAGGGCGAAGAGGAAGTCGCCCCAGGTGAACAGGAAGGTGAACATCCCGGCGGTGATCAGGGCGTTCCGGCTGATCGGCAGGATGATGAAGAAGAAGGCCCGGATCGGCCCGGCGCCGTCCATCCGGGCCGCCTCGGTCAGCGAGGGCGGGATGCTGCCCATGAACGACCGCATGATCAGGATGCCGAACGGGATGCCGGCGCTGGAGTCGGCCAGGATCAGCCCGGGGATCGAGTTGAGCAGGCCCAGGTCGTTGTAGGCGCTGTACAGGGCGTTGGCCACGACGATCCCGGGGATCATCTGGCTGATCAGGATCCCGAACAGCACGATCCCGGCCCCGCGCACCTTGAAGTGGGCCAGCGCGTAGGCCGCCGGGGCGGCGATGAGCAGGCTCAGCACGACGCTGCCGAGGGAGACCAGCAGGCTGGTCATCAGGTTGCCGCCCTGGTCGGCGATCGCGGTGGAGTACCCGTCGAAGCTCAGCGCGAAGGGGAACCACGAGGTGCTCGCGGCCGACCCCGCCGGCTGCAGCGAGACGTTGAGCATCCAGTACAGCGGGAAGAGCAGCACCGCGAGGATGGCGATCCCGGCGACGGTGTAGGTCCAGGGGCCGCGGGTGCCCGCGGTCCGTCGCCGCTTCTTCCGGGCCGGGGCGGTGTCGGGCAGGGGGAGGGTGGCGCTCAGCGACACGGGGACCTCACTCGTCCAGGGCGCGGCGGTTGGCGCGCAGGTAGAGGACCGCGAACACCAGCGAGACGACGATGAGGATGTTGCCGGCAGCGGCACCCTGGCCGAAGTCGAACTGCTGGAAGCTCAGGTTGTAGGACTGCGTGGCGATGGTCTGCGTGGAGTTGGCCGGTCCGCCCTCGGTGAGCCCCAGGATGATGTCCAGCGCCTTGAGCGTGTAGACGACGCCGAGCACCAGCACGACGGTGACGACCGGCCGCAGCAGCGGCCAGGTGACGTACCGGAAGGCCCGCCAGCGGGTGGCGCCGTCCAGGGCGGCGGCCTCGTAGAGGTCCTCGGGGATGTCCTGCAGGCCGCCGTAGAGAATCGTGGTGTTGAACGGGATGCCGATCCAGATGTTGATCGCGATCACCGTGACCAGCGCCAGCGAGGTGCTGGTCAGCCAGCCCGGGTTGCTGTCGGTGATCCCCAGGCCGCCGAGCACCTGGTTGAGCACGCCGGTGTCCTTGTCCAGGATCCAGCGCCACACCGCGCTCGCCGCGATGAGCGGGATGAGCCACGGCAGGAGCAGCAGCGAGCGCAGCAGCCCGCCGAGCGGGAACCGCTTGCGGAAGAACAGGGCGATGGCCAGCCCGAGCACGAACTGGCCGGCGATGGACCCGACGGTGAACAGCACCGTGTTCAGCGCGGCCTTGCTGAACACCGACGAGCCGATGACCTCGCGGTAGTTCTCCAGGCCGACCCAGGGCGCCTCGCCGGTGACGAAGGTGCGGGTCGTGTACTCCTGGAAGCCCATCAGGGCGTTCTGCACCACGGGGTAGCCGAAGAACAGCAGCATGTAGACCACGGCCGGGACCAGGAACCCCAGCTGCAGCAGCCGCTCCCGGGACCAGGTCCGGCGCGGACGCCGGTCCTCGACCTCGACCTCCGGCCCCGCTGGGCGGGCGGCGCTGGTCGCGCCGCCCGCCCGTTGCCGGGTGTCAGCCATTCTGGGCCTGCTCCAGCGCCTCCTCCGGCGAGGCGCCGCCGGTGAGCGCGGTCTGCACCGCGGTGTAGATCGCGGTGGCGGCCGTCGGCCACTCGTCCTGCAGCTTCGCCGTGCGCGAGCGCAGGTCCGGGACGACGTCGACGAAGGCCTGCATGCGCGGGTCCTCGGCCACGACCTGCTCGCCCAGCTCGGCCTTGGTGGGCACCGAGCTGTTGGTCAGGGCGTTGTCGACCATGTTCTCGTCCGAGTTGACGCACTCGACGACCGCGGCGGCCTTGGCCTTGCGGGCGTCGTCGCCGGTCTCGGGGACCGTCCACGTTGCCCCGCCCAGCGGGGCGACGACGGTGCCGCCGGCCTCGGGGGCGGGCAGCGGCGCGACCTGGTAGGTGACGTCGGGGTTCTCGGCCAGCACCGGGAACTGCCACGGGCCGTTGATCATCATCGCCGCGTTGCCGGCGATGAACTGGTCGTTGACGTCCTCCTGGCCCCAGTTCAGCACCGACTCCGACGTCGACCCGCTGGAGACCAGGTCGACCCACAGCTGCAGCGCCTCGGCCGTCTCGGGGGTGGCGATGTCGGTCTCGTCGCCGCCGTTGGACCACATGAACGGCAGGAACTGCCAGGTGCCCTCGTAGGTCGGCGGGGCGGAGAAGGCGATGCCGTAGCGGTCGCCCTGCGTGAGCGCGGCCGCCGCGGTCTCCAGCTCCTCCCAGGTGGTGGGCGGCTGGATGCCGGCCTCGGCGAGGAGGTCCTCGTTGTAGAACAGCGCCAGGCTCTGCGTCGTGGGCTGGAGGCCGTACAGCTCGTCCTCGAACGTGTTCGCATCGACGACGCCCTGGCTGATGCCCTCGGCGCTGACGCCCAGCTCGCCCAGCGGCGCCAGCGCCCCGGCCGCGGCGAGCTGCCCGACGTCGGGGTTGTCGATGCTCAGGATGTCCGGCAGCGTCTGGGACGACGCCTGCTGCAGCGTCCGGGCGATGATGTCGCCACCGGGCACGGAGTTGCGCTCGATGGTCACGCCGTTCTCCTGCCCGCAGGCGTCCAGGAGCTCGCCGTAGTAGCTCGCGCCCGGTTCCGTGACGAAGGTGTCCTGCACGGTCAGGCTGGTCACCTCACCGTCGGAGCCACCGGCGCCGTCGGAGTCGCCCCCGCCGCAGGCCGCGAGCGCCAACGGCGCCGTCAGTGCCAGTACCGCCGCGCCGACGGTGCGGTTCTTCGCTCCACGTTGAGCCATTGCCGGTCCTTCCGGGGAGTGCCGGCACCATCGCCGGTCACGCGGGCTGTGGCGACGGCGCCGCCACAGGTGGTGCGAGACGACGTCGATGCGTATCGACGCCGATCGTGCTCAGGCCCGGACGGGCCTGCGTCGGGCGGCCGGGGAGCCGCCGGAGGTCAGGGTGGGGTGAGGGTGGTCTCCCGCCGGGTCAGCCGCGGGGCCACCAGCTCGACCCCACCGGGAGGGGTCTCGCGGTCGCGCTCGAGGAGCCGGAACAGGGTCTGCATGGCCCGGGCGGAGACGTCCCGCGGCTCGGTGGACACGTTGGTCACCGGAGGGACCGTCGCCATGGCCGCCGCGTCGGTGCACAACGCCACGACCGTGACGTCGCGGCCGGGCACGACGCCGCGCTCGGTCAGTGCCTGGACCACCCACGGCACCGCGGAGGACGCCGGCACCAGCAGCGCCGGACGCGGCCCGCCGATCCGCAGCGCCTCGGCCACCGCGGCCCGGGCGCCCTCGCGGGAGACCTCCACCGGGCTCACCGCCAGGTGCTCCAGCCCGGCGGCGGCCGCCGCCTCGACCGCGGCCCGCTCGAAGCGCCCGACGTAGTTGGCGCCCCGGGCGACCTCCTCGGCGGACCAGCCCAGGACGACGACGCGGTCGTGTCCGGCCGCCGCGGCCTCGGCCACCGACAGCCGAGCGGCCTCCGGGTAGTCGAGGTCGACGCAGGGCAGGCCCAGCGGGTCGTCGGGGATGCCGATGAGGATGACCGGGATGCGGCTGGCCGCCGCCACGGGGAGCCGGGTGTCGGCGGCGGCGATGTTCATCAGCACGATGGCGTCGCACAGCGACCGCCCGGCCAGCCGGGTCAACGCCGCGGTGCCCTCGTCGGCGGTGACCAGCAGGACGTCGTAGTCGTTGTCCCGCGCGCAGCTGGCGATGGTCTCGATGAAGGGCAGCAGCGCGGTGGTGTCCCCGGCCGGCCCGAACGGGACGACCAGGCCGACGACCTGGGTGCGCTGGCTGGCCAGCGCGCGGGCGCCGGCGTTGGGCTGGTAGGTCAGCTGGTCGATCGCCGCCTGGACCCGCTTGCGCGTGTCGGCCGAGATGGGCCGGCGCCCGCTCATGACGTAGGAGACGGTGCTCTGCGAGACGCCCGCGAGCCGGGCGACGTCACGGCTGGTGAACCCGGCCATCACCACCCCCTCCGATCATCATCGATACGGATCGACTGCGAAATCGGACGTTAGCAACGTCACCCTCGGCGGCGCAAGGGCGTCCGGACCGGACGGTCGGCTGACCAGGGCACTCCTCCCGAGGACGGCTTGCCGATGCGCGGGACGGTGGCCTAGCGTCCTTCCGCAGCAGCCGTCGAAGCGTATCGACGGCACCACTCGACGACGAGGCGGGCGTGCGCGCATGAAGTTCACCGACGGCTACTGGCAGGACCGTGCGGGGTACTCCGTGCTCCGCCCCCGCGACGTCCGTTCGATCACCGCGGCCGGTGACCGGATGACCGTGCTGGCCCCGACCGCGGTGGTCCGCGAGCGCGGGAACACGCTCAACCAGCCGACCGTCACGGTCACCTACAGCTCGCCGGCGCCCGACGTCGTCCGGGTGCGGATCGAGCACTGGGCAGGCGGCGTCCCGCGGCGGCCGGAGTTCGCGGTGACCGAGGACCCGGCCACGCACGTGACGGTCGAGGTCGACGACGAGGCGGGCGTGCTGACCTCCGGCGGGCTGTCGGTGCGGGTGCCGCGCGGGCCGGGCTGGCTGGCGGAGTTCGTCGCCGACGGCCGGGTGCTGACCTCCAGCGGGGCAAAGAGCATCGGGATCGTGACCACCGACGCCGGCGAGCACCACGTGCACGAGCAGCTCGCCCTCGCCGTCGACGAGCACGTGTACGGGCTGGGGGAGCGGTTCACGCCGTTCGTGCGCAACGGGCAGGTGGTCGACGTCTGGAACGCCGACGGCGGCACGTCCAGCGAGCAGGCCTACAAGAACGTGCCGTTCTTCCTCTCCGACCGCGGCTACGGGGTGTTCGTCGCCCACCCCGAGCACGTCTCGTTCGAGGTCGCCTCGGAGGTGGTCTCCCGCACCCAGTTCAGCGTGCCGGGGCAGGTGCTCGAGTACTACCTGGTCAACGGCCCGACGCCCAAGGACGTGCTCCGCCGGTACACCGCGCTCACCGGCCGCCCGCCCCGGGTGCCGGCGTGGTCGTTCGGCCTGTGGCTGTCCACGTCGTTCACCACCGACTACGACGAGGCCACCGTCACCTCGTTCATCGAGGGGATGGCCGAGCGGGAGATCCCGCTGAGCGTCTTCCACTTCGACTGCTTCTGGATGCGCGAGTTCCGCTGGTGCGACTTCGAGTGGGACCCGGAGGTCTTCCCCGAGCCCGAGGCGATGCTGGCCCGGCTCAAGGCACGTGGTCTGCGGGTCTGCCTGTGGATCAACCCCTACATCGCCCAGGCCTCACCGCTGTTCGCCGAGGCCGCCGACCAGGGGTTCCTGGTGCGGCGCGCCGACGGCAGCGTGTGGCAGTGGGACATGTGGCAGGCCGGCATGGGGCTGGTCGACTTCGCGCACCCCGGGGCGGTCGCCTGGTACCAGGGCAAGCTCCGCGGCCTGCTGGACATGGGCGTGGACGCCTTCAAGACCGACTTCGGCGAGCGCATCCCGACCGACGTCGTCTGGCACGACGGCTCGGACCCGCAGCGGATGCACAACTACTACGCGCAGGCCTACAACGCCGCCGTCTTCGACCTGCTGCGCGAGGAGCGTGGCGAGGGCGAGGCCGTGCTGTTCGCCCGCTCGGCGACCGCCGGTGGCCAGCAGTTCCCGGTGCACTGGGGTGGCGACTGCTTCTCCACCTTCGAGGCCATGGCCGAGACCCTGCGCGGCGGGCTGAGCCTGGGGCTGTCCGGCTTCGGCTACTGGAGCCACGACATCGGCGGCTTCGAGGGCACCCCCGACCCGGAGGTGTTCAAGCGCTGGGTCGCCTTCGGGCTGCTGTCCTCGCACAGCCGGCTGCACGGGTCGAGCTCCTACCGGGTGCCGTGGGCCTTCGACGAGGAGGCCGTCGACGTGCTGCGCTCCTTCACCCGGCTGAAGGCGTCGCTGATGCCCTACCTGGGCGCGACGGCCCGGCAGGCCAGCGACGAGGGGCTGCCGATGGCCCGCGCGATGCTGCTGGAGCACCCCGACGACCCCACAGCCGCGTTCCTCGACCGGCAGTACCACCTGGGCGAGGCGCTGCTGGTGGCGCCGGTGTTCTCCGCCGACGGCGACGTCCGGTTCTACGTCCCGGAGGGCGAGTGGACCTCCCTGCTGTCGGGGGACGTCGTCGTCGGCCCGCGCTGGGTGACCGAACGGCACGACGCGCTCAGCCTGCCGCTGCTGGTGCGCCCGGACACCGTGCTGCCGGTCGGCGCACGCAGCGACCGGCCGGACTACGACTGGGCGGACGGGGTGGTCCTGCGCCTGTACCGCCTGCGCGACGGGCACCGGTCGCAGGTCGTCGTCCCCGGCGACGGCGGTGGTGGGCCGGACGCCGTCTTCACCGTCGAGCGCACCGGCGACGTCGTCACCGTGACCGCCGAGCAGGCGCCGGGGGAGTGGCGCGTGCAGGTCGCCGGTGACGCCGCGACCGCGGTGTCCGCGGCCGTCGGGACATCGGCGGCGCAGCTGCGCCTCCGCTAGCGTCGGGCGTCGTCCCGACCAGTCGAGGAGGCCTGCGATGGACGTGCTGCGCACACCCGAGGACCGGTTCGCCGACCTGCCGGGGTTCCCCTGGCAGCCGCGGTACGTCGAGGTGGACGACGGGGACGGCGGCCGGCTGCGGGTCGCCGTGCTGGTCGAGGGCCCGGACGACGGCGAGCCGGTGCTGCTCATGCACGGCGAGCCGTCCTGGTCGTTCCTGTACCGCCGGGTGGTCCCGGTGCTGACCGCGGCCGGGCTGCGCGTCGTCGTCCCCGACCTGGTGGGTTTCGGTCGCTCCGACAAGCCCACCGAGCCGACCGACCACAGCTACGCCCGGCACGTCGAGTGGATGCGGCAGGCGCTGCTGGACGAGCTGGGGCTCACCGGTCTGACCCTGGTGGCGCAGGACTGGGGCGGGCTGATCGGGCTGCGCCTGGTGGCGGAGAACCCCGACCGGTTCGCCCGGGTCGTCGTCGCCAACACCGGCCTGCCCACCGGCGACCACCCGATGAGCGAGGCGTTCCTGGCCTGGCAGCGGGCCGCGGCCGGCATGACGGACATGCAGGTGGGCCGGATCGTCGCGCGCGGCACGGCGACCGAGCTGGCGCCCGAGGTGGTCGCGGCCTACGACGCCCCGTTCCCCGACAGCCGGTACCAGGCCGGCGCCCGGGTGTTCCCCTCGCTGGTGCCCACCGGCCCCGACGACCCGGCGGCCGAGGCGAACCGGGCCGCCTGGGCGGTGCTGCGCACCTGGGAGAAGCCCTTCCTCACCGCCTTCTCCGACTCGGACCCGATCACCGGCGGGGGCGACGCGGTCTTCCAGAGGCTGGTGCCCGGGGCGCAGGGCATGCCGCACACGACGCTGACCGGCGGCGGGCACTTCCTCCAGGAGGACGTCGGCCCGCAGCTCGCCCAGGTGGTCGCTGACCTGATCGCCGCCACACCCCGATAGCGACGTGGCGGCGCCAGCCTCACTCGGCGACCGGGGCCCGGCCGTCGCCGACGCCCGCTGACGAGCGGACGGACCGCTCGGCGGCCGCGATGAACGCGTGGACGACCGGCCGGTCGTCGTCCGCGCGACGGCCGATCGCGAGACGGCTCGGTTCGGCGTCGACGACGGGGACGGTGGCGATGCCCCGGAGCTCGCCGGCGATGAGGGAACGAGGCAGGACCGTGACCGCTCGACCCAACCGGACCAGTGAGATCAGCTCCCCGAGGTCGGCGACCTCGGGTCCGGTGCCGTCGGGGTCCCGGCCGCTCCAGCGGGCCATGGGCAGCCCGTGCAGATCAGCCTCGGTGAGGTGTTCGCGGCCGGCCAGGGCATCACCCTCCGACACCACGGCCAGGCGGTCCTCCACCACGAGCGTGCGCACCTCGAGGCCGGTGGTGTCATCAGAGGGGACGTAGAGCAGGGCCACGTCTGCACGGTCCTCGACGAGGTGGCGGTGCCGGTCGGTACCCGCACTGAAGAGCACGTCGACCGGACGCGCGAAAGGGGTCTGCGCGAAGGCGGCCAGCAGCCCGGACAGCAGGTTCCCGTCCCCGCCGGGCTTGATCACGAGGCGGAGGTGCTCCGACCGGGCCGCGTCACGGGCGCGGTCGACCGCCGCGGTGACGGCGGTCAGTGCGATCCGGCCGTGTTCCAGCAGGGCCCGGCCGGCCGGCGTCAGCGAGACCGAGCGGCTGGTGCGGACGAACAACTGCACACCCAGCCGGCTCTCGATCCGCCGGATCGACTTGGTCAGCGCCGGCTGGGCGATGTGGAGCTCTGCCGCAGCCCGGCTGAAGTGCAGGTTCTCCGCGACCGCGATGACGTGGCGCAGCTCCCGCGTCTCCAGGTCATCCATTCCACCAGGTTATCGGTCAGGGGTGAATGAGTATTGGACGCCGGGCTCTGCCGGAGCTGCACTGTGTGCATGATCCAGCAGACGTTGTTCATCTCCTTCGACGAGCCACTGGCCGGCGACGAGGCCGTGGCGGCCCTGGCCGGCATCGAGGCCGCGATCGAGCGGAGTGGCCTGACCCGGTCCCTGGTGATCCGCCCCCACCTGGCGGTTCCCGGCGAGGAGGACATCCCGGCGTTCATCGGGTCGGTGGTCCTCCAGGTGGGCCTCCCCGACCTGGAGGCGCTCGGTCAGCTCTTCGCCGCGACCGACGTCACCGCGTCGTTCGACGAGCTGAGGGAGGTGCACCCGTACACCACGGCGTGGGTCAACCACGAGACCCTCTCGTGATCGACCTCGGCGGCAAGGTCGCCCTGGTCACCGGGGCCGGCAGTGGGATCGGCCGGGCGATCGCCCTCGGGCTCAGCCGGCAGGGAGCCGCCGTGGCGGTCAGCGACCTCGTGCTCGACTCCGCGGAGGCGACGGTGGGGGCGATCCAGGCCGCGGGCGGCACGGCCCGCGCGCATGCCGTGGACGTGGCCGACGAGGACGCCGTCCAGCGGGCGGTCGAGGGCATCGTCGAGGCGTGGGGTGGGCTGCACGTCGCCGTGAACAACGCCGGCGTGCCGTCCAGTGCGCAGAGTCTCGTCGAGATGAGCGCGCAGGCCTGGGAGCGGGTGCTGCGGGTCGACCTCACGGGGACGTTCTTCTCGATGAAGCACGAGCTGCCGGCGATCCGGGACAGCGGTGGCGGAGCCGTGGTGAACATGGCCTCCGCCGCCGGGCTCTTCGCGATCCCGCGGTCTCCTGCCTACGTGGCCAGCAAGCACGGTGTCATCGGGTTGACCAAGGCCGCGGCGGTGGACCACGCCGCGGACGGAATCCGGGTCAACGCGCTCGCGCCGGGCATGACGCGCACGGCCACGCTGGAGGAGGTCGCCGCCGGTACGCCGATGATCGCCGCGCACGAGGCGCTCACGCCGCTCCGCCGTCTCGGGACGGCGGAGGAGATCGCCGATGCAGCCATCTGGCTGTGCTCGGACGAGGCCTCCTACGTGACCGGGACCGTCCTGAGCGTCGACGGCGGACGTCGAGCCTGATCACGCCCGGGCGGTGGCCGGCCTCACCAGGTGAAGCGGGCCACCGCTCCGCGCAGGCCGGTCGCCATCCGGGACAGCTCGGCCACCGCCGTCGTCGTCTGGGTCAGCGCCTGCGTGGTCGAGTCGGCGGCCTGGGAGACGCCGGTGATGTTCGCGGCGATCTCGCCTGCGCCGCCGGCCGCCTCGGTGACCGATCGGGCCATCTCCGCGGTGGTCGCGGTCTGCTCCTCCACTGCGCTGGCGATGGTGGTCTGGTGGTCGCTGATCTGACCGATGACGCCGCTGATCCGGTCGATGACCGTGACGGCACCCGTGGAGTCGGTCTGGATCGCCTCCACCCGGCGGACGATCTCCTCCGTGGCCCGGGCGGTCTGCTCGGCCAGCTCCTTGACCTCCCCGGCCACGACGGCGAAGCCCTTGCCGGCCTCCCCGGCCCGGGCGGCCTCGATGGTGGCGTTCAGCGCCAGCAGGTTGGTCTGCTCGGCGATCGAGGTGATCAGCTTGACCACGGCGGTCACCTCCCGGCTGGACGCGCCGAGGGCGGTGACGGTCGCGGTCGCCTCCTGCGCCTGGGCCACCGCCTGGGCGGCGACGCCGGCCGCGGCGTTGGCGCTCAGCGAGATCTCCCGGATCGAGGCGCCCATCTCCTCGGCGCCGGCGGAGACGGTGCTGACGCTGCGGGACACCTCCTCGGCGGCCGAGCTCACCACCAGCGACTGGGCGCTGGCCTCCTCAGCGGCGGCGGCGATCTGCGTGGTGGAGGCGGACAGCTCCTCCGCTGCGGAGGCGACCGCGTCGGCGGACGAGCCGACCTCGGCCAGCACGCCGCGCATGGCCCCGGTCGCCTCGTCCAGCGCGGCGCTCATCCGGCCGAGCTCGTCCTTGCTGGTCAGCCCGGTGGTCCGGGTCAGGTCACCCTGGGCCAGCCCCTCGGCCACGTGCTGGACCGACCGGATGCCGCGGGTGATCACCGCGGCCACCAGCAGGCCGATGCCCGCCGCGGCCGCCAGCCCCACCCCCAGCACGACCAGGGCGACGGTGCGGTGGTGCTCGTAGGAGGCCCGGGCGCTGGCCGCCGCGGCCGCTGCCTCCCGGGTGTCGATGGCGCGCAGCTCGTCGAGGTCGGCGATCACCTCGGTGAGCAGCGGGTCGACGTCCTCGGCGCCGGGCGGCACCGCGGTGGTCACGCCCGCCGACGCGGCCGGCATGAGCACGGTGCTGGTCAGGGTGTCGATCTGCGCGAGGTCGTCGGTCGCCTCGGCGACCAGGTCGTGCTCGTGGCCGGACGGGTGGGCGGCCGCGTAGGCGCTCACCTGGTCCTGGTAGTCGGCGACGAGGGTGTGGACCTCCGACAGCGGCGGGGCGTGCGTGTCCACGGCGGTCGCCGCCCCGATCGACAGCCGGATCTGCTCGACGTCGTCGATCATCAGGCCGATCTCCTCGATGCTGAGGACGTTGTCGGCGTAGATCGCCTCGCTGGTCGCCGCCGAGTCGGCCAGGGCGGTCAGCCCCAGGGCCCCGATCACGGCCGCGACCACGCCGGCGGCGGCCGTGGAAGCCAGGACCTTGATCCGGACGGGGCGGTCGGCGAACCACTGGGCGCCGGGCAAGGTCATGTCGGTCTCCGGGTGCTGGGTCCGCTGCCGCCGTGGGACCACGGCGGGCACGACCCACATCGGCACGAACCGTTGTTCTCCGAAACGAATTCACCCGATCAGGCGTACGGGGCCGGTCGCGCCAGACGGGGCCGGGCGGGGCAGAGTGGACGCATGGACCCGGCCGAACTCTTCGCCCAGCTGCGCCGGGACCCCGACGTGGACGCCCCCGACCTGGTCGCCGTCGACGCCACCGACCGGCTGCTGCTGGACGAGGCCGCGGCCGATCTCCGCGAGCACCCTGAGGGCGTCGCCGTCCTCGACGACGCGTACGGCGCCCTGACCCTCGGTGCCGTCGCGCTGCACGGGGTGACCCGGCCGCGGGTGCACCAGGACGCGCTGGTGGGCGAGCTGGCACTGGCGCGCAACGCCGAGCGGGTCGGGCTCGCCGACTCCTACGACGGCCTGCCGCTCGGTCCCGAGCTGGTGCGCGGCACGCGGGTGGTGCTGGCCCGGGCCCCGAAGAGCCTGCACGCGCTCCGGGAGCTCGCCGAGGTCGTCGCCGCCGACGCAGCCCCCGACGCCACCCTGTACGTCGGCGCCCGGGTCAAGCACATGACCCACGCCATGAACGACGTCCTGGGGTTGGCCTTCACCGACGTCTCCGCCACCCTCGCGCGGCAGAAGTCGCGGGTGCTGGTGGCCCGCGGGCCCCGGCCGGTCGAGCACACCTTCCCCCGTTGCCGGGAGGACGACGACCTGGGCCTCGTCGTCTGCGCGCACGGCGCCGCCTTCGCCGGCGCCAAGGTCGACCGCGGCACCCGCGCGCTCCTCGGGGTGCTGCCCAAGGCCGTTCCGGAGGCCGCCGTGGCGCTGGACCTGGGCTGCGGCACCGGCGTCCTCGCCGGGGAGCTGGCCCGTGCACGGCCGGGTCTCACGGTGTTCGCGTCCGACCAGTCGGCCGCCGCCTGCGCGTCGGCCCGGGCCACGGCGGCCGCCAACGAGCTCGCCGACCGGGTCGAGGTCCGCCGCGACGACGCCGCCGGGAGCCTGCCGGAGGGCAGCGTGGACCTGGTGGTGTGCAACCCGCCGTTCCACGTGGGCACGACGGTGGCCGAGAACGCCGCCGAGCGGCTCTTCGCCGGAGCCGCGCGGGTGCTGCGGCCGGGCGGGGAGCTGTGGTGCGTCTGGAACTCGCACCTGTCCCACCGCCCGGCGCTGCAGCGGATCGTCGGTCCCACGCGTCAGGTGAGCCGCGACCGGACGTTCACGGTCACGGCCAGCACCCGGCGCTAGTGGCCGGCGCCGCCGCGGCTGACCACGGGAGGCAGCGTCGACCAGGGGAAGTCGATCCAGTCGTCGGTCCGCTTCCACACGTAGTCGCAGCGGACGACGGATCGCGGCTTCTCGTAGACCACCGCCGTCCGGACCGCGGCGACGTGGCCGGCGCAGAACTGCTCGACCAGCTCGAGCGTCTTCCCGGTGTCGGCGACGTCGTCGGCGATCAGCACCCGCGCGCCGGTCAGGTCGACGACGTCGAGGGTCGGCGGGAGCACCACCGGCAGTTCCAGCCGCTCGTCGACGCCGGTGTAGAACTCCACGTTCATCACGAAGAGGTTCTTCACGTCGAGGGCGTAGCCCAGTGCCCCGCCGAGGAAGAGGCCGCCCCGGGCGATGGACAGGATGATGTCCGGCTCGAACCCGTCGTCGGCCACCTGCTGGGCCAGTTCGCGGGCCGCCCGGCCGAAGTCCTCGTAGGTCAGCGTCTCGCGCCGGTCGCTCACCTGGCCATGATCCCAGCCCGGTCCCGGCGCCCTGCAAGCCGGCGGGGGACCGTAGCTGTGCCGGAACCCCGCGGGCCTCCGACCTGCGGTTTCGCGGTGCACGACCGGGTTGCGTACCGCCGAGACCTGGGTCACAACTCGGCTTGATTCCGTCCGATGCCGGTCGAGATCGTCGGTGAGCGGGTCCACCGGGCCCGGCTGCGGCAGGGGCGCGGGTGCGCCGGAGGACGGGAGCGGGACATGGGTGCACGCCTGCGTGCGGTGCGGGTCAGTACGCGGCTGTGGGCACTGGTCGTGGTCACGGTGGTCGGCATGGCCACCATCGCGGTCATCGGTGCGCTGCAGGTGCGGACGACGATCGAGGACGAGCAGCGCAACAAGGCGCAGGCCGCCGTGGAGTCGGTGCTCGGCGTGCTCGCCCACTTCGGCGAGCAGGAGGCCTCCGGGGCGATGACCCGCGAGGCCGCCCAGCAGGCGGCCGCCGACACCGTCCGCGGGCTGCGCTACTCCGGCCAGGAGTACTTCTGGGTCCAGGACGGCAGCCCGGCGATGATCATGCACCCGATCAAGCCGGAGCTCGACGGCACCGACCTGTCGGCGTCGGAGGACCCGACCGGCAAGAAGCTCTTCGTCGAGATGGCCGACGTCGTCGAGCGGGACGGCAGCGGCTTCGTCGAGTACCTGTGGCCCAAGCCGGGTGAGGACAACCCGCAGCCGAAGATCTCCTACGTCGCCGGCTACGAGCGCTGGGGCTGGATCGTCGGGTCGGGCATCTACGTCGCCGACCTCAACGGCGCCTTCGCGAGCGAGCTGGCGCACATGGCCCTGTGGGCGGCCCCGGTGCTGCTGGTCATCGCCCTGCTCTCCCTGGTGATCTCCCGCAGCATCACCAGCCCGCTGCGCCGGATGACCGACGTGCTCGCCACCGGCGACCTCGCCCGGCGGCTGGACTGCGGCGACGGGCGCAACGAGCTCGACCAGCTCTCCGAGGCGCTGAACACCACGCTGGGCCGGGTCGCCGAGGTGGTGACCGAGGTGGGCAACGCCTCGACGCGCCTGGAGGAGTCCGCGCGCACGCTGTCGGAGACCGGCGAGGGCATCGCCGGGGCCGCGACGCGCTCCACCGGTCAGGCCGAGAGCGTCACCGCCGCCGCCCGGGAGGTCAGCACGGCGATCGACGCCGTCGCCGCCGGGGCCGAGGAGATGGGCGCCTCGATCCGCGAGATCGCGCAGAACGCCGCCCAGGCCGCTCGGGTCGCGGAGGAGGCCGTGCAGGCGGCGGAGAGCGCCAACGGCACGGTGAGCAAGCTGGGCGACAGCTCCAAGGAGATCGGCGACGTCGTCAAGGTGATCACCAGCATCGCGGAGCAGACGAACCTGCTGGCGCTGAACGCGACCATCGAGGCGGCCCGGGCCGGTGAGGCGGGCAAGGGCTTCGCGGTGGTGGCGAACGAGGTGAAGGAGCTGGCGCAGGAGACGGCGAAGGCGACCGAGGACATCGCGCGCCGGGTGGAGGCCATCCAGGGCGACACCAGCGGCGCGGTGGCCGCGATCGGCCGCATCGGCGAGGTCATCGCCGCGATCAACGACTACCAGACGACGATCGCCAGCGCCGTGGAGGAGCAGACGGCGACGACGAACGAGATGACCCGGGCGATCGGGGACGCCGCCCAGGGCGGCCGGCACATCGCCGCCACCGTGGGCGAGGTCGCCCACGGGGCACAGGAGACCTCCGCCGGCGTCGGCGGGATGCAGGTGGCCACCGAGGACCTGGTCCGGATGTCCCGGGAGCTGATGCAGTCGATCGACGGCTTCCGGCGATGAGTCGCCGCCCCCGTCGCGTCCATCCGACACGCCGGTGGGGCGCACACGCTCGGTGACCGGCGCGGCCCGGACCCAGGTGGGAGGCGGGTCACCCGATCGTGGGGCTCCGGTTGCCGGGGGTGCTTGCCGAGAACTGGGGTGGGTGTTTGAGAATGCCACCAAGTTCTCTGAGCCCCCGAGTCCCGCTGTGCCCCTGAGTCCCCGCTCGTCCGGAGAGGTGCGATGACCACGATCGGCGGTCACCCCGCGCGCACGACGCTGCGCGCACAGGTGGACGCCGGGGGTCTCGGCACCGGCGGACGACCCGGGAGAGGGCGCTCCGGCCGGGTCGGGCACATGGCCGTGGTGCTGCACTCCCGGGAGGAGATGCTCGCCGCCGCCCTGCCGTGGCTGGACGCCGGCCTGGCCGCCGGCGACCTGGTCGTGCTCACCTGCCCGGAGGAGACCGCCCAGCTGCTCGTCGACGAGCTGGGCGGCGCGGCGGCGGCCGTCGTCCGCGAACCCCGGGTCTCGCTCCGTGGCGCCCGGGGCCCGGATGCGATCACCACCACCCGGCGGCTCCTGGACCGCGCCGCGGGGGCCGGCTCCGGCCGGCTGCGGGTCTTCGGCCACCCCGAGTTCGGGCCCGCTCCGCGCGACTGGCGGGAGACCCAGCGCTACGAGTCGGTGGTCAACGAGCTGCTGGCCGGCGCCCGGATGTCGGCGTTGTGCCCCTACGACGCGGAGGCGCTGCCGGCCACTGCGGTCGAGAGCGCCCGCGCCACCCACCCGTTCCTGCTGGTCGACGGCGTCGCCACGGCCAACCCGGACTACCGGGCGCCCGCCGCCTACGTGGCGGAGCTGCCCCTGCCGCGCGAGGCGATGGAGGCCGGGCCGCCGGTCTTCGCCGTCGACGGCGCACCGACGCTGGCCTGGCTGCGACACCAGCTGGCCGGCGTGCTCGCGGAGCACGTCCCCGACCGCGACCGCTGCGAGGACATGCACCTGGCGGTGAGCGAGATCGCCGCCAACGCCTTCCGGCACGGCACCCCGCCGGTCTCCGCCCGGGTCTGGGCCGAGCCCGGCTGGGTGGTCTGCACCATCGCCGACCGCGGCACGGGCTTCGCCGACCCGCTGGCCGGGTTCGTGCCCGCCCACGGTGACGACCTGTCCCAGGGCGGCATGGGGCTGTGGCTGGCCCGCAAGCTCTGGGAGCACGTCGACCTGATCGGCGGTCCGCACGGCCTCACCGTCCGGTTGAGCGCACCCACCCGCTGAGCCGGCCGCCCGTCGAACCGGACGACCCGGTCTCTCAGTCCTAAGGTGTCGGGTGTGATCGTGGTGACCGCCGCCGGCGGACGGACGGGGCTCGCGGTGGTGCGCGCCCTCCGCGAGCGGGGCGAGGACGTGCGGGCCGTGGTGTCCCGCCGGGGCCCCCGCCCGGAGCTGACCGAGCTGGGCGCCGAGGTGGTGCGGGCCGAGCTGACCCAGCCGCTGCCCTGGTCGGAGGTGCTCGCCGGCGCCGACGCGATGTACCTGATCTGGCCGAACTTCGACCCGGACGAGGCCGAGGGGGCGCCTGCGCTGTTCCGCGAGGCCCGCCGCGCCGAACTGCCCCGGCTGGTCTACCACTCCGTGCTCCGCCCGCAGCTGCGGGCGATGCCGCACCACGCGGCCAAGGACGTCGCGGAGGAGGCGCTGGACGCCAGTGGGCTGCCCTCCTGGCGCGTGCTCCAGCCCTGCGCCTACGCCGACAACCTCGACGACGAGCTGCCCGAGGTCGTCGCCCGGGGCGAGCTGCGCAGCCTGTGGGGCGTGCGGACGGCGCAGTCGCTGGTCGACGTGCGGGACGTGGCGCAGGCCGCGGTCGCGCTGCTCACCGAGGACGGCCTGGACGGGGGCACCTTCGAGGCGGCCGGGCCCGAGCCGCTCACCGCACCCCGGATCGCCGAGCTGATCAGCGCACGGGTGGGCCGGGAGATCGTGGCCGAGGACGTCGTCCCCGGTGGGGAGGTGCCCACCGCCTACGCCGCACGCTGCCGGCGCACCATGTTCGACCACTACCGGGTGCACGGCTTCACCGGCAGCCCGCGGGTGCTCACCGACCTGCTGGGCCGCCCGCCGCGCAGCTACGCCGAGCACCTCGCCGACCTCGACCTGCCGGTCGAGGTCCTGCCGGACGACGAGCCGGCGTGACGGCGCCCGACCGGACGGCTCCGGAGACGGGGACGGTCGCCGGGGACGCGATGGACGTGATCCTCGCCCAGTGGGCGCGGGAGCGGCCGGACCTGGACTGCTCGCCGATGGGCGTCGTCGGCCGGGTCACCCAGCTGCAGCGGGAGGTGTTCCTCGCCCAGCGGGCCACCTTCGCCCGGCACGGTCTCGACGCCCCGTCCTTCGACGTGCTGGCCGCCCTGCGCCGCGCCGGAGAGCCCTACCAGCTCACGCCGACGGCGCTGATGCGCACCGCCCTGGTCACCTCCGGGGCGATCACCCAGCGCCTGGACCGGCTCGAGGAACGCGGCCTCATCACCCGCGGGCGCAGCGAGGCCGACGGGCGCGCCGTCGTCGTCACCCTGACCGAGGCCGGCCGGACGGCGCTGGACGGCGCCCTGCCCGACCACCTGGAGACCGAGCGCGGCATGCTCGCCGGGCTCTCGGCCGAGGAGGTCGCGCAGCTGGCCGGTCTGCTGCGCCGCTGGCTGGTGTCGTTGGGCCGGGTGCCGGGAGCGACCCCCGACGCCAGCTGACGGGGCCTACCGGTGGTCGGTGCCGGGGTTCATGCCCTCGTGCGTGGTCGGGGGTGAGCCCTCGCGCCGGTCGATGATGGTGAACCGGCGCCAGAGGCCGGACACCTGCAGCGGCCGGGCCACCGTGCCGGAGTCGAGCACCAGCGGCACCTGGATGCCGCGTGGCTCGGCCATCCGCTCCAGCTGGACCAGGATCGACATGCCCGCGGAGTTCATGAACGTGACGTCGCAGAGCTCCAGCTCGACCCGCTCGAGCCCCGGGGAGTTCAGCATCAGGTCGGTCATCGCGCGGATCAGGGGGCGGCGGCTGTCCTCGGTGAGCTCGCCGGCCACCCGGATCTGGGCCCGTGACTCGTCCGGCTGGGCGGTGGTGACGTGCACGTCGGCTTCGGACAGCGGGGTGCCGTCGGCGGTCTCGGGGCTCGGGGCGGCGGTGCCGGGAGCGGTGTCGTCCATGTCCGGGCCATGCCCGGCTCCGCACCGCTTCATGCCCGGCCCGGCTCGTATCGTCGGATGCGCGCGGGAGCGGAGGAGGGCGAGTGACCGAGCGGAAACCCGACGGGATGTCGTTCGACACCTGGGTGGAGCGGCAGATCGACCGGGCCCGGGCCGAGGGCGCCTTCGACGACCTGGCACCGGCCGGGAAGCCGCTGCCCCGCCGGGACCGGGAGGAGACCGCCTACGACTGGGCGCTGGCCTGGGCCCGTCGCGAGGACGGCGACGCCGGGACGCTCGTCGCCGGCATGCTGCCGACCGGGTTCGGCCTGCGCAAGGAGCGGGAGCAGCTGCCCGCCCTGGTGGCCCGGCAACCCACGGAGGCCGCGGCCCGCGCCGTCGTCGAGGCGCACAACGCCCGGGTCGACCAGTACTACCGCCGTCCCGTCGAGGGCGTCTGGGTGCCGGTCGGGATGGCCGACGTGGACGCGGAGCTGGCCGCATGGCGGCGGAACCGGCCACCGGCGCCCTCTCCCGAGCCACCGGTGGCGCCGGCGCGCCGCGGCTGGTGGCGCCGCCGCGCCGGCTGACAACCGGTCAGTCGTCGTCTTCCGAGTCCTCCTCCGCCTGGTGCGCGGCGAGCTCGCGGGTGGCCATGCCGCCGTGCCCGCCCTCGTCGTACTGCCCCGGGCGGAGGTTGACCTGCTCGTGCTCGTCCGGCTCGCTCATGCCTGCAGCCTGCCCCGGCCGGCCTGCCGCGGCCAGCCGGGGTCGGCCGGGGGTCACTCGTCCTCGATCGGCACCGAGGTGTCGACGCTGTCCGCGACGAGGTACACGTCGCCCTGGAAGTCCAGGAACGCGTCGTCGGTCAGCTCGATCCCCAGGTCGCCTTCGGCGGTCGCCTCGTTGAACGGGTCCTCGACCGTGCCGGAGACCTGCACGACCTGCCCGGACTCCAGGCCGCTGGCCGAGTCCTCCCCGATGACCAGCAGCGCCGGGACGGACGTGTTCGCGGTGCCCGCGATGGTGAAGGCGTTGGGGCCGATCAGCTCGTTGACGGTCGCCGAGACGGTCACCGTCTGGCCGACGTACTGGTTGGGGTCCGCGCCGAAGCCGTCGTCGTAGGTGCCGGTGTAACCGAACGCCGGCGGCACGTCGGTGACGTCTGCCCCGGTGTCGGCGCCGGCGTCGGCCTCGTCCTCCTCCTGGATGTCGCCCACGCTCACCCCCTCCTCCGGGCCGGCGGTGTCGTCCCCGCAGGCGGTGAGGGCCAGCGGGGAGAGCGCGAGGGTGCCTGCGACGGCGACGGTGGCGAAACGGTGGGTGCGCATGTGCCGGTCCTCTCGTGGACGCGGCCCCGGAGGGCCCGCGTGTCGGTCGGTCACGAGAGGGGTTGCCTGGTGAGAGCCGTCGATGCGCGAGCGCCACCGGGCGTCACGAAGCCGTCATCCGCGACCTGCGCGGATGACAGAACGGTTGACAGAGGCCGTCAGAGCAGGTCGAACTCGTTGTGGGTGGCCCCGCCGGCGAGCAGCGCGTAGCCAGGGCCCCGGTCGAAGAACGGCTCGACCTCCGGGCGCCCGGCCCGCAGCGTCGCCCGCAGCTCGACGGTGGCCGCCTCGTCGGCGGTGCCGTCGTCCCGGACGACGACGCCGTAGTCCTCGCGTGCGCCGGCGACGCTCACCTTGTGCCACGCGATGTCGCGCAGCACCTCGGCGACCGGCCGGTCCAGCGGGTCGCCCCAGCCGCCGCCGCCCGTCGTCCGCACCCGCACGACGGTGCCGGCCTTCAACGGCTCGGCGTCGGCCAGCGCGTCGACCTCGTGCTCGTCGGGCCCGCCGGGGTCGACGGTGAT
The DNA here is from genome assembly GCF_007994135.1 of Modestobacter roseus. Lineage (NCBI taxonomy): Bacteria > Bacillati > Actinomycetota > Actinomycetes > Geodermatophilales > Geodermatophilaceae > Modestobacter > Modestobacter roseus. The sequence goes on from NZ_VLKF01000001.1 coordinate 3,773,023, forward strand.
GGAGAACGGCCGCCCGGCCTTGCCGCCCTTCACCCCCCAGCAGGACAGGATCGAGCGGTCGGCGATGGACATGAAGTGCGCGTCGCGGAGCACCCGGATGTCCTTCTCGTAGCCGCAGCCGCCGCGGTACCGCCCGGGCCCGCCGGAGTCCACCGCCAGCGCCAGCCGCTCGATCCGCAGCGGGAACCGGGACTCGGTGAACTCCGTCGGCAGGTTCCGGGAGTCCGGGACGACGTGGATGGTGTCCTCGCCGTCGGCGTAGTACCGCCCGCCCGAGCCGCCACCGAGCACCTCGCGCATCAGGTACGGCTCGCCGTTGGCGTCGGTGCCGTAGACGCCGGTGTAGCGGATCGTCTCCTGGTCGGCGGGCATCCTCCCCCCGGTGGCCTTGGCCAGCACCCCGGCCAGCACGCCGAGCAGCCGCAGGATCACGAAGGTCCGGGCGTTGGTGGGCGCCGGGAAGATCGGGGTCAGCAGGGTGCCCTTCTCCGGGAACCGCATCTCGATCAGCGGCACGACGCCCTCGTTGACGTCCAGCTGGGCCATCCGCTCCGGCGTCTCGGCCAGGTTGCGCAGGATCGGCGCCAGCCACTTCTTCAGGAAGTTGCCGTCGGCGTAGTCGCCGCAGTGGTTGATCGGGCCCTTGGCCTGCGGGCCGGTGCCGGTGAAGTCGATGACCAGCGGGACGTCCTTGCTGGAGTCCATGGTCAGCGTGATGCGCTGCCGGTGCAGCTGCGGCTCCTCGACGCCGTCGTGCTCGGCGTAGTCCTCCCAGACGTAGGAGCCGTCGGGGATCTGGGACAGGATCTCCCGCCGGTACACCTCGGTGGAGCTGCTCAGGATCGCCTCGAAGCAGGCCTCCACCGCAGCGACCCCGTACCGGTCGAAGAGCTCACCCAGCCGTCGCGCGCCCGCCAGGCAGGCCGAGCACTCGGCGTCCAGGTCGGCGGCGAGCGAGTCGGGCATCCGCGAGTTGCGGGTCATGATCGTCAGGGCCGCGTCGTTGCGGACTCCGCGGTCCCACAGCTTGATCGGGGGGACCATCAGGCCCTCCTCGAACACGCTGGTCGCCGCGCTCGGCATGGAGCCGGGCACCGCGCCGCCGATGTCGTCGTGGTGGCCGAACGCCTGCACGAAGGCGACGACGGTCGGGGACCCGTCGACGTCGGCGAACACCGGCACCGTCACGCACAGGTCGGGCAGGTGGCCGATCCCGCCCTCGGACAGGTAGACGTCGTTGTGGAAGAAGACGTCGCCGGGGTGCATCGTCGCGATCGGGTGGTCGCGGACCACCGGCTGCACCAGCGCCGAGTACGAGCGGCCGGTGAGCTTGCGCAGCTGCCGGTCGTGGATGCCGGCCCGGAAGTCGTGCGCGTCCCGGATCATCGGCGAGCGGGAGGTGCGCCCGATGGACGTCTCGACTTCCTTCTCGATCGCGGCCAGCGTGCCGGCGACGATCTCGACCAGCACCGGGTCGGCGTCCCCGACCGGGCGGCAATGGCCATTTCTGCCCTCGGTCATCGGGTGGTCTCCTTCGTGAGCAGCAGGTTCCCGAAGCGGTCGACGGTCGCGGCGAAGCCCGGGTGCACCGGGACGGTGGAGCCGAACTCCTCGACGATCCCCGGGCCGGTCACGACGTCGCCCGGGGAGAGGTCGGGTCGCCAGTACAGCGGCGCCTCGACCCACTCGTCGAAGTAGACCGGGCGCGACCCGCGGCGCGCGTCCCGGCCGGAGGAGCTGAGCTCGACGATCTCCGGACGGCGGATCGGCCCGATCCCGCTCACCCGCAGGTTCACCCACTCCACCGCCTGTCGCGGGTCGGTGGCGAAGTCGTAGCCGTAGAGCTGGCGGTGCGCGGCGTGGAAGGCGGTGGCGACGGCGTCGATCGCGGCGTCGTCCAGCGCGCCGTCGGCGACCGGGACCCGCACCTCGAACGCCTGGCCGACGTAGCGCAGGTCGGCGGTGCGCTGCATCCGCTGCTGGTCGCGGGCGAAGCCCTCGCCGTCCAGGGCGACCCCGGCCTGCCCCTCCAGGTCGGCGAAGGCGGTGGCCAGCGAGGCGGGGGAGACCTCGGCGTGCCGGGCGACCATCGTCTGCACGTAGTCGTTGCGGACGTCGACGGTGAGCAGCCCGAAGGCGCTGACGTTGCCGGGGTTCGGCGGCACCAGCGTGCGGGGCAGGCCGAGCACGTCCATCAGCCGGCAGGCCAGCAGCGAGCCGGAGCCACCGAAGGTGGTGAGGGTGAAGTCGCGGACGTCGAGCCCGCGGGCGACGGTGACCTGGCGCAGCGCGTTGGCCTGGTTCCAGGCGGAGATCTCCAGGATCCCGGTGGCCAGCGCCTCGACCGTCAACCCGAGCTTCCCGCCGAGCTGCTCCAGCCCGGCCCGGGCCGCGTCGACCGACAGCGGGATCTCGCCACCCAGCAGGTGCGGGGGGATCCGGCCGAGGACCACGTGCGCGTCGGTGACCGTGGGCTGCTCGCCGCCGTTGGCGTAGCAGATCGGTCCGGGGTCGGCCCCGGCCGACGTCGGCCCGACCTTGAGCGTGCCCTCGGGCGACAGCCAGGCGATCGAGCCGCCGCCGGCGCCGACGGTGACCACGTCGATCATCGGGATCTTGGACGGGTAGTCGCCGACCGAGCCCTCGGTGGTCAGCGTCGGCTCGCCGTCGATGACCACGGTGACGTCGGTGGAGGTGCCGCCGCCGTCGCAGGTGAGCACCCGGTCGAACCCGGCGGTGCCGGCGATCAGCGCGGCGCCCAGGGCGCCGGCGGCCGGGCCGGAGAGCATCGTGGTGATCGGCTGGTGCACCACCTCCGACGCGCTGAGCACCCCGCCGTTGCTCTTCATCACGTAGAACGGCACGCCGGGGGCGATCTCGTCCAGCCGGCGGCGGATGTTGCTGACGTACGCGCCGACCTTCGGCTTCACCGCGGCGTCGACCAGCGTGGTCACCGAGCGCTCGTACTCGCGGTACTCGCGCAGCACCTGGGAGCTGATCGACACCACGGCGCCCGGATGTTCCACGTGGAGCACGTCGAGCATCGCCCGCTCGTGCGCGTCGTCCGCGTAGGAGTGCAGGAAGCAGACGCCGATGGTGGTGATCCCGGCGTCCCGGAAGAACCGCGCGGCCGCGACGGCGTCCTCGCGGGAGAAGGGCCGCACCTCGGCGCCCGAGACGTCGAGCCGCCCGCCCACCGTGCGGACCAGGTCGGCCGGCACGATCCGCGGCGGCTTGACCCAGAAGTAGCTGTTGCCGTAGCCGTCGGGCACAGACTGCCGGGCGATCTCCAGCACCGACCCGTAGCCCTCGGTGGTGATGAAGCCGATCTGGTCCAGCTTGCCCTCGAGCAGCTGGTTGGTGGCCACCGTCGTCCCGTGGCTGACCGCGGTGACCGCGGCGCCGTCCAGGCCGAGCTGGCCCAGCACCTTCCGCACGCCGGCGAGGAAACCCTCGGCCGGGTCACTGGGTGTGGACGGCGTCTTGGTCGTGGCGACCTCGCCGGTCTCCTCGTCGACGGCGACGACGTCGGTGAACGTGCCCCCGGTGTCGATCCCGATGCGTACCCGGCGCCCGCTCATGCCGGGAAACCTTAGCGGTGAGATACCTGCCCGGGAAGCCTCTCGGGGCCCGCTGTCCGCTCATCGGTGAACTGCCGGGGGAGACGGTGCATCGCGACTGGTCCCGTGGGGCAACGAACGTGCATGGACATCACCGAGATCATCCTCCACCAGCACGACGAGCAGCGGCGCATGTTCGCCTACCTCGACGAGATGCCCCGCGGCGACAACGAGGCGCTCCGCGCCATGTGGGACCGGCTCGCGGCCTTCCTCGAGGTGCACGCCGAGGGCGAGGAGAAGTACTTCTACCCGCAGGTGCTGAAGCTCGGGAAGGGCAACCCCGACGGCGGCGTGCACGACGAGGTCGAGGACGCGGTCTCCGACCACAACGAGATCCGGGACGCCGTCCGGAAGACGCAGGACCACCAGGTGGGCACCGACGAGTGGTGGACGGCGGTGTGGGAGGCGCGCAAGGCCAACGACGACCACATGGCCGAGGAGGAGCGGGAGGACCTGCTGGACTTCCGGCACCACGCCGACCTGCAGACCCGGCACGACATCGCGGTGCAGTTCCTGACCTACGAGGCGCAGCACGCCGCCGGCATCCCGATCCGGGACAAGGACCCGGAGGAGTACATCGATGCCCACAGCTGAGGTGCCCGGCCGGCCGCGGGCGACGCTGACCGCCACCGTGCTCGACACCCCGGATCCGCGCGGGCTGGCCCGGTTCTACGCCGCGCTGCTCGACTGGCCGATCGGCACCGACGACCCGGAGTGGGTCACGCTGGCACCGGGTGGGCCGGGGCTGTCGTTCCAGCTGGAGCCGGACCACGTGCCGCCGGTCTGGCCGGCCGGCAACGGCGACCCGCGGATGCAGGCGCACCTGGACATCGCTGTCGACGACCTGGCGGCCGCGAGCGCCCGTGCGCAGTCGCTCGGCGCGACGGAGGCCGCCTTCCAGCCGCAGGAGCACGTCCGGGTGCACCTCGACCCCGCCGGTCACCCGTTCTGCCTGTACCTGCCGGAGTGAGCGGGTCGGGCCTCGGGAAACGGTCCCGAGGCCCCGACCGCGGCGACTCAGTCGTTGTCGAGGTCCTCGTCCGGGTCGGGGAAGCTGTAGGTCTCGCTCGGCTCGTCGCCCGGGGCCGCCACCATCGCCTCGACGGTGATCTCGCGGGCGTCCTCGAAGACCAGGGTCACCGGGATCGACTGCGACGACCGCAGCGACTCGGTCAGCTCCAGGAGCGTGACCGACGGCGAGCCCTCGGCGCCCACGTACACGTTGGCGTTCGGCGGTACCTCGATGGCCAGCGCGTCCTCACCGGCGGCCTCCCCGCCGGAGCTGACCGCGTCGGCGAAGTCCTCCCCGGTGACGTCGACGAGCGTGACCGGGTCGGTGCCGGTGTTGGTGATCGCGAAGAACAGGCTGGCGTCCTCGCCCACCTCGTACTGGCCGTCCACGGGGAACTCGAGGTGGACGCCGACCACCTCGACGTCGCTGTCCACCTGCTCATTGGGGCCGACGGCCCCGCCCTCCACCGTGGGGACGTCGTCCTGGGTGGGCAGCTCGTCCTCGTTGCCGCACCCGGCCAGGGCGATCGGGACGGCGGCGGCGGCGGCGAACCAGGCTCGGCTGCGGTGGCGGCGGACGGGTGTGCTGGTGGACATGCGCTCTCCTCTGCGGGCATCCCCCGGTCGACCACCTGGAGCGTGGTCCGACCGATGCCCGCCGGCGCGCGGCCGGCGGTGCCAAGGCTCAGGGACCCGGCGATCTGCCGGTTTCCGAGCCCCTACCCGCCGGCCGCGCTCGTCCGACAGATGTCACAAGACTGTGATGTGCCGGTGCCGGTGCCGGTGCCGTGGATCGGGGCCGCCCTTTCCGGAACCGCTTGATCCGGGTGGTCATGTCGCCGGCCGGGGCGACCGATGTCCCGGGCGGCCGCAGACCGCCGCCGGCCGAGGAGCGCCGGCGGGCCACCGATCCCGCCCGTTCCCGGAGGAACCCCGCATGACCACCGACCACGACACCGAAACCGGATCACCCGGTCCCCGCCCCGGGCCCGGGCTGAGGTGGGGGGACCTGAGCGTCCGGATCAAGGTGCTCACGGCGGTGGTGGCCGCGGTGACCGTGGCGGCCCTCGTCGGAGTCATGGGGATCGCGGCCCAGCAGTCGAGCGCGGACCGGACCCAGCGGCTCTACGAGCAGAACCTGGTCGAGGGGGTGACCCTGGCCACCGGCATGCGCGGGATCCTCAAGGACACCCAGATCGCCAACCGCAACGCGATCCTCGAAGCCACGCCGGCGGAGACGACGGAGGAGCTGGAGCGGCTGACCGGGCTGCTGGACTCGTTCGAGACGACGGTGGCGTCCTACACCGAGTCGAACATGACGCCGGAGAAGCAGGCGCTGGCCGACGAGGCGCTGGAGCAGTACCGCGCCTACCAGCAGGGCATCAGCACCCTGCTGGCGCCCCTGGCGCTGGCCGACGACGTCGCGGGCTGGCGCCTCGTCAACGAGACCCAGGTCGGGCAGTTCAGTGACGCGACGCTCGTCAGCCTCAACGCCATCGTGGCGGCCGAGACCGAGGAGGCCCAGGCGGCCGCCGAGGCAGCGGCCGCGGACGCCGCGCAGCAGCGGACGATCTCCCTCGTGCTGTTGGCGCTCGGTGCCGCAGGAGCCCTGGCCCTCGGGCTGGTCGTGGCCAACGGCATCGCACGCGCGGCCTCGCGGGTGCAGGAGGTGGCAGCTGCGCTGGCCGCCGGTGACCTCACCCGGTCCAGCGGCCTCACCACCCGCGACGAGCTCGGCCGGATGGGCGCCTCGCTGGACACGGCCGTGGCCGACCTCCGTGGGCTGATGGCCTCGGTCGTCGCCTCGGCCGACGCCGTGGCGGCCTCGTCGGAGGAGCTGTCGGCGTCCTCGGCGCAGATCTCTGCATCCGCCGAGGAGACGTCGGCGCAGTCCGGTGTCGTGTCCACGGCCGCCGAGGAGGTGTCCCGCAGCGTCGCCACCGTCGCGGCGGGCGCCGAGCAGATGGGCGCCTCCATCCGGGAGATCTCGCAGAACGCCAACGAGGCGGCCCGGGTGGCCTCCGGCGCGGTGTCCGAGGCCGAGTCGACCAACGCGACCATCACCAAGCTCGGGGAGTCGTCGAAGGAGATCGGTGACGTCATCCGGGTGATCACCTCGATCGCGGAGCAGACGAACCTGCTGGCGCTGAACGCGACGATCGAGGCGGCGCGGGCCGGTGAGGCGGGCAAGGGCTTCGCGGTGGTCGCCACCGAGGTCAAGGACCTCGCGCAGGAGACCGCCAAGGCGACCGAGGACATCGCCCGCCGGGTCGAGGCCATCCAGGGCGACACGACAGGAGCCGTGGACGCCATCGGCCGGATCAGCGAGATCATCGGGCGGATCAACGACTTCCAGCTCACCATCGCCAGCGCCGTCGAGGAGCAGACCGCCACCACCCAGGAGATGTCCCGGTCGGTGCAGGAGGCCGCCGCCGGGTCGACGGAGATCGCGGCCAACATCACCGGCGTCTCCACCGCCGCGGAGTCCACCACCCAGGCCCTCGGCCAGACCCGGGTCGCGGTGGAGGAGCTGTCCCGGATGGCCACCGACCTGCGGAGCACGGTCGGCCGGTTCACCTACTGAGGGAGCGGACCCGGCTCGTCGCAACGGACCCCCGGGTCACCGCATGGTGACCCGGGGGTCCGTCGTCCGGCCGGGAAGCCGCCCCGCTCAGCCGATCGCCCGCTCCTGCCCCGGGGGGTCGAGGGGTGCGTTGCGCAGCGCGCCGCCGGTGTGCACCGCTGTGCCGGCACCGGTGAGCCGGTCGCGCAGGAAGGCCACCACCTCGGCCCGCGCGTCGTGGGTCGGGTGGCCGGGGGTGTCGGCGTCGGGGTGGGTGAGCACGCTGTGTGCTCCGGTGCCGATGCCGGCGGGGTTGCCGGCGCGGGAGCTGATCACGATCGGCAGCCACCCGTCGCCGAAGGCGGCCCGCAGCGAACGGAACCGGTCAGGTGGGGACAACCGGTCCTCGCTGAACCGCAGACCCAGCAGGCACAGCCCCTCGCTGCGCACCCGCTCGGCCACCGTGTCGCGCTCCTCGTCGGACATCCCGAGGTCACCGCGTCGTCCGGGGGTGACCCCGAACGGCACCGCCGGCTGGCTGGCCACGGGGGCCAGCACCACCGGCTCGACGGCGGCGGCGAGGGCGAACCCGCCGCTGAAGCACATGCCGATCACCCCGACGCCGGGGCCACCCGTCCGGTCGTGCAGCCGGCGGGCGACCGCACGGACGTAGCCGGCGACCGGCCGGTCGGCGCGGGTGGCCAGGGCACGGAACTCCCGGGTGATGCAGGCCCGCGCCGTCGAGGCCAGTGCGTAGCCGGGGGAGAGCGGGCGGCCGGGGTCGCCGAACAGCGAGATCACGGTGACGGTGAAGCCGGACTCGACCAGGTGGTCGGCCAGCCCCATCACCTCGGGCGTCATGCCCGGGATCTCCGGCAGCAGCACCACCCCCGGGCCGGAGCCGCGCGTGAACAGCTGGTGGGTGATGCCGGCGTCGGTGAAGTCCTCGGACGTCCAGCCTGCCAGGGATGACGACTCTGTCATCGGTCGATCGTGGAGCACGCGGACCCGTTCGGTCGAGCCCGGTCCGCACGAGCCGTCGCATGACGATCCCGAGTCGTTTCCGGTCCGGTTGTGTCCCACCGGCCGCGGCGGGTCAGCCTCGGGGCATGAGTGCATCAGCGGAGCTGGGCGAGCAGCACCCGGCCGGCGGGGTCGGGCATCGGGTGCCGGCGGGGCGGGCGGCGCTGTCCGGCCTGCTGGCCACCGCGCTGGGGATCGGCGTGGTCGAGCTGGCCGCCGGCGCCCTGGGCGCCATGCCGTCCCTGGTCATCTCCGTGGGCGACACCGTCATCGACAGCGTGCCCGGCTGGCTGGAGCGCGCGGCGATCGCCGCACTGGGCACCAACGACAAGCCGGTGCTGCTGGCCTCGATCGCGCTGGTCGCCGCGCTGCTGGGGGTCGGCACCGGCGTGCTGGCGGCGCGGCGGTTCCCGCTGGGCGCCGCGGCGTTCGTGCTGTTCACCGCGGTCGGGGTCGCCGCGGGCCTCGCCGCGCCGGACGCCTCCGCCGTGCTGACCGTGCTGGTCGGGCTGGTGGGCGCCGCCGTGGGGGTGCTGGCCCTGCACCTGCTGCTCCGCACGGCCCGGCAGGAGGTGGCGCGGCGCGAGGCGGTGCCGGACGCGTCCCCGACGGCCGACCGGCGGGGGTTCCTCCTGCTGGCCGGCGCGACCGCCGCGGCCGCCGTCACCACCGGCGTCGGCGGCTGGCTGCTGACCGGACGCGAGCGGCTGACCGCGGTGCGCGCGGCCATCCGGCTGCCGCGGCCGTTCCGGCAGGCCGGCCCGGTCCCGGCGGGCGCCGACCTGGAGATCCCCGGCCTGACCCCGCTGTTCATCCCGAACTCCGAGTTCTACCGGATCGACACCGCCCTCCGGGTGCCGACGATCGACCCGGCCGGATGGCAGCTGGAGGTCCGCGGGATGGTCGACCGGCCCTTCACGCTCACCTACGACGAGCTCATGGAGCTGCCGCAGATCGAGGCCGACGTCACCCTGACCTGCGTCTCCAACGAGGTCGGCGGGGACCTGGTCGGCAACGCGCGCTGGCAGGGGGTGCCGCTGCGGGCGCTGCTCGAGCGCGCCGGGGTGCAGCAGGGCGCCACCCAGCTGCTGGGCCGCTCGGTCGACGGGTTCACCGCGGGCTTCCCCACGATCACCGCGCTCGACCTGGAGGAGGCGATGGTGGCGGTCGGGATGAACGGTGAGCCGCTGCCGGCCGCGCACGGGTTCCCGGCCCGGCTCGTCGTCCCCGGGCTCTACGGCTACGTGTCGGCGACCAAGTGGCTGTCCGCCATCGAGCTCACCGACTGGGACGTCGACGGCTACTGGATCCCGCGCGGCTGGGCCAAGGAGGGGCCGATCAAGACGGCGTCGCGGATCGACGTGCCCCGCCCCGGGAGCGCCGTGGCCGCCGGGCGGCAGGTGATCGCCGGCGTCGCCTGGGCGCCCACCCGGGGGATCGAGGGCGTGGAGGTCCGCGTCGACGACGGCCCGTGGCAGCAGGCCGAACTGGCCGAGCGGCTCGACGTCGACTGCTGGCGGCAGTGGTACCTGCCGTGGGACGCGACCCCGGGCCGGCACGTCATCGCCGCCCGGGCCACCGACGGCGCCGGTGAGGTGCAGACCGACGAGCGCACCCCGGTGGCCCCGGACGGCGCCTCGGGGTACCCGGTCATCGAGGTCGTCGTCGCCGACTGACCCTGCCGCGCCCGGCTCAGCCCTGCGGTCGCTGTACCGGCCGGGCCCCTCAGCTCTCGGCGCCGAAACCTGGACAGGTTTCGGCGCCGAGAGCTGCGAACGGAGGGGTCAGCCGGGGCTGTTGCGCTCCACCCGGTCCAGCAGGTCGCCCAGCGCCGCGTTCACCTCGTCGGCGTGCGTCGTGTTCACCATGTGCCCGGCGCCGTCCACCAGGACCAGCCGGGCCTGCTCACCGATCTGCTCCGCCATCCGCGGCGCGGAGTGGGTGGGGATCGTGCGGTCCTCGCGGCCGGCCAGGACCAGGACCGGCACGGAGCGCAGCACGCCGATCGCGGGCCGCTGGTCGTAGGAAGCCAGGCTGCGCACATAGGCCGACACGACCCCCACCGGGGTCTCCTGCCACATCTCGGACGACGCCCGCACCGCCGACTCGGGCGGGTCGCCGGCGAAGAGCTGCCAGCGGAGGACGCGCTGGCCGAGGCGGGTGCGGACCGGGCGCAGCGAGCCGACCAGCGGAGCCGCGGACCACAGCAGCCAGGCACCCGCGGTGGACAGGCCGGTGCGAGCCCGTGCGGTGACCGGGGTGCTGGCCCGCTCGGCGCCGTCGAGCGGTGCGGCGCGGGTGCTCAGCAGCGCGACGCCGGTGATCCGGGTGCCGAACAGCTCGGGCCGCTCGGCGGCCAGCGCGAGCACGGCCATGCCGCCCATCGAGTGTCCGGCGACCACGACGGGACCGTCGCCGCCCAGCTGGTCGACGAGCTGGCCCAGGTCGTGGCCCAGCTCCGCCACGGTCGCCCCGCGCCCGCCGGCCCAGCCGCTGGAGCCGTGACCTCGCTGGTCGTAGCGGACGACGCGGGCACGGCGGCGCAGCGCGGTCCACTGGGGCTCGTACATCTCCCCCGAGACGCCGATGCCGTGCACGAGCACCACCGTGGGCGCGGCGACGTCGTCGGCGACCTCGACGTGCAGCCGCACCCCGTCGTCGGTCCGGACGGCCGGCGGCGACCCGTTCCGCCGACGGGCCACCCGCCGGGCGTGCGCCCGGCGGGTGGCCAGGCCGACGGCGATCCCGGCGGTGGACAGCGCGATGGCGCCGCTCCGCAGTCGCGGACCGGCGCCATCGAGGTCGAACGAGATCACTCCGCCAGGCTGATCTCGGAGGCCTGGACGTAGTAGTCGCCGGTCTCCAGCTGCTCCGCGGGCTGGTACAGCTGCAGGTCGGCCAGGAACTCCTCGTCGATCTGCTCCAGCGTCCCGCTGAAGCTGACCGTGTCGCCCTCCTGGACCTCGAACGGGGACTCCGAGTCGTCGGAGCCGCCGAACGGCTGCAGCCGGACCATGATCGTCTGGCCGGCCTCCGGGCCGACGAAGAACGCCTCGTCGGCGACGACGGCCTGCACCTGCACGGTGTTCGCCTCGACCGGCTCACCGACGCTCGCGCTCAGGTCGACGTCCGGTGCGAGCGCGTCGAGGTCGCCGATCAGCACGACGCCGAGGCCGATGTCGGTGCCGGACGTGGGGGAGGCCGTCTCGGTCTCCGTGCTGACCTCCGTCTCCGTCGCGACGGTGGTCTCCTCGACCACGCTGCTCGCGCTCGGGTCGACGTCGTCGTCGTCACCGGTGAACTCGGCGATCAGCCACCAGGCGAGCAGGGCGGCGATCAGCGCGGCCAGCAGGATCCAGGGCCAGACCGGCCGCTTCTTCGCCGCGGCGACGGTCGCGCCGGTGTCTCGTCGTGGAGTGGTCATCAGGGGGCTGTCCTCAGGGTCGGTGACGGGTGTGCTCCCCCGACGTGCCCACTGACCCCGCACCCACCCGGTCGTCCGGGCGATGTCACCGGACTGCAACGTCCGATGCGGTCACGGGCCGGTGCCACGGGTACGGCGGTCGGATGACCCAACGACTCCAGTCCCGGGACCCGGTCGAGGTCCAGCAGGCCCCCGGTCGCTTCGGCGTCCGCGCGCTCCTCGGACTGGTCGCGCTGCTGGTCGGCGCCGTCCCCTTCCTGGCGCTGTGGCTGCTGGTGGAGGAGAACTGGTCGCCGCTGGCCGCCCTCGACGGGGACGTCGCCGCCGACCTCAACGACCTGGTCAGCGACTCGCCGCTGGTCGTGAGCGTGCTGCGCGGCGTGACCGACCTCGGCGGCGCCGGCGTCTCGGTGCTGGTGACGACGCTGGCGACGCTCTTCCTGCTGATCCGCCGGCACCGGCGCCTGGCGGCCTTCGTCGCCGTCTCCGGGATCGGCCTGGCCGTGCTCGTGCCGCTGACCAAGTACATCGCCGACCGGGCCCGGCCCGTGGTCGACAACCCGGTGGTCGACACCCCGAGCAACGCCAGCTTCCCCAGCGGGCACGCGATGACGGCCGTGGTGACCTGGGGGGTGTTGCTGCTCGTGCTGCTGCCGCTGGTGCGGCGCGGGCTGCGGCCGTGGCTGATCGCCGGCTTCACGCTGCTCGTCGTCCTGATCGGGTTCACCCGGCTGGCCCTCGGCGTGCACTTCGTCTCCGACGTGCTCGCCGGCTGGGCGCTCGGGGTCGCCTGGCTGGCGGTCACCACCATGGCCTTCCGCGGGTGGCAGCACGACCGCCACCAGCACAGCGACGAGCCGATGGACCCCCTGGACGTCGATCCCGCCGAGGTGCCGAGGCCGGCGCCCACGCACCAGGCGGTGCTGCCCGCGGGGCGGACGACGGTGCTCCGGCTGGCCGGCGTGGCCGTCGCGCTGTTCCTCGCGCTGTCCGGGCTGGGCCTGCTGGTCACCCGGGTGCTCGACGACACCGGGCTGGGCCGGTTCGACCGCAGCGTCGCCGCCTGGTTCGTCGACCAGCGCACCGACACGCTCACCGCGGCGGCGGAGGCGGTCGGCACGCTGTCGGGCACCCGGGCGGTCATCGCGGTGGGCCTGACGCTGGCCGTCCTGTCCCTGGCGGTCCTCGGCAGCTGGCGCCCCGTCGTGTTCGTCCTGGTCACGATCGCCGGGGAGGTGGGGCTCTACTTCGTCATCGGGCTGGTGGTGGGCCGGGTGCGGCCCGACGTCGTCGACCTGACCGAGGGGCTGCCGGCCGGCGCCGCCTGGCCGTCCGGCCACGCCGCGGCGGCCGCCGCGATCTACGGGGCCCTGGCCGCCCTGGTCATCTGCACCGGCACCGGCCGCGGGCGGTGGGCGGTGCTGGCGGTCCCCCTCCTGCTCGCGCCGGCGATCGGCGTCAGCCGGGTCTACGTCGCGGCGCACTACCCGACCGACGTCGTCGCCGGGCTGCTGCTGGGCGGGCTGTGGGTCGTCGCCTGTGCCTGGGCCTTCCGGCTACGGGACCTGCGGGACGTCCCGCGGCCGGCCACCCGGCAGCGACTGGGGAGCCGGGCATGAAGCGCTGGATCGTCCGCGGACTGCTGGGGCTGCTCACGGTGCTCGTGCTGCTCATCGGCTACGGCACCCTGATCGAGCCGCGACTCGTCCTGGACGAGGAGCAGGAGAGCGTCGAGATCCCCGGGCTGGCCGCCGGGGCGCCGCCGATCGAGGTCGCCGTCCTGGCCGACATGCAGATCGGCATGTGGTGGGGCAACCCCGGCATGAGCGCCCGCGCGATCGCGCGGGCGGTGGAGGCCGAGCCCGACGTGGTGCTGCTGGGCGGCGACTTCGTCTACCACGCCGGCCCGGACGTCGAGCCCGAGGTCGAGACGGCGCTGGAGGTGCTGGCACCGCTGCTGGAGTCCGGGATCCCGACCTACGCCGTGCTCGGCAACCACGACTACGCGAGCGGCGCCGCCGAGGAGCTGACCGCCGCCCTGGAGGGCGCCGGCGTCCCGGTCCTGCTCAACGAGTCGGAGCCGGTGCCCGGCACCGGGGACGACCCGCTGCACGTGGTCGGGGTCGGCCCGGTGCGCCCCGGCCTGGTCGACGTCGACCAGGCCCTGGCCGGGCTGCCCGAGGCGGCGCCCCGGGTGGTGCTGATGCACAACCCGGCGTCGTTCCCCGAGATGCCGGCCGGCAGCGCTCCGCTCACCGTGGCCGGGCACACCCACTGCGGGCAGATCGCGCTGCCGGGCCTGCCGAACTGGTCCTACCTCGGGCTCACCGAGGAGGAGGAGATCGTCGTCGACGGCTGGGCGCCGGAGGGCTACGGGGCCGACGGCAACGCGCTGTTCGTCACCTGCGGCATCGGCTTCAGCGTCGTGCCGGTGCGGATCAACGCCCCGCCGCAGGTGGTCTTCTTCGAGCTGACCCCGCCGACGCAGGAGTGATGGCGCGGCGTCAGTCGGTGAGCTGACGGAGGATGCGCTCCAGCGTCGCCCGGTCCTCGTCGGTGAGCCGGGCGAACAGCTCGGTCGAGTCGGCGGCCCGCGCCTGCTCGACCTCCCGGTGCACGGTGCGGCCGGCGTCGGTGGCCACCAGCACCACGGCCCGCCGGTCCCGGGGGTCGGCGGTGCGCTCGACGAGCCCGCGCTCGGCCAGGCCGTCGGCGACCTCCGTCGCCGAACGCGGCGCGATCCGGAGCGCCTCGGCCAGTTCGGAGAGCCGGACGCCGTCCCGCGCGCAGACCACCCGCAGCGCCCGGGCCTGGTGCGGGGAGAGGTCCCAGGGGGCGAGCGTGGCGGTGAACCGGCGACGCAGCGTGCGGGCCACCCGCACGAGCAGGTCGCCCAGGGGCGCCGTCCCGCCTTCCCGCACGCCGTCGCCCATGGCGGGAACACTACCGGGAGAGGTGTGGTTACCACACCGTGAGGTAACCTCAGCAAACCTCGGACAGAGAGGGGTGGTCGCCATCGACGACACCTTCCAGCCCGGCCGCGGTGGCGGGCGATCCGGCGGGCGGCCCGACCCGGCCGACCGCGCCCAGCTCGAGCGCGCGCCGGTGAGCTGGCGCCGGGTGGCCGGGCTCTTCCGCCCCCACCGCACGCAGCTCGCCACCGTCATGGCGCTCATCGTGGCCAGCTCCACCGTCGCCCTGGCCACGCCGTTCCTCGTCCGGCTGGTGATCGACGACGCGATCCCGGCCCAGGACGTCCCGCTGCTGGCCTGGGCCGTGGCCGGCATGGTCGCGGTCACCGCGGTGACCGCCGTCCTCGGGGTGCTGCAGACCTGGCTGTCGACCACCGTCGGCCAGCACGTGATGCACGGCCTGCGGACGTCGGTCTTCACCCACCTGCAGCGCCAGTCGCTCGGCTTCTTCACCCGCACCAAGGGCGGGGAGGTGCAGTCGCGGCTGACCAACGACATCGGCGGCATGCAGTCGGTGGTCACCACCACCGCCACGTCGTTCGCCGCCAACGCCACCACGGTCATCGGCACGGTGATCGCGATGGTCGCGCTGAGCTGGCGCCTCTCGCTGTTGTCGCTGATCGTGCTGCCCCCGGCGATCTGGCTGACCCGCAAGGTCGCCCGGATGCGCCGCACCATCACCGCGCAGCGGCAGCGGCACCTCGCCGACCTGCACTCCCAGGTCGAGGAGGGGCTCAGCGTGAGCGGTGTGCTGCTCGGCAAGACCCTCGGCGCCGGCCCCGCCCAGTCGGCCCGGTTCGCCACCACGTCCGACGACCTGGTCGGGCTGGAGGTCCGCTCGCAGCTGGCCGGCCGCTGGCGGATGGCCACGATGAGCATCGTCTTCGCCGGCATCCCGGCGCTCATCTACCTGGCGGCGGGCCTGCCCGCGACGTCGGGCGGCATGACCATCGGCACGCTGGTCGCCTTCACCACGCTGCAGGGCGCGCTGTTCCGCCCGCTGATGGGCCTGCTGGACATCGGCGTCTCGCTGACCGCCTCGATGGCGCTGTTCAGCCGGGTGTTCGAGTACCTCGACCTGCCGGTCGACATCGACGACCCGGCGTCCCCGGTGCCGCTGGGTGACGGGCGCGGCGGCGGCATCAGGGGTGAGGTGCGGTTCTCCCACGTCGGCTTCCGCTACGCCGACGGGCACCGCGACGCGCTCGCCGACGTCGACCTGGCCGTCCCGGCCGGCGCGACGCTGGCGCTGGTGGGGGAGACCGGCTCGGGGAAGAGCACGCTCGCCTCGCTGGTCGCCCGGCTCAACGACCCGACCACCGGCCGGGTCACCATCGACGGGGTCGACGTCCGGGACGTGGCGCTGGCCGACCTGGCCCGCACCGTCGGCGTCGTGGCCCAGGAGACCTACCTGCTGCACGGCACGATCGCCGAGAACCTGCGGCACGCCAAGCCCGGTGCCACCGACGCCGAGCTGGTCGAGGCCGCCCGCCGGGCGCAGGTGCACGAGGTGATCGCCGCCCTGCCCGACGGCTACGACACCGTGGTCGGCGCGCGCGGGCACCGGTTCTCCGGCGGGGAGAAGCAGCGGCTGGCGATCGCCCGCACGCTGCTGCGCGACCCGCGGGTGCTGGTGCTCGACGAGGCGACCAGCGCGCTGGACAACGGCACCGAGCGGGCCGTGCAGGCGGCGCTGGACGAGGCCAGCCGGGGCCGGACGACGATCACCATCGCGCACCGGCTCTCCACCGTGCGGAACGCCGACCTGATCGCGGTGCTCTCCGGTGGGCGCGTGGTCGAGCAGGGCACGCACGAGGAGCTGCTGGCCCTGGGGGGGCGCTACGCCGCGCTGGCGGGCGCCGCCGAGCGCCAGGCGGTGCTGGCGGTCGCCGCCGCCGAGTGACAGCTCAGCGGGCTCTCCTGCTGGGGTGGGCCCGCTGAGCTGGCACTGGGCGAAGGTCAGCCCCGGGTGCCGCCGTGCGCGGCCTTGGAGACGGCGTCCCACTCCCGCCACTCGGCCAGCCGGGACTCGTAGTCCGCGGTGGCGATGGCCAGCGGGGCCTCGCCGAAGAAGACCCGCAGCGGCGGGTGCTCGGCGTCCACCACCGCCAGGACGGCGGCGCGGGTGGCCACCGGGTCGCCCGGCGTCCCGCCCAGGCGCTGGCGGCGCTGCTCGGCGGCCTTCTCGCGGTACTCGTCGTAGGCCGGGTTCGGGGTGGCGTGCTTGGCCGAGGCGCCGCCCCAGTCGGTGGAGTAGCCGCCCGGCTCGATGAGGGTGACCTTGATGCCGAAGTCGGCGACCTCGGCGGCGAGCGACTGGGTCAGCGCCTCCAGCGCCCACTTCGAGGCGTTGTAGATGCCGATGTTCGGGAACGCCGAGATGCCGCCGATGCTGGACACCTGCAGCACGTGCCCGGAACCCTGCGCGCGCATGAACGGCAGCGCGGCCTGGGTGATCCACAGCGCGCCGAACACGTTGGTCTCGAACTGCGCCCGGGCTTCGGCCTCGGAGATCTCCTCGATCATCCCGAACTGGCCGTAGCCGGCGTTGTTCACCACGACGTCCAGCGAGCCGAAGTGGTCGTGGGCCTGCCGGACGGCGGCCACGGCCGCCTCCCGGTCGTCGACGTCCAGCCTGATCGGCAGGACGGCGTCGCCGAAGCGCTGCACCAGGTCGTCCAGGGTCGAGGTGTCGCGGGCGGTGGCGGCCACCCGGTCACCGCGTTCGAGGGCCGCGATCGACCACTCCTTGCCGAAACCGCGCGATGCGCCGGTGATGAACCAGGTCCTGGCCATGGAGATCTCCTCGCTCGAGCGGACGTCTGGCAGTCGTCAGCACCCCGCGCACCCCAGGTGTTCCGGGCGGCCCCGAGCGCTGGCACTCGCCGTCGTCGGCGGTGTCGTCCTGCTGGTCGGTGCGGGGGCGCAGCTGACGGGAGTGAGCCTCACCGCAGTCGTCCCCACGCCGGAATGGTCGGCCGGGGCAACGACCTTGCTCCCGGCATGGACCTGTTCTCCCCCGTGATGCTGGGCGACCTCGAGCTCGCCAACCGCGTCGTGATGGCCCCGCTCACCCGCATGCGCGCCGGCTCCTCCGGCGTCCCGAACGACCTGCTCGTCGAGCACTACGCCCAGCGGGCCTCGATCGGGCTGATCATCACCGAGGGCACCTACCCGCGGTTCGAGTCGCAGGCGTTCGTCGGCCAGCCCGGCATCGTCACCGACGAGCAGGCCGCCGGCTGGGCCCGGGTCGCCGAGGCGGTCCACGCCCGCGGCGGGCGGATCGTCATGCAGCTGATGCACGGCGGCCGGGTCACCCACGCCGACGTCAACGGCGGCCGCCGGGTCGAGGCGCCCAGCGCCATCGCGATCGAGGGCGCCGGGCACACGGAGCAGGGCAAGCAGGCCTACCCGGTGCCGCACGCGCTCACCGTCGAGGAGGCGGCGCAGGTCCGTGACGACTTCGTCGCCGCGGCCCGGCGGGCCGTCGCGGCCGGCCTGGACGGCGTGGAGGTGCACGGCGCCAACGGCTACCTGCTGCACGAGTTCCTCTCCCCGGCGTCCAACCAGCGCGACGACGTCTACGGCGGCTCGCCGGAGAACCGCGCCCGGTTCGTCGTCGAGGTCGTGACCGCGGTGGCCGAGGCGGTCGGTGCCGGCAAGGTCGGCCTGCGGATCTCGCCCGAGCACAACATCCAGGACGCGCTGGAGACCGACCGGGACGACGTCCGGGCCACCTACGGCAGCCTGCTCGACCAGCTGGCTCCGCTGGGCCTGGCCTACCTGTCGATCCTGCACGCCGAGCCGGCCGGTGACCTGGTGCAGGAGCTGCGGCGGCGGTTCGGCGGGCCGCTGGTCGCCAACAGCGGTTTCGGCACGGTCACCACCCGCGCCGAGGCGGTCGCGCTGATCGAGGCGGCGCACGCCGAGGCCGTGGCGGTCGGCCGGATGGCCATCGCCAACCCCGACCTGGTGGCGCGCTGGCAGGGCGAGCACCCGGAGAACGAGCCGAACCCGCTGACCTTCTACGCGGCCGGCGCGGAGGGCTACACCGACTACCCGACCCTGGTGGCGTCCCCGAGCTGACGTTCCCCACCGCTGTGCACTGGTCGTCGATCCGCGCCACGCGGACCGACGACCAGTGCACAACGGCGTGCGCGCCCGGCAGGGGTCGGCCGGCTGAACCGTGACGGTCAGCCGGCTCGGACCGGACGGGTCGCCGGCGGGACCAGCGCGGTGCCGGCGTCGACCAGGACGTCGGCCGGGCCCGGCCGGCCGAACAACCAGCCCTGCCCGCCGTCGACGCCGAGGTCGGTCAGCACCGCCCGCTCGGCCTCGGTCTCCACGCCCTCGGCGATGACGCACACCCCCGAGCTGTGCGCGAAGGCGACCAGCGACTGGGCGAGCCGGGCCAGCACCGGGTCGGTGTCCAGGCCGCTGACGATGCTGCGGTCCATCTTGATCACGTCCGGGGCGGTGGTGACGATGTGCCGCAGGCTGCTGAACCCGGCGCCGACGTCGTCGATGGCCAGCCGCAGGCCGTCGGCGCGCAGCGGTTCCAGTGCGGTCAGCAGCGCCGGGTAGTCGTGCACCGGCGAGTGCTCGGACAGCTCCAGCACGACCCGGTGCAGCGGCAGGCCGGCCAGCAGCTCCCGGCAGGCCGGCGTCAGGAGCGTCTGCGGGGAGACGTTCATCGACACGTAGCCGCTGACCTGGCCCAGCAGCGCGGCTGCGCCGGCCAGCGCCAGCAGCTCCAGCCGGTCGCCCTCGCCGATGGTGTGCGCCTCGTCGAAGACGACGTCGGGGGTGCGCGCCCACTCGGTGGGGAAGCGGGACAGCGCCTCGGCGCCGGTGCGGGTGCCGCTGGCCAGGTCGACGATCGGCTGCAGGACGACGTCGGGGCCGCCGCGGTCCATCAGCGGGCCGAGCCGCCCGGCGATCTCGGCGTGCAGCTGCTCGCGTCGGACCTGCGGCTCGATCACCAGCGCGGCGGCCTCGGCGAGCACCTCCATCAACGCCAGGTCCCGGGGCGAGACCTCCGGGTCGCCCGCCAGCCCGAACGCGCAGAAGGTGCCGTAGACCGTGCCGTCGCTGAGCACGACCGGCACGCTCACGTGCCCGCGGATCGGCGGCAGGCCGGCGGGCATGCGCCGCACCGCGTCGGGGACGTCGCGCACGTCGGGCATCACGCGGGGGAGGAGCCCG
Source organism: Modestobacter roseus (assembly GCF_007994135.1). NCBI lineage: Bacteria > Bacillati > Actinomycetota > Actinomycetes > Geodermatophilales > Geodermatophilaceae > Modestobacter > Modestobacter roseus. The sequence goes on from NZ_VLKF01000001.1 coordinate 3,792,841, forward strand.
TCGAGGACGGCCAGGCAGAAGCCGTCCTCGCGCGGGCCGGCGTAGCCGTCGACCAGTCCGGGGACGTCGGCCGAGACGACCTGCAGAGTGCGGGTGCCCTCGTCGATCCGGCTGAGGAACGCCGCGCTGAGATCGAGCTTCCGGCGCGCCGTGTCGAGCAGCCCGGCGATCTGCCGCTCCGCTTCCGTGCGTTCGCGTGCCACCCGCACTCCCCTCTGGACTGTGGTCTCCCTCTCACGCAAGGTAGGGGACGGACGCCGCTGACGGACCATCCAGTTCCGGTGATCACCCACAGGGGTGGCGGCGCGTCAGTCCTCCAGCAGGCCGGCCTCGTGGGCGAGGATCGCGGCCTGGGTGCGGTTGGCCAGGTCCAGCTTGGTGAGCAGCCGGGACACGTAGGTCTTCACCGTCGCCTCGCTGACGAACAACCGCCCGGCCACCTCGGCGTTGGAGTCGCCGCTGCCCAGCAGCGCCAGCACCTCCCTCTCCCGGTCGGTGAGCGTGCCGACCCGGCGCAGCGCCTCGGCCCGCCGGGGCGCGGTCCGGCGGTGCACGTAGGAGTCGATCAGCGTCGTGGTGACCGCCGGGGAGAGCGTCGCCGTCCCGTCGGCGACCGCGCGCACCGCGGCGGCGATCTCCCGGGGCGGGGTGTCCTTGAGCAGGAAGCCCGCCGCGCCGGCGGCGAGCGCGGCGTAGACGTACTCGTCCTGGTGGAACGTGGTGAGGACGGCGACCTGCGGTGGCTGGGGGAGCGCCAGCAGCTGCTCGGTCGCGGCCAGCCCGTCGAGCACCGGCATCCGGACGTCGATCAGCACGACGTCGGGCCGCAGCTCCTCCGCTGCTCGCACCGCCGCGGCGCCGTCCCCGGCCTCCCCGACCACCTCGAAGCCGCCCGAGGACTCCAGCACCGTGCGCAGCCCGAACCGCACCAGCTCCTCGTCGTCCACGAGGAGCACCCGCACGGCGGTCATGCGGGCAGCTCGGCGTCGATGCAGAAGCCGCCGTCCAGCCGGGGTTCGGCCGTCAGCCGGCCGCCGAGGGTGCGCACCCGCTCACCCAACCCCACCAGGCCGTACCCGTCACCGTCCGCGGGCTGTGGCGGCCGGGTCGGTGCGCCGTTGACCACCCGCAGGCGCAGCCGCGCAGGCCCGCGCTCCACGGCCACCTGCACCCGGGCGCCGGGGGCGTGCTTGCCGGCGTTGGTCAGCGCCTCCTGGGCGATCCGGTAGGCGGCCCGGCCCACGGCGGGGTCGAGGGCCGGGTCGATGGCGACGTCGGCCGGGACGGTGAGCGTCACGTCCATGCCGGCTTCCCGCGCCTGGTCGACCAGCCGAGGCAGGTCCGCCAGCTCCGGCTGCGGGCCGAGCGGCGCGTCGTCGTCGACGTCCTCGGCGCGCAGCACGCCGACCATCTGCCGCAGCTCGGCCAGTGCCCGGCGTCCGGCGCCCTGCACCTGCCCGGCCAGCAGCTCGACCCGCTCTGCGTCGTGGGCGGCGAGCTCGATGGCGCCGGCCTGCAGCACCATCAGGCTCACCCGGTGTCCGACGGCGTCGTGCATCTCCCGGGCGATCCGGGTGCGCTCGGAGACCACGGCCTCGCGGGCGAGCAGTTCCCGCTCCGCCTCGGCCCGCTCGGCGCGCTCGCGCAGCACCCCGAGCAGCTGCTCGCGGGTGCGTTGCCAGATGCCGAGGGCGGCGGGGAGGGCGACGATCGCCCCGGTGGCCGCGGCGACGATCGTCCAGCCGCCGACGGTGATCGGGTCCGCGACGACGGCGATCGCCACGGCGCCGCCGAGCCCGGCGGCGCCCCGGACCCACCAGGAGCCGCTGTAGCGGCCGACGGCGTAGCTGGCCAGCAGCCACGGCGCGGTGGGGGAGAAGCCGAGCGCGGCCGACGCGGCGCACACCGCGAAGGGGATCGCGGGTTGCGTCCGGCGGACGAGCAGCAGGGCGAGCGCCATCAGCGCGGTGATGGCAGCGACGGCGGCCAGGTCCAGCGTCGTCGGGTCCAGGGTGCCGAAGCCGCTCCCGGTCAGTGCCACGCCCAACCCGGCGAGCAGCACCTCCAGCGCGACGCCACGCGCGGTGAGCCCCGGCCAGATGCGCTCGCGGACCCCCATGCCCCGGAGCGTAGGGGCCGGTGGACGCGAAGGGATCGCTCGCGCGTCGAGGCCCGGCGTCCTCTTTCGGATGACCCGGTCGCGCCGACCGGCGCGCCAGGTCGCGGCCTCCGGCCGACGCGCTGACCAGCGGTCCCCCCGCAGATTGGGGTCCCACACCGATCCCTGGAGGCACTCATGATCTCGGTCAGCGGACTGACCAAGCGCTACGGCGGGCGCACCGTCGTCGACGACGTCACCTTCACCCTGGAGCCCGGCACGGTGACCGGCTTCCTCGGCCCGAACGGCGCCGGCAAGACGACCACCATGCGGATGATGACCGGGCTGATCCCGGTGACCGCGGGCTCCGCGACGATCGACGGCCGGCCCTACGCCGAGCTGCCCAACCCGGGCGCCGTCGTCGGCACCCTGCTCGACGCCTCCGCGGTGCACCCGGGCCGCACCGGCCGGGCGCACCTCGGGCTGCACGCCACCGCCGTCGGGGTCGACTCCCGGCGGGTCGACGAGGTGCTGGAGCTGGTCGGGCTCGCCGACGCGGCCCGACGCCGGGTGGGCGGCTACTCGCTGGGGATGCGGCAGCGGCTGGGCATCGCGGCGGCGCTGCTCACCGCCCCGCCGGTGCTGGTCTTCGACGAGCCGGCGAACGGGCTGGACCCTGACGGCATCCGGTGGTTGCGAGGTCTGCTGCGCGGTCACGCCGCGCGCGGCGGCACGGTGCTGCTCTCCTCCCACCTGCTCGGCGAGGTCGAGCACGCCGTCGACCGGCTGCTGGTGATCGGCGGCGGGCGGATCGTCGCCGACGGCCCGGTCGGCTCGCTGCTCGGCGACAGCGGCACCGCGGTGCGGTCGGTCGACCCCCGAGGTCTGGCTGTCGCGCTGCGGGCCCGGGAGTTCCACGTGGAACGCCAGGACGACGGCGTGCTGGTCGTGACGGGTGCCGACCCGGCCACCGTCGGCGCCGTCGCCGCCGAGGCCGGCGTTGCGCTGATCGACCTGCACCCGGTGCAGCGCGGCCTCGAGGACCTGTTCTTCCAGCTCACGGACGACGCCGGAGCTGCCCACGCCCCCACCCCCGCCCCCGCCCCCGCCCCCGTCCCCGTCCCCGCTGAGCACTGAGGAGACCTGAGATGACCGCGAGCTCGAACACGATGATCCTGGACGCCGCCACCCCGGTGCGGCCGACCGTCCAGTCCACCCGCGCCTCGCTGCCGACGCTCGTCGGCCTGGAGGTGCGCAAGACGCTGACCACCCGCTCCGGGCGGATGCTCGCCCTCGCCGCCGCGCTGGCCGGGCCGGCCGGCATGGGCCTGCTGGAGGCGACCGGCGACGGGTACCTCGACGTCACCGGCCCGTTCGCCGTGGTGGGCGTCATGACCGGCCTGCTGCTGCTGGCCCTGGGGGTGCTCAGCACCGCCGGCGAATGGACCCACCGGACCGCCCAGACCACCTACCTTCTCGTCCCGCAGCGCGGCCGGGTGCTGGCGGCGAAGACCGCGGCGATGGCGCTGCTGGGCGCGGGCCTCACGGTGGTGTCGGCGGGGCTGTCGTGGCTGGTCCTCGCCGGGCTGGCCGATGCCGCCGTCTCCTGGGACGGCGCCACCCAGGCGGCGCTGACCGCGGTGGGGGCCGGGATGGCGTTCGCACTGGTCGGTGTGGGCGTCGGTGCGGCGACCGCGAACGCGCCGGCGGCGCTGACCGGCCTCTACCTCGCGATCCTCGGCCTGATGCAGATCATCCGCGCCTGGGACCGGCAGATCGCCGACGCCGTCGACCCCGCACAGGCGGTGCTGCGGTTCGGTCGGGGTGACGCCGAGGTGGCCTCGCTGCTGACCATGGGCGGCTGGGTGCTCGCCGCACTCGTCGCTGGCTGGGTGCTCAGCCGGCGGCGTCCGGTGCAGTGATCCCGCAGTGCCCGTCCCGCCGTTGTGCGCTGGACGTCGGTCTCCCGGTGGGAACCCGCGGTCAGCGCACAACGGCGCGTGCGGCTGTCCCGCTGACCTCAGGCGGGGCGCGCGTCGTCGTCGTCCGGTGCCGGGCGGTGCCAGCCCCGCTGGACCGAGGCGCGGGCGCGCTCGGCGTCGTCGCCGGAGGCGGTGAAGAGCGCGCACAGCAGCAGCGGGCCGTGGTCGAGGGTCTCCCGCGGCAGTGGGCCGGTGGCCACGAGCGAGACCAGCCCGTGGCCGATCGCCCAGCTCTGGATCGCCAGGTCCAGCGGGGCGACGTCGGCGCCGAACCGCCCGGCGTCCCGCCCGCGGCGGGCGGCCCGGACCAGCTCCTCCAGGGTCGCGTCGGCGGCCGGCAGGTCCTCCAGGTCGACGCTGGCGTCGAACATCACCCGGTAGAGGTCCGGGTGGGTGAGGGCGTGGTCCAGGTAGGCCGCGCACAGGGCGGTCAGGTCGCGCACCGGGTCGGCCGTCGTGGCGACCGTCGCGAACCGGGCGCCCAGCCGGGTGAAGCCCTCCTGCCGCAGCGCCTGCCACAGGCCGTCCATCCCGTCGAAGTGCGTGTAGACGGCCATGGTCGAGACCCCGGTGCCGGCGACCAGCGAGCGCAGGGTGATCGGCTCGCGGGCCCGCAGCATGGCGGCCGCCCGCTCGATGAGCAGGGTGCGGACCGCCGGGTCCTTCGGGCGCGCCACGGACTGGACGGTACATGCCATAACGCTGCTATGTTGTCGCGCAGCCCGGATCGGCCGGGCCTGTGGAGCGAGGAGTCAGCATGGCCATCACCCTGACCAATCCGGCCGGACTGCCGGCGCCCGACGTCTACCACCAGGTGTCGGTGGCGACCGGGTCGCGGCAGGTGTTCGTCGCCGGGCAGGTCGCCGTCGACGCCACGGGCGAGAAGGTCGGCGTGGGCGACTTCGCCGCCCAGGTCGCGCAGGCCTACCGCAACGCCGGCACCGCCCTGGCCGCGGCCGGGGCGACCTTCGCCGACGTCGCGACGATGACCGTCTTCGTCGTCGACTGGACGCTGGACAAGATGCCGGCCTTCCTCGAGGGCGTGGCCCGGGCCTCCGCCGACCTCGGGGTCACCCCGGCGGCTCCGGCGTCGCTGATCGGCGTCTCGGTGCTCTTCGACCCGGACTTCCTGGTCGAGGTGCAGGTCACCGCCGTCCTGGACTGACGGCGGGGGCGTCGACGACGCGGCCCTGGTCGAGCGCCAGCACGGCGTCGGCGTGTGCCACCGCGGCGTCCTCGTGCGTCGCGTGCAGCACCACCGCACCCCGCTCGGCCTCGGCGCGCAGCGCCGCCAGCAGCGCCTCCTGCGTCACCGCGTCGACGCCGGCGGTGGGCTCGTCGACGAGCAGCACGTCGGCACGGGCCACCAGCCCCTGGGCGACGAGCGCCCGCTGCCGCTGCCCGCCGGAGACCGCGGACAGCGGCCGGCCCAGCAGCGGGGTGAGCCCCAGCCGCTCCGCGCAGGCGGCGACCAGGTCCCGGTCGGACCGGCGGAGCCGCCGCCACGGCCCGCGGTCGCGCCAGCGGCCCATGGCCAGGGTGTCGGCGACCGTCAGCGGCAGGTGGGCGCTGACCGCGCTGCGCTGGGGCACGTACGCCACGCTGGTGCCGCGGCGGCGCTCGACCCGGCCGGCCGTCGGGGGGAGCACGCCGGCGAGCACGTCGAGCAGGGTCGACTTCCCGGCGCCGTTGGGGCCCACCAGCGCCGTCACCGCGCCGGCCGGCAACTCGGCCGTCACGCCGTCGAGCGCGACGGTGCTGCCGCGGCGGACGGTCAGGTCCCGGACGGCCAGGAGCTCGGTGGTCACTGACCCAGGCTAACAATGATGAGAACGGTTCCCAGTATCGTTCCCGGTTGTGGCCTGGCTGACCGACCCGTTCCTGCTCCCGTTCATGCAGCGGGCGCTGCTGGGCGGCGTGCTCGCCGCGGTCACCTGCGCGGTGGTCGGCACCTGGGTCGTCGTCCGGGGGATGGCCTTCCTCGGTGAGGCGCTCGCCCACGGCATGCTGCCCGGGGTCGCGGTGGCGGTGCTCGCCGGCTGGCCGCCGCTGGTGGGTGCCGCGGTGAGCGCCGGGGTGATGAGCGTCGGGGTCGGCGTGGTGTCCCGGCGGGCCGGCCTGTCCCACGACACGGCCATCGGGCTGCTCTTCGTCGGCATGCTCTCGCTCGGGATCGCCATCGTCTCCCGGTCGCGTTCCTTCGCCACCGACGTCACGGCGATCCTCTTCGGTGACGTCCTGGGCATCCGGGCCGCCGACCTGTGGCTGCTCGCGGTCGCCCTGGTCGTCCTGATCGGGGCGACCGCGCTGCTGCACCGGCCCTTCGTCGCGCTGTCCTTCGATCCACGCACCGCGGCCACCCTCGGGCTGCGCCCCCGCGCGGCGCACGTGGCCATGGTGCTGCTGGTGACGGCGGCGGTCGTCACGTCCTACCAGGCGATCGGCACCCTGCTGGTCGTCGCGCTGCTGCTGGCGCCCGCTGCCGCGGCCCGCCAGTGGACCGCCCGGTTGCCCTCGACCATGGCGCTCGGGGCGCTGTTCGGCGCCGTGGCCGTGCTCGCCGGCCTGCTCCTGTCCTGGCACGCCGGCACCGCCGGTGGTGCCTCCATCGCCTTCTCCGCGGTCGCGCTGGTGGCCCTCTCGGTCACCGCGCGCGCCGTCGTCCCCCGCTGAACCCGATCTCTGGAGCCCTCCGTGTCCCGTCCGCCCCGCTTCGCCCTGAGTGCCCTGACCTGCGTGCTGCTGCTCGCCGGCTGCGGCTCCGACGCCGTCGAGCCCTCCAGCGCGGGCGCGGCGCCGACCACCGGGGGGCACGGCTACGTCGAGGGCGCCGCCGAGCTGACCGAGCCGCAGCTGCAGCTGGCCTACCTCGACGACGCGGGCTCGGTGCGCGCCGTCGACCTGCTCACCGAGGAGTCGGCCGAGCTGGGTGACGTGGGCGGCGTCGCGGCGGTCGCCACCGACGGCCGTTTCCTGTTCGCGGCCTCCGAGCCCGACGGCGAGCTCACCGTCGTCGACACCGGCACCTGGACCGTCGACCACGGCGACCACGTGCACTACTACCGGGCCCCGGCCCGGGTGGTCGGCACGCTGGACTGGTCCGGCGGCGTCCGGGCGGCCTCGTCGGAGACCCTCACCGCGCTGTTCTCCCCGGACACCGGCGCCGGGCTCGTGCTCGACCGCACGGCGCTGGGCGACGGCGAGCTGACCGAGGTCGCCCGGGTGGACGCCGAGCCGCACGACGGCGCCCTGGTGCCGCTGGGCAACCGGCTGGTCGCCACCACGGCCGGGTCCGTCGTGGCCCTGGACGCCGACGGCGAGCAGCTGCCCGGGGCCGAGACCGAGTGCGCCGAGCCGCGCGGTGGGCACGCCACCCGGGTCGGGGTGGTCGTCTCCTGCGCCGACGGCGCGGTGCTGGCCACCGGCACCGAGGACGGCGTGGCCTTCGAGCGCATCCCCTACCCCGAGCCGGTGGCCGACGAGGACCGGGCTGCCGCGTTCGCCAACCGCGCGGGCCGCCCGTCGGTGGCCGCGCCGGCGGGGCAGCGCGGCGTGTGGGTGCTGGACAGCCGGGCGCGCACCTGGCAGCTGGTGCCCACCGACACCCCCTGGGTGCACGCGGTGGCCGCCGACGACGCCGAGGACCGGGTGGTCGGGGTCGACACGGCGGGCCGGGTCGTCGTCCTCACCCCCGAGGACGGCGCGATCGTGGCGACCGAGCAGCTGCTGCCGGTCGACCGGCTCGACGAGGTCGACCTGCAGGTGGACGCCGACCGGGCCTACGTGAACGTGCCGGGCGGCGACCGGCTGGTCGAGGTGGACTACGCCGACGGCGCGCGGCTGGCCCGCTCGTTCCCGACCGAGGTCGCGCCGGCGCACCTCGCGGAGACCGGGCTGTGAGGCGCGTGGCCGGGCTGCTCCTCGCAGCGCTGCTCCTCACCGGTTGTGGTGGCGCCGCGGCCGGTGACCGGCCGCTGGTGGTGGTCACCACGAACATCCTGGGCGACGTCGTCGGCGAGCTGGTGGGGGACCAGGCCGAGGTGGTCACGCTCATGCAGCCCGGCGCCGATCCGCACTCGTTCGAGGTGTCGGCGCAGGAGGCGGCCCGGATGCGCGCCGCGGACCTCCTGGTCGCCAACGGCCTGGGGCTGGAGGAGGGGGTGCTGACCCACGTCGACGCCGCCCGGGAGGACGGCGTCCCGGTCGTGGAGGCGGGGGAGTTCGTCGAGCCGGTCGAGTGGACCACCGAGGACGCCTCCGGGGTCGACCCGCACTTCTGGACCGACCCGCAGCAGGTGCGGGCCGTCGTCGACGGGGTGGGCGGGGCGCTGGCCGACGTCGACGGTCTGGACGCCGACCAGCTGGCCGCCGACGTCGCCCGGTACCGCGCGGAGGTCGCCGAGCTCGACGCGGAGCTGGCGGCGGAGTTCGCGCAGATCCCCGCGGAGCGCCGGGCCCTGGTCACCAACCACCACGTGTTCGGCCACCTCGCCGCGCGGTACGGCTTCACGGTGGTGGGCGCGGTGATCCCCAGCGGTACCACGCTGGCCTCGCCCAGCGCCAGCGACCTCGACGAGCTGGCCACCGCGGTCCGCGAGGCCGGGGTCCGCACGGTCTTCGCCGACTCCTCGCAGCCCGACCGGCTGGCCCAGGTGATGGCGGAGCAGGCCGGCCTCGACGTCGCCGTCGTCCCGCTGTTCACCGAGTCGCTGACCGCCGACGGGGGTGGCGCGGACACCTACCTGGAGATGATGCGGGCCAACACCGCGGACATCGTCGACGGGCTCCGCTGACCCAGTGTTGGAAATGAGAATCGTTATCAGTAGGGTTCCTGTCATGAACTCTGCGCGTCTGTCCGCTCCGACCCGCCTGGCGATGCTGGGCGCGGTCGGTCTCCTCGTCGCCGGTTGCTCCAGCTCCGGCGACACCGACTCCGAGGCCTCGTCCGGCGAGGTCTCCCCGGCCGCCTCCGTCGAGGAGGTGTCGGCCGCGCAGCCCCGCGTGGTGCTCACCTACGACGGCGGCGTCCTGGTGCTCGACGCCGACACCCTCGAGGTCGTCGGCGACCACGAGAAGGGCGGCTTCCTCCGGGTCAACGCCGCCGGTGACGGCCGGCACGCCCTGCTCACCACCGACGAGGGCTTCCAGGTGATCGACGCCGGCGTCTGGACCGACGGCGGCACCTCCTACGCCGGCGAGTCCGAGCTGACCGACGACGTCTTCGCCGCCGACACCGCCGGGCACGTCGTCGTCCACGGCGACCGCACGGTGCTGTTCGCCGACGGCACCGGCGACATCACCTCCTTCGAGACCGCCGCCCTGCGCAGCTCCGAGGGTCTGCCGGAGACCGAGGAGTGGACGTCGGAGGCCGCCCACCACGGCGTCGCCATCGAGCTCGAGGACGGCCGCATGCTGTCCACCCTCGGCAACGAGGACGGGCGCAGCGGCGTCCGCGTGCTCGACCCCGCCGGTGAGGAGACCGCCCGCAACGAGGAGTGCCCGGGCGTGCACGGCGAGGGCACCGTGGCCGGCGAGGTCGCCGTCTTCGGCTGCGACGACGGCGTGCTGGTCTTCGACGGCGAGTTCACCAAGCTCCCCGCCCCCGACGAGTACGGCCGCACCGGCAACATCTTCACCACCGAGTCCTCGCCGGTCGCGCTGGGCGACTACAAGAGCGACCCGGACCTGGAGGGCTACCTGCTCTCCGACATCGCGCTGGTCGACACCGCGGCCGGCACCCTGACGATCGTCCCGCTGCCCGAGGGCGTGCAGTACACCTTCCGCGACCTGGCCCGCGGCCCGCGGGACGAGGCGGTCGTGCTCGGCTCGGACGGTGGCCTGCACCTGTTCGACGAGGAGTCCGGTGAGCTGCTGGAGAGCTTTCCGGTGATCGACGCCTGGGAGGGCCCGGCCGAGTGGCAGGACCCGCACCCGGCGCTGAAGGTCGTCGACGGGATCGCCTACGTCACCGAGCCGGCCGCGAACGCGGTGCACGCGGTCGACCTGGCCACCGGCGAGGTGCTGGCCACCGGCGAGCTCGACGTCACCCCGAACGAGATCGCCGTCGTCACCGGCTGACCCCGACCACCTCCGATCGCCCGGGCCGGCACCTCGCCGGCCCGGGCGATCGCCGTCTCAGCGGCGGCGGGCTGCCGGGGTGAGCGCGGGCGTCGTCCACATGTTGTCGCCGACGTTGATCGTGTGGCCGGGCGGGACGATCGCGTCGATCCGGTCGAGGACGTCGTCCGACAGCTCGACGTCGTCGGCGGCCAGGTAGGACTCCAGGTGGTCCATCGTCCGCGGCCCGACGATCGCCGAGGTCACCGCCGGGTGCCGGACGACGAAGGCGATGGCCAGCTGCACCAGTGTCAGCCCGGACTCGTCGGCGAGCGCGCCGAGGGCGTCGGCGGCGTCCAGCTTCGCGGCGTTCGCCGGGTTCGCGGCGTCGTAGACCCCGGGGAAGCGCTGCGCCCGGCCGACCGAGCCCGGGCCGCTGACCTCCTGGCCCTTGCGGTACTTGCCGGACAGCCAGCCGCCGGCCAGCGGGCTGTAGCTGAGCACGCCCATGCCGTACCGCTGGGCGGTGGGCAGGACGTCGACCTCCACGGCGCGGGTCAGGATCGAGTACGGCGGCTGCTCGGTGCGGAACCGCTCCCGGCCGCGGCGCTCGGCGGTCCACTGCGCCTCGACGATCTCCGACGCCGGCACGGTGGAGGCGCCGAAGGCCCGGATCTTGCCGGCGTGCACCAGGTCGGACAGTGCGCCCAGGGCCTCGTCGACGTCGGTGGCCGGGTCGAGCCGGTGCAGCTGGTAGAGGTCGATCCAGTCGGTGCCGAGGCGGCGCAGCGAGTTCTCCACCGCCTCGGTGATCCAGCGCCGGGACATCCCGCGCTGGTTCGGGTCCTGCCCGAACGGCAGGCCGACCTTGGTGGCCAGGACGACGCCGTCGCGCCGTCCGCCGGCCAGGGCCTTGCCGACGACCTCCTCGGACTCGCCGCCGGAGTAGACGTCGGCGGTGTCGATGAACGTGATCCCGGCGTCGAGGGCGCGGTGGACGATCCGCACGCCCTCGTCGTGGTCGGGGTTGCCGACGGCGCCGAACATCATGGCGCCGAGGCAGAGCTGGCTGACGGACATGCCGGTCCGGCCCAGGGGTCGCTGTTCCACGGGGTGCTCCTCGGTCTGGGTAGGCTGTGCCCGAAACGGACAGCCTGTCCGCTCACCGTAACGGACACCCTTTCCGGTTAGGAAGTCATGCCTCCCAGAAGAGCGGATGCCGAGCGCAACCGGGGCCGGATCCTCGAGGTCGCGCGAGCCGGGTTCGCCGAAGGCGCTGTGCTCTCCATGGCTGAGATCGCCCGCCGCGCCGACGTCGGCATGGCGACGCTCTACCGGAACTTCCCGGGCCGGCAGGACCTGCTGGAGGCGCTGTACACCGACCAGGTCGACGCCGTCTGCGCCGCGGCCGCCTCGCCGGAGGGCGAGACCGCGGGTGAACGGCTGCTCGCCTGGGTGCTCCGGTTCGCCGAGTTCTTCGCCAGCAAGCACCAGATCGCCGCCGAGCTGCTCGCCCAGGCGGAGGGGCCGGGGCCGGTGCTGGACCGCAGCCGGGAGCGGGTGCTCGCCGCCGGCCGGCCACTGCTGGCCGCCGCGCAGGAGGCGGGGGAGATCCGCGGTGACCTGACCCTGGAGCAGGTGCTCGACATGGTCATCGCGGTCAGCGCGATCCACGGCGACCCCGAGTACTCCCGCCCGATCCTGGCCACCGCTCTGGACGGTCTGCGCGTCAGCTGAGGTCAGGCCTCCGGCGTTGCCGCGGGCAGGCGGAGCCGGACCGCGGTACCCGCGCCGAGCCGGCTGTCGGCGGCGACCGTGCCGCCGTGCCGCTCCACCACCGCCCGGACCAGGGGCAGCCCGAGCCCGCTGCCGGGCACCCGGCGGGCCCGCGGGCTGCGGTACAGCTCCTCCCAGACGTGCGGCAGGTCGGTGGGGTCGATGCCCGCGCCGGTGTCGGCGACCTCGATGAGCACAGACCCGGCGGTCTCCCGGGCCCGCACCTCCACCGTCCCGCCGGTCGGCGTGTACTTGACCGCGTTGTCGACCAGGTTGACCACGGCGAGCGAGAGCAGGTCGTAGTCCCCCCGCACCGGCGGCAGCGGCCACGGCGCGCGGGGCAGGTCCAGCCGGATGTCCCGTCCCGCGGCGTCCGGTTGCTCACCGACGACCTCCACCGCCTCGGTCAGGAGTGCGGAGACGTCGACCGGTTCGGAGTCGAGCGAGCCGGTCTGCACCTCGGCGATCTTGCGCAGGTCCGCGGTCAGCCGGCTGAGCCGGAGCAGCTGCTCCCCGATGCTGCCCAGCGCCGTGTGCAGGTCGGCGCCGGGCTCGGCGGCCGCGGCGTTCGCGACGGCGGCGCGCATCGCGGTGAGCGGGTTCTTCAGTTCGTGGTCCAGCCGGGAGAGCAGGAGCCGCCGGTCCGCGGCGGCGGCCTCGGCCTGGTCCACGACGACCTGTCGCCGGTGCCGCTGCCGCTCCCAGGCCCCGGCCACGACGACGCCGGCGAGCAGGCTCAGCGCGAGGCCGGCCGCCAGCAGCCAGTCGCTCCGCAGCGCACTCCCCTGGACGCCGACCCGGGGGTCGCCGAGCGTGCCGGTGTGGGCCGCGATCTCGGCGGCGATCCCGAGCAGTGCCGGCAGCCCGGCGAGCAGTCCGGCCCCGATCCAGCCCCCGGGCGGGCGGCGGCGAGGAGCCCGGCGGGCTGGGCGGCGCGGCTCAGGCACGTTCGACGGGGGCGGAGAAGCGGTAGCCCATCCCGGGCACCGTGGTGATCAGCGTCGGGTTCGCAGCGTCGTCCTCCAGCACCCGGCGCAGCTCGGCCACCCGGGTGTCGACCGCGCGGGCGCTGCTCTGGTAGGTCCAGCCCCAGACCGCCTCCAGCAACCGTTCCCGGGACAGCAGCTCGTCCGGGTGGGTCATGAAGTAGCCGAGCAGCACGGTCGCGCGCGGCGTCAGCACCACTTCGTGGTCGTCCCGGTGCACGCGCTGGGAGGCGCGGTCGAGCACCACGCTGCCCGCCCGCAGCCGTTGCGCCCCGGTCAGTGACGGGCCGTCGCCGCCCGGGCCGCGGCGCAGCACCGCGCGGATCCGGGCGACCAGCTCCTGCGGGTCGAACGGCTTGTTGAGGTAGTCGTCGGCGCCCTCCTCGAGGGCCATCGCGCGCTCGGCCGACTCCCCGACCTGGGTGAGCAGGATGACCGGCAGCGCGCCGTGCTCCTTCCGCACGCGACGCAGCACCGCACGCCCGTCCAGCCCGGGCAGCAGCACGTCGAGGACCAGCAGGTCCGGGACGGCGGAGCCGAGCAGCTCCAGGGCGCTCTCGCCGTCCCGGGCGACCCGCACGTCGAAGCCCGCCCGGCTGAGGAACGGGGTCAGGTTGTCGGTGATCGCCGGTTCGTCGTCGACGAGCAGCACGCTCGGCATCGGTCTCCTCCCCCGCTCAGCGGTAGGCCTGCTGCTGGATCGTGCCGCCCTGGCACACCGGGCCGAGGCTCCACGCCAGCGCCAGCGGCTCGGTCTCGTCCGGCGGGATGACCGACAGCGTCGTCGGCTCGGGCTGGCACGGCCCGGAGTCGGCGTCGGCGGCGCCGGGGATGACGGCCCAGGTCAGCTCGGACGTCGTGGTGCCGCCGGGCCCCACGGTGACCGTCGCCGGTGCCGGCGGTGACACCCGGTCCTGCTCGGTGGCCAGGTGCTGCTGGTACTCGTCGATCAGCTGGACGCCGCCGTACCCACGGACGTGACAGGTCGAGCCGCTGATGTTGCGCAGTTCGATCTGCGCGTGCCGGTGGCCGGCCGAGGAGTCCTCGGTCACCAGGCGGCCGACGAGGTCGCCGGAGTGGCAGCGCTCCACCGCGGGCGATGTTCCCCCGTCGCCTGCGGGAGCCGGTGGGGACGAGCTCGTGGTCGGCGTCGTCGACCCCGCCGGTGCGGGGGACCCGTCGGGCGACGTCGCCGTCGGTGCACCGGTGCGGGTGGGCGGACCACCGGTGGACGAGGTGTCGTCCGTGGCGGTGACGCTGCCCTCGAACGAGCAGCCGGCGAGCACGAGCCCGCACCCGGCGACGACCAGCGCGCGCAGCACGGGCCGGGCCGAGATCACGGGCCCACCCTAGGCCGGTTGGGCTCCTCAACCAGCCGGGTGGCTGGACCGCAGCCGCGCGAAGACGACGATGTTGTCCTCGTAGCTGCGGGTCTGCGCATCGAAGGCTCCTCCACAGGTGATCAGCCGGAGCCCGGCGTGGTCGAGGTCGCCGTAGACGGCGTCCGTGGGGAAGTCGTCCTTGTCGTACTGGCCGACGTCGGTGACGGCGAAGACGGCGACGGTGCCGTCGGCCCGGGTCACGTCCACCTCGTCGCCGGGGCGCATGCTGCCCAGGTCGTAGAAGACGCCCTTCCCGTACTCGGCGGCGTCGATGTGCCCCAGGATCACGGCCGGCCCCAGCTCGCCGGGTGTGGGCGAGTAGCGGTACCAGCCCGGCGTCCGGACCTGCGACAGCGGCGGCACCTCGACCGTGCCGTCGGGGTTGAGGCCGAGCTCGACCAGGTCGTGGTGCACGCCCAGGCGGGGCACGTCCAGCACCGTGGGGGTCGAGGCCGGCAGGACCGGCCCGGTCGACGCGCTGGTGGTCTGCGGACTGGTGCTGTCCGGGGCCCTACCGGACCCGGGTGCGCCGGACGTCGGGGCGGCGGTCGGTGCGGAGGAGGTCAGCGACGCCGGTGGCTCGGCTGCCTGCTCCTGGGATGCGGCGCCGCACCCGAACAGCACCGCCGCCAGGACGGCGAGCAGCGCGGCGAGGAGGCCGGCGACCCGGCCGGGCCGGCGGGGTGCGTCCCCGCCGGCCCGGGCCGGCCGGAGCTGAGCGGGCATCTCAGTGGGCGTCCGGCAGGGTGGTGGCGGCGGTCCGGCGGCGCCGGAGGGCCACGGCCCCGAACGCGCCGGCCGCAGCCAGCGACGCCGCGCCGGCACCCAGCAGACCGGCGTCCTCGATCCCGCCGGTGGCGCCACCCCCGGTGTCCGCGGCGCCCGTCGGCACCTGGCTGACCTGACCGCCAGTGCCGGCCTGGCCGCTGGAGCCCGAGCTGCTGTCGATGGTGAGCGCCAGGGTGTAGTCGCCGGCGTCGGTGGTCTGCACGTCGATCCGGTAGGTGCCGGTGGCCGGCAGCTTCGTCGTCACGTCCTCCTGCTGCTCGGTCATGCCGGTGTGCAGCGGGGTGCCGTCCGGCCCGACGAGCGTCCACCGCTCCGTGTCGGAGCTGCGGGTGAAGTGGACGGTGGCGGTCTGCCCGGCGTCGGCGTCGAGGGTGTAGCTGTCCTCGCCGCCCGCGGCCAGGGAGCCGGAGACCGACTGCGACGTCCCGCCGGCCGGGAACTGGATCTCGGTCGCGTCGGCGGCGGCAGCCATGCCGACCCCGGTGCCGACCGTCAGGAAGATCGTGGCGGCGGTGATGAACGTGCCTCGCATGCTGTCTCCTCGGATGTCGTTGGTGCCTGCAACTCGCACCAACGACGCTAGGGAGCCGGTGTGGCCCGGCCGTGGCGCCGACGTCGCAGTCCCGGCATGCCGTGTCACGGATCCGACACACCCTCACGGCGATCGCCCGGCCGCTGCCCGGAGCCGTCAGGCGCCGTCCGAGCGGGTGTGGACGGCGGGCCGGTGAGGGCCCGCCTCCGCTACCGTCCGCTCATGTCACCGGCATCGAGGGCGACAGCTGCCTCCGTCGCTGCGGCCCTGCTCGCCCTCGCTGGGTGCAGCAGTTCTGCCGCACCCGAGCTGGCCGCGTTCGACCGTCCCGCGACGACGGAGGACGCCGTCCCCGACGGCGTCCAGCTGCCTGCGGAGCTGGGCGAGCTCCGCTACATCGGTGAGGTGGAGGGCTCCGCCGTCTACGCCGCGCGGGGCCCGGCCGACCACCCCTGGTGTGTCGTCGCGCTGACGGGGTCCGTCGAGGACGGCGACTGGGTGCTGGGTGCGTCGTGCGCGGACGACGCGGAGTTCGACCGGCGCGGGGTCTGGGTCGCGGTGGGCGGCGCGGAGGTCGAGCGGGGCACCGCCGTACTCCTCCCGGACGACTTCTCCGGGGAGCTGGAGGACGGCTGGCAGGTCGCCGGGCCGAACCTCGCCGAGCCGGTCGGGTCGTAGGCCTCGGCTCAGCCGCGGCGGCCGAGGAGGTAGCCGACCCAGACGCCGAGCAACGTGAGCAGGCCGCCGCCGGCGGCGCCGACCAGCAGGGGCTTGGCCTCCGCCGGCACCCAGCCGGTCGTCGGCCGCATGCGCCCGGTGATGGTCGCGTACTGCTCGGGCCCGGTGGACGTTCCCGCGGAACCGTCTGCGGCCAGTGGCGCCACCTCGGCGACCACGTTGGGCTCGGTCAGCTCCTGGTCGATGGCGGCGAAGAACTGCCCGGCCATCCGCTTGGCGACCCCGGTGATCATCCGCTGCCCCACACCCGCCACGGCCCCGCCGACCACGGCGTCCGCCGAGTACGTCAGCTCGGTGCCATCGCCGGAGGGCACCAGCTTGATCTGCACCGTCGCCCGCACCGACCCCGGCCCGCCCGAACCGCTGGCGTGCATCACGTACGACGACGGGAACGTGAGGTCGCTCAGCCGCACCTCACCGGCGTACTTCCCGCGGATCGCGCCCACGCCGGCCGAGACGACCATCGTGTAGCTGTCCTCGCCCACCTGCTGCAGCGACTCGCACCCGGGGATCGTCCGCGCCAGCACCGCCGGGTCGGTGATCACCGACCACACCTGCTCCGGCGCCGCCGAGAGCACCGCACTGCCGTCCAGGTTCACGCCAGGTCCCTCATGCCATCGCTCCAGTCGCGTCGGGAGAAGAGTTGATCACGCGCTCGGTGTCCGAGCGCACCAGGTCGTACAGCTCCGTCGGCGAGATCGGCATCGCCGCGATCCGCCGTCCCACCGCGTCCTCGATCGCCGAGGCGATGGCCGCCGACCCCGGGATGACGCCGGCCTCGCCGGCGCCCTTGATGCCCAGCGCGTTCAGCGGCGACGGGGTCTCCTGGTGGTCGATCACCACCGGCGGCACCTCGCTCGCGTAGGGCATGAGGAAGTCCATGAACGAGGCGTTGGTCAGCTGCCCGTCGCGGTCGTAGGCCATCCGCTCGTACAGCGCCCCGCCCACGCCCTGCGCCACCCCGCCGTGCACCTGGCCCTCGACGATCATCGGGTTCACCACGTTGCCGCAGTCGTGCACCACCGAGTACTGCACGATCTCGATCTCCCACGTCGCCGGGTCGATCTCCACCTCCGCTGCGTGCGCGCCGGAGGCGAACGTCGAGCGCAGCGGCGAGTAGTAGTCGGTGTGCTCCAGCCCCGGTGCGTCGCCCTCGGCCACCGGCGGCTTCGAGTCGTCGCCCGGCCCGGCGAACTGGGTGGCCTGCCGCGCCGCCTCGTCGAAGGCGTACCGCAGCGGGTTGGACAGCACCGCCACCGTGCGCAGCGGGATCGTCGCCCCCGGCGTCCCCTTGACCCCGATCAGGCCCTCGTCGATCTCCAGGTCGGCCGGGTCGACCTCCAGCACGTCGGCGGCGATCCGCAGCGCCTTCTCCCGCACCCCGCGCGCCGCCTGGGCGACCGCGTTGCCGCTGACCACCGCGGCCCGCGAGGCGAAGGTGCCCACCGCATAGCCGAACCGCCGGGTGTCGCCGGTGGTCACCTCGACGTCCTCGATCGGCACGCCGAGCTCGGCCGCCGCCAGCTGGGCGAACACCGTCTCGTGCCCCTGCCCCTGCGACGTCAGCCCGGTGGAGACCAGCACCTTCCCGCTGCCCAGCACCTGCACGTGCGCGCCCTCGTACGGCCCCGGCCCGGTGCCCTCCACGTAGGGGGCCAGCCCGATCCCGCGCAGCTTCCCGCGCTCCTCGGCCTCCGCCCGGCGCTCGCCGAAGCCGTCCCAGTCGGCCAGCGCCCGCAGCTTGTCCATCATCCCCGGGTAGTCGCCGGAGTCGTAGACCAGCGGCCGGCCGTCCTGGAAGGTCAGGCCCCAGTCGTAGGGGAACTGGTCGGGCTGGATGAGGTTGCGCATCCGCACCTCCAGCCGGTCCAGCCCGCGCTCCTGCGCGATCCGGTCCATCGCCCGCTCCATCGCGAAGCAGCCCTGCGGGCGCCCGGCCCCGCGGTACGGCGTGACGATGACGGTGTTGGTGTAGACGCTGTTCACCACCGCCCGGTAGACCGGGATGTCGTAGGGCCCGAGCAGCTGGGTCGCGGTGTTGATCGGCACGATGATCCCGTAGGGCGTGTACGCGCCGTGGTCGTGCCAGACCAGGACGTCGAGGGCGGTGATCCGGCCGTCGTCGTCGTAGCCGATGGTGATCTCCTGGCGCTGCTGCCGCTCGTGCGCGCTGGAGATGAAGTGCTCGCGCCGGTCCTCGGTCCACTTCACCGGGTGCCCGAGCAGCCGGGCGGCCATCGGCACCAGCAGCTCCTCCGGCCACGGGTGCACGATCTTCACGCCGAACCCGCCGCCCACGTCCGGGGCGATGACCTCGACCTTCTCCATCGACAGCTGCAGCTTCGCCGCGATCGCCGCCCGCACCGACGTCGACGCCTGGGTGCTCGAGTACACGCGCAGCGAGGAGTCGGCGTCGTCCCAGCGCGCGTGCACGCCCTTGCCCTCCATCGGCATGGAGGCGCTGCGCTCGAAGTACTGGGTGAAGGAGAGCGTGTGCGTGCTCGCGGCCAGCGCCGCCTCGACGTCGCCGGTCTCCTGGTGGTGCCGCGCGGCGATGTTGTCCGGGACGTCGGGGTGGACGACGGCGTCGGCCCGCTCGGCGGCGTCGACCCCGACCACCACCGGGAGCTCCTCCCAGGTGATCGAGATCCGGTCCGCGGCGTCCTCGGCGACGTACCGGTCGGTGGCCACCACCATCACCACCGGCTCGCCCACGTGCCGCGCGACGTCGCGCACCAGCGGGTAACCGGTGCGCGGGGCGGTGAGCTGCGGGTGGGGGATGAGCACCGGCAGCGGCTCGGCCATCGGGCCGGTGAGGTCCTCGTAGGTGTAGATCGCCAGCAGCCCGTCGACGTCCAGGGCGTCGGCGACGTCGATGTCCACCACGCGCGCGTGCGCGTAGGGGCTGCGGACGAAGGCTGCGGCGTAGGCGCCGGAGTCGATGTCGTCGAGGTAGCGGCCCTTGCCGACGATCAGCCGGGCGTCCTCGCGCCGGCGCACCGGCTCGCCGAAGAACTTCGTGGTCACCGGGCCGCCTCGCGCATCGTCTCGGCCGCGCGGTGGCAGGCCTTCTTGATGTTGGCGTAGCCGGTGCAGCGGCACAGGTTGCCGCCGACCAGCTCGTCGACCTCGTCGTCGGAGATCGGCACCGACGCGTCCCGGGCGTCCAGACCCGCGGCGATCGTGGTCAGGAAGCCCGGGGTGCAGAAGCCGCACTGCAGGGCGTGGCACTCGCGGAACGCCTCCTGGACCGGGTGCAGCACCTCCCCGCCCTGGTGGTCGGGCCGGCTGAGGCCCTCGACGGTGGTCACCTCGTGCCCGTCGACCTGCACGGCGAGCACCAGGCAGGAGCGGGTCGCCTCGCCGTCGACCAGCACCGTGCAGGCCCCGCACACCCCGTGCTCGCAGCCGACGTGCGTGCCGGTCAGCCCGAACTCGTGCCGCAGGACGTCGGACAGCAGCCACCGCACCGGTACGGATGCTTCACGTGCAACACCGTTCACGGTGACGGTGATCTGCCGGGTCTGCTCGGTCATCGCTGCTCCGTCCGGGAGGCTGCCTCGGCCGCGGCGTCGGCCAGGGTGCGGGCGGTCAGCGTGGCCACCAGCAGCCTGCGGTAGTCGGCGCTGGCGTGCAGGTCGCCGTCCGGCTCGACCAGGCCGCGGGCCAGCTCGCCGGCCGCCGTCCAGTCGGCGGTGTCGACCGGCTGACCGCCGACCGCGTCGGTCAGGTCGTGCACCTCGGGCACCAGCCCCACCGACAGGTAGGCGGCGCGCGCCGCGGCGACCCGGCGGTCGGCGTCCAGGGTGACGACGACGGCCGCGCCGCACACCGCGTAGTCGCCCTTGCGCCGGGCGATCTCGGCGAACGCCGTTCCCGAACGCTCCGGCAGGGCGGGGAAGAACGCCTCGGTGACGACGGCGGGCCCGTGCACCGAGGTCTCCAGCGGCCCGACGAAGAAGTCGCGCCAGCCGATGGTCTCCGGCCCGCCCGGGGTGGCGACCGTGACGGACCCGTCCGTCAGCGCCAGCACCGCGGTCATCTCCCCCGAGGGGTCGGCGTGCGCGATCGAGCCGACCGTCGTCCCCCGGTTCCGGATCGCCGGGTGGGCCACGTTCGCCGTCGCCCGGGCCAGCAGCGGCTGGACGGCGGCGGCCTCGGCCGAGGCCAGCAGCGACGCGTGCCGCACCAGGGCCCCCACCCGGACGCCGTCGGCGCCGGCCTCGATCCGGTCCAGCCCGGGCACCCGGTTGATGTCGACCAGCGTGGTGGGCGCGGCCAGGCGCATGGACAGCAGCGGCAGCAGGGACTGGCCGCCGGCGAGCACCTTGGCGCCCTCGGTGTCGAGCAGGCGCAGCGCCTCCTCGACCGACGACGGGTCGGCGTAGCCGAACGGGGCGGGCTTCACCGGCTGCGGTCACCTCCGGGTGCAGATGTGGAAGGCGTCACTCTGTCACCGCCGTCCCGCGAGGCGGAAGTACCTCAGTGCTAAATCTTCGTTGCGCCCGCCGGGTGGCCGGAGAAGTACTTCACCGCTGAGACATCCCTCCGGTAGCGTCCCGCAGGGTGACCCCCACCCACGTCTCCCTGCGCAGTGGCGTCTATGCCGACTCGGTGCGGTTGATGCAGGTCAGCCGAGAGATCGGTGCCCGCGACGGGGTCAGCGCCGTCCTGGTCGCGATGGCCACGCCGCTCAACCTCGAGCTGGCCGCCGGCATGGGCCTGGCGCCCGACGGCGGCGCCCAGCCCGACCAGCTGCTCATCGCGCTCCGCGCCACCGACGACGCCGAGCTGACCGCCGCGGTCGCCGCCGTCGAGGCCGCGCTCACCGCCCGCGAGGACCGCGGCTCGGCCCAGGCGATCCCCGCCCGCACCGTGGGTGCGGCCCTCGCCGACGCGGCCGACCCGGCGCTGGCCATCGTCAGCGTCCCCGGGCAGTACGCGGTCGCCGAGGCCGCCGACGCGATCGCCGCCGGCCGCAGCGTGCTGGTGTTCAGCGACGGCGTGCCGGTCGAGCACGAGGTCGCCCTCAAGCGGGCCGCGCACGAGGCCGGCGTGCTGGTCATGGGCCCCGACTGCGGCACCGCGATCGTCTCCGGCGTCGCGCTGGGCTTCGCCAACGTCGTCCGCCGCGGCCCGGTCGGCCTGGTCGCCGCCAGCGGCACCGGCGCCCAGCAGGTCAGCTGCCTGCTCGACGCCGCCGGCGTCGGCGTCTCGCACGTGCTCGGCGTCGGCGGCCGCGACCTGTCGACGGCGGTCGGCGGGCTGGCCACCCTCGACGCGCTCGCCGCCCTGGACGAGGACCCGGCCACCGAGCGGGTGCTGCTGGTCTCCAAGCCGCCGGCGCCCGAGGTCGCCGAGCGGGTGCAGCAGGCTGCCGCGCAGCTCTCGACGCCGGTCCGCTCGGCCGCGCTGTCGCCGGAGTCGCCCGACCTCACGGCCGCCGTCGAGGCGCTGCTCGGTGATCTCGGCGTCGCCGTCCCCGAGTGGCCCGCCCGGCCCGGCGCCGCCGACGCCGTCCCGCCCGGTGCGGTCCTCAAGGGCTTCTACTCCGGCGGCACCCTCGCCGACGAGGCGATGCTGATCGCCGCCCCCGCGCTGGGCGACGTCCGCTCCAACACCCCGCTGCGGCCCGAGCTCGACCTCGACACGGGGCAGGGCACGGACCTGCGGGCGACCGGCCACGTCGTCGTCGACTTCGGCGACGACGCGCTGACCGTCGGCCGCGCGCACCCGATGATCGACCCGACGCTGCGGCTGGAGGCGATCGCGGCCCTGGCGCAGAGCGGTGAGCCGGCGGTCCTGCTGCTCGACGTCGTCCTCGGCCACGGCGCCGACCCCGACCCGGCCGCTGCCCTCGCTCCCGCGCTGCAGGCCGCGGGCCTGCCGGTCGTCGTCGCGCTGGTCGGCACCGAGGCCGACCCGCAGGGCTGGTCGCGGCAGGCCGACGCCCTCGCCGAGGCCGGCGCCGCGGTCTACGCCAGCAACGCCCAGGCCACCCGGTACGCCCTCGACCTGATCGGAGAGCACGCGTGAACCCGCTGCTGTCGGCCGCGCCCGCGATCGTCGCCGCGGGGGTCGAGGTCTTCTCCGCCGCCGTCCGGGCCCAGGGCGCGTCGGTCACCGACGTCGACTGGCGCCCGCCGGGCTTCGGCGCCGCCGCCGACCTCGCCCAGCTGGCCCTCGACCGGCGCCGCGCCGCGGCCAACCGGACGGCGGTCGAGCGGCTGCTCGCCGCCGGTTCGCACCTGGTCGACGTCCGGCCGGCCCGGGAGGTGCTCGACCTCGGCGACCGCATGCTGCTGCACTCCGGCCCCCCGCTGACCTGGGAGACGGCGTCCGGCCCGATGCGCGGCGCGCTCATCGGAGCCTGCCTGTTCGAGGGCTGGGCGTCGTCGGTCGAGGACGCCGAGCGGGTCCTCGCCGCCGGCGAGATCACGCTGGACTCCTGCCACCACCACCGCGCGGTCGGCCCGATGGCCGGGGTGACCAGCCCGTCGATGTGGATGTGGTGCCTGACCGACCCCGTCCACGGCGGGCAGGCGTTCTGCAACCTCAACGAGGGCCTGGGCAAGGTGCTGCGCATGGGCGCCTTCAACGACGAGGTGCTCACCCGGCTGGCCTGGATGCGCGACGTCCTCGGCCCGCTGCTGCAGCAGGCCGTCCGCTCGCGCCCGGAGCCGCTCGACGTCAAGGCCGTGCTCGCGCAGATGCTGCAGATGGGCGACGAGGGGCACAACCGCAACCGGGCCGGCTCGCTGATGACGCTGCGCGAGCTGTCCCCGGCGATCGTCGCCGTCGACGCGCCGTCGGCCGACATCGCCGCCGCGCTGGCCTTCATCGGCGGCAACGAGCACTTCTTCCTCAACCTGGGCATGCCGTCGGCGAAGCTCGCGCTGGACGCCGCCCGCGACGTCCCCGGCTCGACGATGGTCACCGTGATGTCGCGGAACGGCACCGAGTTCGGCATCCAGACCGCCGGCACCGGCGACCGCTGGTTCACCGGCCCGGCGAACACCCCGGTCGGCCTGTTCCTCGGCGACTACGGCCCGGACGACGCCAACCCCGACATCGGCGACTCGGCGATCATGGAGACCTACGGCATCGGCGGGTTCGCCATGGCGGCGGCGCCGGCGATCGTCCGGTTCGTCGGCGGCACCGTTCCCGACGCCCTGGCGACGACGGAGCGGATGTACCAGCTCACCCTGGCCGAGAACCCGGCGATGCAGATCCCGATCCTGGGCTTCCGCGGCTCACCGACCGGGATCGACGTCCTGCAGGTGGCACGCACCGGCTGGCTGCCGCAGATCAACACCGGCATGGCCGGCCGGGTCGCCGGCACCGGCCAGGTCGGCGCCGGCCTGGTGCAGCCGCCGCAGCAGTGCTTCGAGCAGGCGCTGACCGCGCTGGCCGAGGAGTCCCGCGCGGCGGGGTGACCCCTTCCGCCACGATGGCCATGTTGGCGGGACGGCGGCTCGGGTAGTCGGGTGCGCACGTGACCACCCGGGGTCGCACCGACGGAAGGGACGTCCATGGCCAGCTGCGAGGTCTGCGGGAACGACTACCGGCTCAGCTTCGAGGTGCACGCCGCGGGCGCGGTGCACACCTTCGACAGCTTCGAGTGCGCGATCCACGCGCTGGCGCCGGTGTGCGAGCACTGCGGGGTGAAGGTGGTCGGGCACGGGGTCGAGGCCGACGGTGTGTTCTTCTGCTGCGCCTCCTGTGCACGCATGCACGGATCGCCGGACAGCGCCGCCGAGCTGGTCGACCACGCCGGCCGGGCACCGGACGAGCGCTGACCGTGGACGCCTACCCCGTCGTCCGTGCCCTGGCGCGGCCCCTGGTCCTCGGCATGTTCCGGCCCCGCGTGGAGGGCATCGAGCACCTCCCGGCGACCGGGCCGGTGATCCTGGCCGGCAACCACCCCTCCACCCTCGACCAGTTCTTCCCGCCGCTGCTCACCCGGCGGCGGGTGACCTACCTGGCCAAGAACGAGTTCTTCACCCGTCCCGGACTGTCCGGTCGGGCGCTGCGCTGGCTGATGGAGAGCATCGGCATGGTCCCCCTGGACCGCGGGGGCGCCAACGCGGCGGACGCGGCCCTGCGCCGAGGCGGCCAGGTGCTCGGCGAGGGTGGCCTGCTGGGCATCTACCCGGAGGGCACCCGGTCGCCCGACGGCCGGCTGCACCGCGGCAAGACCGGCGTCGCGCGACTGGCGCTGGCCACCGGGGCCCCCGTCGTCCCGGTGGCCGTCATCGGCAGCTATGCGCTGTACCCGGCGGGGGCTCGGTGGCCCCGGCCCGGGCGGGTGACCGTCCGGTTCGGCGAGCCGATGGACTTCTCGGCGGAGCCCGCCGACGACCCCGCCGTCCTCCGCCGGATCACCGACCAGGTCATGGCCGAGCTCCAGCGGCTCTCCGGTGACGAGTACGTCGACCGGTACGCAGCCGACGTCAAGGCCGAGATCCGGGGACGCGCTGCCTGACCGCCGGGTCAGCTGGCAGGCGCCTGCGCGAGCAGTTCACGCACCCCGGCCTCGAGCGTCGCCTGCGCGTGCGCCGGGTCGGCGAGGTAGCCGGCGACCATCGCCCCGTCGCGCAGCACCAGCCAGCGCCGAGCCGCGTCGGCCGGGTCGGGGTGCCCGACCGTGGCGAAGGCCGTCCGCACGCCGTCCTCCAGCCACTCCCGGTGGGCGCGCACCGCACGCCGTACCGGGCTGGCCGGATCGGGGTACTCGGCGGCGGCGTTGATGAAGGCGCAGCCGCGGAAGCCGACGCCGCACACCGTGTCGCCGACCATCGCGGTCAGGGCGTGCAGCCAGCGTGCCGCCTCGGCCGCCCCGGTCGGGACGACGCCGGCCCGGTCGCGGACCGCCCGGTCGACGCCGTGCAGGTAGGCGACCACCAGGTCCTCCTTGCCGGGGAAGTGCCGGTAGAAGGTCGCCCGGGTCACGGAGGCCTCCGCGATCACCCGGTCGACCCCGACGGCGCGCAGCCCCTCGGCGTAGAAGAGCGTCGACGCGGTGCGCAGCAGTCGTTCCCGGGCCTCCGACGTCGGCGCTGCGGTGGTCATGGTGAGCACGGTAACCCGGTGGTTGACGCCCGACCCGGGTCGTGGTGGACTCGTCCCGAGAGGCAGAACGACCGTTCTGTCTACTAATCCGACACCGGGAGGCCAGTCCCATGGCTGCCGTCTACACCGCCATCGCCACCGCCACGGGTGAGGGCCGCAACGGCCACACCCGCACTTCCGACGGATCGGTCGACCTCGACCTCAAGGTCCCCACCGAGATGGGGGGCCCCGGTGGCGGCGCGAACCCCGAGCAGCTCTTCGCCGCGGGCTACGCCGCCTGCTTCCACGGTGCCCTGAAGGTGGTGGCCCGCAACCAGAAGGTCTCCTTCACCGACTCCGCGGTCACGGCCGAGGTGGGCATCGGCCCGAACGACGCCGGCGGGTTCGCTCTCGAGGTCGCCCTGCACGTCGAGCTCGGCGGTGTCGACCAGGCGGCGGCCGAGCAGCTGGTGCAGGCCGCCCACCAGGTGTGCCCCTACTCCAACGCCACCCGCGGCAACATCCCGGTGACCCTGCAGACGACCGTCGCCTGAGGGTGAGGTGGGGGCCGAGCGGCCCCCACCTGCCTCAGCGGGTCAGCGTCCCGAGGTCGATCGGGAGCTGGATGCCGGTGACGTGCCGGGCCTCGTCGGAGGCCAGCCAGGCGACCGCGTTCGCGATGTCCTCCGGCTGGGAGACGGGGTCGGGCAGCGTCTGCATGAAGATCGGTCCCAGTGTCGCGGCGTGCTGGGTGATCAGCGGCTGGAGGTCGTCGACCGTCATCCCGGTGGCGACACCGTGCGGGTGGATGGTGTTGACCCGGATGCCGTGCTGCCCGAGCTCGTTGGCCATCGACCGGGCCAGCCCGACCACGCCGTGCTTGGTCGCCGCGTAGTGCCCCAGGAAGGGCAGTCCGCGCAGGCCGGCCACCGAGCTGGTGATGATGATCGAGCCGCCGGTGCCCTGCTCGATGAGCAGCGGCACGGTGGCCTTCGCGGTGAAGAAGACGCCGGTCAGGTTGGTGTCGATCGTCTCCTGCCACTGCTCGACGGAGATCTCCCAGGACGGGTTGGCCGAGCAGATGCCGGCGTTGGCGATCACCACGTCGAGCCGCCCCAGCTCGGCGACGCCCTCCTGCACGGCCGCGCTCAGTCCGGCGAAGTCCCGGACGTCGGCCTCGCGGGCCACCACCCGCCGGCCCTGCTCCTCCACCAGCCGCGCGGTCTCGGCCAGGTCGTCGGGGGTCGGGCCGGGGTAGGCCGTCGTCCCCGCGGACTTGTTGACGTCGATCGCGATGACGTCGGCGCCCTCGCGGGCCAGGCGGACGGCGTGCGCCCGGCCCTGCCCGCGGGCGGCTCCGGTGATCAGGGCGACCTTGCCCTCGAGTCGGCGTGCGCTCATCAGCAGCTCCTCCGGTCGGCTTCGTTGCACTCAGTGCAGTGTGAGCGTCGTCACCGTAGCCCTGATCGCCGCGTCGTGGGACTCGTTACCGTGCGCTCCGTGCCCGACGTCTCCCTCCGCGAGCAGCACCGCCTGGCCAGCTGGCGCGCCCTGCAGGCGGCCGCCGTCCGGCTGGTGGGGGAGCGTGGCTTCGCTGCCGTCACCGTCGACGACGTGGCGGGGGCGGCGGGCGTCTCCCGGCGGACCTTCTTCAACCACTTCCCGACCAAGGCCGCGGCCCTGTTCGACCCCGACCCGGACGACGCCGCGCGTCTCGACCAGTTGCTCGCCGCCGCCGACGGGGAACCGGACCTGTGGGCCGCCCTGCGCGGGGTCTGGCTCGGTTTCCTCGACGGGGCGCAGGCGCTGCAACTCGCCGCGGTCCGCCGGCAGCTGGTGGACGACCCGGAGCTGGCCGCCTACGTCCGCTCGGCGTACCGGTTCGTCGAGGACGCGATGGAGCGCTGGGCATCCCGGCGCCAGGCCGCCGACCCGTTCACCTCGTCGCTCGCGGTGCACGCCGCCGGCGCCGCGGTCGCCACCGCCTTCGGCACCTGGTCGCCCCGGGACGACCCGGCGGGCTTCCTGCCCGCCGTCGCCCGGGGCTTCGACGCCCTGGCGCCGGCTTTCCGCTGACCTCCGGTTCGCTCCTCCCGCCTGCTGATCACGGGGCTGTCGCCGCCGAACGGCTGCACGCCCCGGCAACAGCCCCATGATCGACGAGGGCGCGGGGGACTACGCCTTGATGATCGCCGCGACCGGGCCGCCGCCGCTCGGGCCCTGGTGCACCGCGGCCACCGACACGAACACCGCCGGGTCGCCGGTCACCGACGCGGCCACGCCGCCGACGGTGGCCTTGATCTGCCGGTGCCAGAAGACGTCGGAGTCGTCGAGCATCGCGTTCCGCCGGCCGCGCACGTAGCCGGTCGGGTCGGCCTCGCACTTGAGGAAGACGTTGACCAGCCGGTCGCCCAGGTCGCTGACGTGCGGCCGCTCGGGCAGCTCCATCCCCGCCTCGCGGATGGCGTCCCAGATGCCGTCCTGGTCGAGGGCGTCCTTCATCACCGAGTGGCCGATCCGGTAGGCGCCACCGTGGCCGCGGGCGTTGCCGACGACGACGATCTGCGCCCGGTCCAGCTCCACGCCCGACGAGCAGGACGCGACCGCGCTGAACAGCGACAGGTCGCGCATGACCTGCTCCTGCGTCGGCATCTCGATCTCGCCCAGCGCCACCGCGATGCCCAGCGCCGTCGTGCCGTTGGACAGGTCCATCGACCCGTGCGGCTCGTCGTAGTAGGTGTCCTCGCCGCGGGACTTCGCCTCGCGGATCGTCTCGATCGTCAGCAGCGGCGTCTTGGTCTGCACGTAGTGGACGTCGGCCGGGTCGGTGATGCCCGCGGCCGCCATCGCCCGGCGCACGCCCTCGGCGACCTTCTCCACCATGGCGATCCGGCCGATGTCCTCGGGGTTCAGCACCTCGCTCATCGCGTACCCGACGGTCAGCCGCGGCTCGTCGGTCTTCCCCACCGCCTCCTCCGGCAGCGTGGCGAAGATCGTCGCGTGCGGGCTGATCACGCCGTCGGTGCCGCCGGACCAGACGATCGGGATGTCCCCGACCTCCTCCTTGCTCCGCGAGCCCTTCTCCAGCAGCACCTCGCGGAAGGCCCGGTCGGCGATGATCCGGGTGTAGTCGTTGACCCCGCCGTTGCCCTCGGTCTTGCCGATGACGGCGACGACCCGGTCGGCCTCCATGACGCCGTCGTCGATCAGCTTGGCGAGCTCGGAGGCGTCGCTCACGTTGTGCAGCGGGACCTTGCGGACCTCGATCGGTGCGGGCACGGCTTTCTCCTATGCGGTGAGGACGGTGCCGACGCCGTCACC
The DNA here is from genome assembly GCF_007994135.1 of Modestobacter roseus. NCBI lineage: Bacteria > Bacillati > Actinomycetota > Actinomycetes > Geodermatophilales > Geodermatophilaceae > Modestobacter > Modestobacter roseus. The sequence continues at coordinate 3,821,553 of NZ_VLKF01000001.1, forward strand.
GGCGACGGCGTCGGAGATGTGTTCCAGGGACGTGACGACGGCGCGGGCGCCGGCCCGGCGGTCGACGAAGCGGAGCGCGGCCTCGACCTTCGGGCCCATGCTGCCCCGGGCGAACTGACCGGCGGCGGCGTGCGCCCGGAGCTCGGCGACGGTGACCCGGCCCAGCGGCCGCGCGGCCGGCGTGCCGAAGTCGACCATCACGTGCGGGACGTCGGTGGCGATGACGAGCGTGTCGGCGCCCACGTCGGCGGCGAGCAGGGCCGCGGTCAGGTCCTTGTCGATGACCGCCTCGACGCCGCGCAGCGCGCCGCCGTCCCGGCCGTCGTCGACCACCGGCACGCCGCCGCCCCCGGCGCAGACGACGACGAAGCCGGCCCCGGCCAGCGCACGGATCGCCGCGACGTCGACCACCGCCAGCGGTTCCGGCGAGGCGACGACGCGCCGCCAGCCGCGTTCCCCGCGGTCCTCCCAGACCTGGCCCAGCCCGATGAAGTGCTGCGCGCGCTCTCGCGGCAGGTGGCGGCCGACGGGCTTGGTCGGGGACCGGAAGCCGGGGTCGGCCGCGTCGACCAGCGTGCGGGTGACCAGGGCGGCGGTGCGCTGCGGCAGCCCGCGGGCGGCGAGCGCGGCGTCCAGCTCGTCGGCCACGGTGAAGCCGATCGTGGCCTGGGTCTGGGCCACGTTCCAGTCCAGCGGCACCGGGGGCACCTCGTGTGCGGCGAGCTCGTTCTTGACCAGCAGGTTCCCCACCTGCGGGCCGTTGCCGTGGGTGACCACGACCTCGACCCCGGTCGCGACGACGGCGGCCAGGTGTCCGGCGGCGACGGCGATCGCGTCGCGCTGCGCACCGGGGGTGGCCGACCCGTCGGGGCCGGTCATCGCATTGCCGCCCAGGGCGACGACCACGCGGCGGGGAGGGGTCACCCGCCGGACCCTAGCGGTCCGGTGCCTTAGCGGTGAAGTACCTGCGGTCAGGCGGCGGCGACGAGCGCGGCGTCCTCGGCCGGCGGCACGGCGAACTGGTCGGTGACGGCGGCGGCGAGCCGGGCGTCCCGCTGCAGCGGGGGCAGCGGCGGGAGGGCGGGCAGCTCGGAGGGGAGCAGCACCCGGATCTCCTCCGCCTCGGCGGCGGTGACGTCCTCGGCCAGGGCGTCGTCCTCATCGTCGTCCGCGGTGACGGCGTCGCCGGTGACTGCGTTCCCGGTGACGGTGTCCTCGGTGACGGCCTCCGCTGTCGCGTCGACGTCCGCGAGCGGCTCGGGCACGACGTCGTCCCAGTGCTCGGCGAGGTCCGCGATCACGTGCATGGCCTCGTCGTGCAGCTGCTCGACGTACGCGCGCCCGGCAGCGGCCATCTCCTCGAAGGGAACGGGTTCCCCGGTGCTCTGCAGATCGGTCACGCCGGTGTTCTCGGCAGTCCCGGGGCGGACTGTTACCCCCGGGTTCCGTTACTCAACGTCGCCAGAAGTCGAAACGGTCCCGGCCGGGGCGGAAACCCGCCTGCTCGACGACGTCGACCGCCAGGTCGAAGCGCTGCCCGACCAGGTGCGGCTGGTGGGCGTCGCTGCCGAAGCTCACCGCGTCGCCGCCCTCCTCGCGGTACCAGCGCAGCAGCTCCACCGACCACAGCGGGCTGGTGGTGTTCACCTCGAGCGCCCGGCCGCTGCCGGCCAGCGCCCGGAAGACCGCCCGGTACTCCTCCTCGAACGCCGCCTCCGGGTAGGCGTCCCGCCCCCCGGGCCAGTAGCGACGCGGGTAGTCGCAGTGGGCGAGCACCTGGAAGACGTCGCTGGCCTCGATCATCCCCACCATCTCGGTGAGGTAGCGGCGCATCGTGCCGACCACGTCGACCCCCGGTGCGTGCAGCAGCCGGTTGACCCCCATCAGCCGGCCGTCGACGGGCAGGGAGTGCAGCGAACCCAGGATGCGGTCGACCGGGGACGCGCTCAGGTGCGCCGCGACGCTCGCCCCGAACAGGTGCGGCTCGCCGGCCTCCACCCCGGACCACACGCGCAGCTGGGGGAAGCGCTGCCGGGCCTCCCAGATCGTCTCGGCGTACAGGTCGACGTCGATCGGCAGCTGGTTGGCCGGGTGCCGGTCGGTGAGGCCCTGGGCCGTGGCCCGGTCGGCGGCGTCCCAGACGGTGAAGTCCAGGTGCTCGGTGAAGGCGATCGCGGGCAGGCCGATCTCGACGGCGCGCGCGCAGGCCCGCAGGAGCGAGGCCCGTGGCCCGGTGTCCCAGGAGAACTCGCTGTGCACGTGGTTGTCCGGCGGCAGCATCAGACGCCATCCAACCGTCCGTCCACAGTCACCGCACACCGGGTCCCGTTGTCGGTACCAGCGCCTACCGTGCGGAGGCATGAGCACCATTGCGCCGCCGAGCACCGACCTGGCAGACGAGGCCCTCGGGGTGCTGCGCGAGCTCACCGGCCGATCGGACGCCGTCTTCCGCGAGGGGCAGGACGCCGCGGTCGCCGCGCTGGTCGAGCGACAGCAGCGCGCGCTGGTCGTGCAGCGCACCGGCTGGGGCAAGTCGGCGGTCTACTTCGTCTCCACCGCGTTGCTCCGCCGCCGCGGGGCCGGGCCGACGCTGCTGGTCAGTCCGCTGCTCGCGCTCATGCGCGACCAGGTCGCGGCCGCCGCCCGGGCCGGCATCAAGGCGGTGGAGATCTCCAGCTCGAACGTCACCGAGTGGGACGACGTGAACGCCCGGCTCGCCGCCGACGACGTCGACGTCCTGCTGGTCTCCCCGGAGCGGCTGACCAACCCGCGGTTCCGTGACGAGCAGCTCCCCGGCCTGGTCGAGCGCTGCGGGCTGCTCGTCGTCGACGAGGCGCACTGCGTCTCCGACTGGGGGCACGACTTCCGCCCCGACTACCGGCGCATCCGCGACCTGCTGGGGCAGCTGGCCCCGGGCACCCCGGTGCTCGCCACGACGGCGACGGCGAACGAGCGGGTGGTCGCCGACGTCGCCGAGCAGCTGGGCGCCGGTGGCGTCGAGGTCACCACCGTGCGCGGGCCGCTGGCCCGCGACTCCCTGCGCCTGGGCGTGCTGCGGCTGGACACCGACCGCGCCCGGCTGGCCTGGCTCGCCGCCCACCTCGGCGACCTGCCGGGCAGCGGCATCGTCTACACGCTCACCGTGGCCGCGGCCGAGGAGACGGCCGCGCTGCTGCGCGACGCCGGGTACGACGTCCGCGCCTACACCGGCCGGCTGGACGACGCCGACCGCAAGGACGCCGAGGAGGCGCTGCGGGAGAACCGGGTGAAGGCGCTGGTCGCCACCTCGGCGCTGGGCATGGGCTTCGACAAGCCCGACCTGGGGTTCGTCGTCCACCTGGGCGCGCCGTCGTCGCCGGTCAGCTACTACCAGCAGGTCGGCCGCGCGGGCCGCGCGGTCGAGCACGCCGACGTCCTGCTGCTCCCCGGGCCGGAGGACATCGCGATCTGGCAGTGGTTCGCCACCTCCTCGATGCCGCGGGAGGACCACGCGGCCGCAGTCCTCACCGCCATGGCCGATGGCAAGGCCTGGTCGGTGGCGCGGTTGGAGACCGTCGCCGACGTCCGCCGTTCCCGGTTGGAGCTGCTGCTCAAGGTGCTGGCCGTCGACGGCGCGGTCGAGCGGGTGCAGGGCGGGTGGCGGTCGACCGGCGTCCCGTGGGTCTACGACGCCGACCGGTACTCCCGGGTCACCGCCACCCGGGAGGCCGAGCAGCGGTCGATGCTCAGCTACGCCAGACCCGTGGACGCCGCGGAGTGCCGGATGGCCTTCCTGCAGGAGGCGCTGGACGACCCGACCGCGGCCCCCTGCGGCCGCTGTGACGTCTGCGCCGGCCCCTGGTACGCGACCGACGTCCCGGCCGGTGCCGCCGAGGCTGCCTCGGCCCGGCTCGACCGGCCCGGGGTGGAGCTGGCGCCCCGCGCCCAGTGGCCCACCGGCGCCGACCGGCTCGGTGTCGAGGTGAAGGGGAAGATCGCGCCGGCCGAGCAGATCACCACCGGCCGCGCCGTCGCCCGGCTGACCGACCTCGGGTGGGGGCAGAAGCTCCGCTCCCTGCTCGGCGACGACGGTGTGGGCGGCGTGGCGACCCTGGCCGACGACGTCGAGGCGCCTCCGCTGGAGGAGGACCCGGACGCCGCGTACGACGTGAGCCACCGGGTCATCCGCCCGGGGCTGCCCAACGACGCACCGCCGGACGAGGAGCTGCTGAAGGCCTGCGGCCGGGTGCTCGGCGCCTGGGACTGGGCGCAGCGACCCGGTGCTGTGGTGGCCATGCCGTCGCGCCGGCGGCCCGCGCTGGTCACCGGCGTGGCCGAGGGGCTCGCCCGGATGGGCCGGCTGCCGTACCTCGGCTCGCTGGACCTCGCGCACGGCGGGCCGACCGGCGGCCCGGGCGGCAACAGCGCCTTCCGGCTGGCCGGCGTCTGGCAGCGGATCGTCGTCGGCCCCGGACTCCGGGACCGGTTGGCGGACGTCGGGGACGCGCCCGTGCTGCTGGTCGACGACCTCGCCGACTCCCGGTGGACGATGACCGTCGCCGGGCGCGAGCTGCGCCTGGCCGGTGCCGGGTCGGTGCTGCCGTTCGTGCTGGCCCTCTCTGCCTGAGGTTGTCCACAGCTTTTCGAACAGCTGTGCGAAAACTGCGCTAGCGTCGCATCATGACGCTCGCGCACCAGCCGTCCATGTGGGACGTCGCCGACGAGCCGGAGATCACCCACCTCGACGGCCGGGTCGTCCGCCACCAGCTCAGCGGCGGCGCCTGGGTCGATCACCTGCCCGGCTGGGTGGAGGGGTCCGACGCGGTGCTCGACGTCCTGCTGGGCGACATCGGCTGGCGGGCCGACCGGCGGCAGATGTACGACCGGGAGGTCGCCGTTCCCCGCCTGTTGCGGTGGTACGGCGGTGACGAGCAACTGCCGCACCCCCTGCTCACCGACGCGCGGCGCAGCCTGAACCACCACTACGGACCCGAGCTCGGAGAGCCGTTCGTCAGCGCGGGGATGTGCCTCTACCGCGACGGGCGCGACAGCGTCGCCTGGCACGGCGACCGCATCGGCCGCAGCAGGACGGAGGACACGATGGTCGCGATCGTGTCCTTCGGGTCCCCACGCCCGCTGCTGCTGCGACCGGTCGGCGGAGGGGAGAGCCTGCGCTTCCCACTCGGGCACGGAGACCTCGTGGTGATGGGCGGCTCCTGCCAGCGCACGTGGGAGCACTGCATCCCGAAGACGACGAAGGCGGTCGGACCGAGGGTCAGCGTCCAGTTCCGCCCCCGCGGGGTGGCCTGAGCGGCGTCCTCCCAGCTCAGGAGCGCCATCAGGTCTTCGGTGGACCCCCGGGGACCCCCCGGTTTGCAGGGCCCTCTGAGGGCGTGTAATGTCTTCCATGCACCGAGCGAGAACGGACCGGGCCGCAAGGCCTGGGAAACCGCCGGCCGAACCCCCTGAGGGTGAGCCGCTGCGGAGCTCGATGTACTGTGGGAACACCGCCGCGAACGATGGCCGAAGCAATTCGGTCGGGTTTCGTGCGCGTCCGCTCCTTGAGAACTCAACAGCGTGCCGAAAGTCAGTGCCATATAGTTAAACCCCCATTCGGCTGGGTCGCCTTCGGGTGGTCTGGTTGGGGATTCCTTTGGTTGATTGACATCGAGAGTGCTAGCTCTCGGTTCTCAGCCGTGGGTTGAATTCATCTACGGAGAGTTTGATCCTGGCTCAGGACGAACGCTGGCGGCGTGCTTAACACATGCAAGTCGAGCGAGGCCCTCCTTCGGGGGGTGCCCTAGCGGCGAACGGGTGAGTAACACGTGGGCAACCTGCCCTCAGCTCTGGGATAACTCCAAGAAATTGGTGCTAATACCGGATGTGACCGCTGACCGCATGGTCTGGTGGTGGAAAGATTTATCGGCTGAGGATGGGCCCGCGGCCTATCAGCTTGTTGGTGGGGTAGTGGCCTACCAAGGCGACGACGGGTAGCCGGCCTGAGAGGGTGACCGGCCACACTGGGACTGAGACACGGCCCAGACTCCTACGGGAGGCAGCAGTGGGGAATATTGCGCAATGGGCGAAAGCCTGACGCAGCGACGCCGCGTGAGGGATGACGGCCTTCGGGTTGTAAACCTCTTTCAGTAGGGACGAAGCGCAAGTGACGGTACCTACAGAAGAAGCACCGGCCAACTACGTGCCAGCAGCCGCGGTAATACGTAGGGTGCAAGCGTTGTCCGGAATTATTGGGCGTAAAGAGCTCGTAGGCGGTCTGTCGCGTCGGCTGTGAAAACCCGAGGCTCAACCTCGGGCCTGCAGTCGATACGGGCAGACTGGAGTACTGCAGGGGAGACTGGAATTCCTGGTGTAGCGGTGAAATGCGCAGATATCAGGAGGAACACCGGTGGCGAAGGCGGGTCTCTGGGCAGTTACTGACGCTGAGGAGCGAAAGCGTGGGGAGCGAACAGGATTAGATACCCTGGTAGTCCACGCCGTAAACGTTGGGCGCTAGGTGTGGGGGCCATTCCACGGTCTCCGTGCCGCAGCTAACGCATTAAGCGCCCCGCCTGGGGAGTACGGCCGCAAGGCTAAAACTCAAAGGAATTGACGGGGGCCCGCACAAGCGGCGGAGCATGTTGCTTAATTCGATGCAACGCGAAGAACCTTACCTAGGCTTGACATGCACGGAAATCTCGTAGAGATACGGGGTGCCTTTGGCGTCGTGCACAGGTGGTGCATGGTTGTCGTCAGCTCGTGTCGTGAGATGTTGGGTTAAGTCCCGCAACGAGCGCAACCCTCGTTCTATGTTGCCAGCACGTGATGGTGGGGACTCATAGGAGACTGCCGGGGTCAACTCGGAGGAAGGTGGGGATGACGTCAAATCATCATGCCCCTTATGTCTAGGGCTGCAAACATGCTACAATGGCCGGTACAAAGGGCTGCGATACCGCGAGGTGGAGCGAATCCCAAAAAGCCGGTCTCAGTTCGGATTGGGGTCTGCAACTCGACCCCATGAAGTTGGAGTCGCTAGTAATCGCAGATCAGCAACGCTGCGGTGAATACGTTCCCGGGCCTTGTACACACCGCCCGTCACGTCACGAAAGTCGGTAACGCCCGAAGCCGGTGGCCCAACCCTTGTGGAGGGAGCCGTCGAAGGCGGGATCGGCGATTGGGACGAAGTCGTAACAAGGTAGCCGTACCGGAAGGTGCGGCTGGATCACCTCCTTTCTAAGGAGCACTGGCCGCCACATTCTGTGTGGTGGTCCAGAGCCGTGCACGGACCGTGAAGTGTCCTCAATCTCGAGGGGCTCGGGTGTTCGTGGCGGAGCTCGAGGGTGGAACACTGACCAGTTCGGCTGGTGGCTTGGTGCTGCCCCTAGTACGGCCTTCTACTCGTTCGCGGGTGGGGGTGTGGAGCGGGGTGGTGGTGGGTGGCTGGTCGTAGGCACGCTGTTGGGTCCTGAGGGAACGGGCCGGCGTGGTCATGCCTGTGGGTGTGGCTGGGTTGGGTTGTTGCTTCTGGTGGCAGGGCTTCGTGCTCGTCATACCGCTGATCGTCTGCTGGTCCCTGTGTGGGGTTGGTGGGTGGTGGGGTCTGGTGGTGGGTGGTAGCGGGGTGACTGTTCGTCGTTTGAGAACTGCACAGTGGACGCGAGCATCTTTTGTAGGTATCTGGATATCCGCACTGGTCCATCACTTGTGTCACCGCTGGCGGCTTCGGTCGCTGGGCTGGGTCTTCGGGTCTGGTGGGTGGGGTTGGTGGTGGGTGGGTGTGGGTGTTGTTGTGTGGTCAAGTTGTTAAGGGCACACGGTGGATGCCTGGGCACCAGGAGCCGATGAAGGACGTAGGAGGCTGCGATAAGCCTCGGGGAGCTGCCAACCGAGCGTTGATCCGAGGATTTCCGAATGGGGGAACCCCGCACCAGTCATGTGGTGTGACCCGCGCCTGAACACATAGGGCGTGTGGAGGGAACGTGGGGAAGTGAAACATCTCAGTACCCACAGGAAGAGAAAACAACCGTGATTCCGTGAGTAGTGGCGAGCGAAAGCGGATGAGGCTAAACCGATTGCATGCCAAGCCGGCAGGCGTTGTGTGGTCGGGGTCGTGGGACGATTCAGCATCTTCTGCCGAGGGTGCAGGGAGTCAGAAAGTCTTGTGTTAGTGGAAGGCCTCTGGAAGGGGTCGCCGTAGAGGGTGAGAGCCCCGTACACGAAAACGCATGGCCTCCCGAGTTGTATCCCAAGTAGCACCGAGCCCGTGAAATTCGGTGTGAATCTGGCGGGACCACCCGCTAAGCCTAAATACTCCCTGGTGACCGATAGCGGACAAGTACCGTGAGGGAAAGGTGAAAAGTACCCCGGGAGGGGAGTGAAATAGTACCTGAAACCGTGTGCCTACAAGCCGTGAGAGCCTTATCCACTTCGGTGGAGGGGTGATTGCGTGCCTTTTGAAGAATGAGCCTGCGAGTTAGCGGTACGTGGCGAGGTTAACCCGTGTGGGGTAGCCGTAGCGAAAGCGAGTCCGAACAGGGCGTCTCAGTCGCGTGCTCTAGACCCGAAGCCGAGTGATCTACCCATGGCCAGGTTGAAGCGCGGGTAAGACCGCGTGGAGGACCGAACCCACTTCGGTTGAAAACGGAGGGGATGAGCTGTGGGTAGGGGTGAAAGGCCAATCAAACTCGGTGATAGCTGGTTCTCCCCGAAATGCATTTAGGTGCAGCGTCACGTGTTTCTTGCCGGAGGTAGAGCACTGGATGGCCTAGGGGGCCCACAAGCTTACTGAAGTCAACCAAACTCCGAATGCCGGTAAGTGAGAGCGTGGCAGTGAGACTGCGGGCGATAAGGTTCGTAGTCGAGAGGGAAACAGCCCAGATCATCGGCTAAGGCCCCTAAGCGTGTGCTAAGTGGAAAAGGATGTGGGATCGCAGTGACAACCAGGAGGTTGGCTTAGAAGCAGCCACCCTTGAAAGAGTGCGTAATAGCTCACTGGTCAAGTGGTTCCGCGCCGACAATGTAGCGGGGCTCAAGCACACCGCCGAAGCTGTGGCATTCACATGAACCCGTCCAGGATTTCGGTTCAGGGCCAGGTGTGTGGATGGGTAGGGGAGCGTCGTGTGGCGGTGGAAGCGGCGGAGTGATCCAGCCGTGGACGCCACACGAGTGAGAATGCAGGCATGAGTAGCGAAAGGGGAGTGAGAAACTCCCCCGCCGGATGACCAAGGGTTCCTGGGCCAGGCTAATCCGCCCAGGGTGAGTCGGGACCTAAGGCGAGGCCGACAGGCGTAGTCGATGGACAACGGGTTGATATTCCCGTACCCGCGAAAGAACGCCCATGCTGAACCCAGCGATGCTAACCATCCGAAGCCGGTGACTGACCTTCGGGTCTGATCTGGTGGAGCGTGGGACCCGGACTGGTAGTAGGCAAGCGATGGGGTGACGCAGGAAGGTAGTCCTACCGGTGAGTGGTAGTACCGGTGCAAGGGTGTGGCCCGTGCCATAGGTAAATCCGTGGCACATGCAGGGTGAGGCCCGACGCATAGCCGAATGAGGCGAATTGGATGATCCTATGCTGCCGAGAAAAGCCTCTAGCGAGTTCTTAGCGGCCCGTACCCCAAACCAACTCAGGTGGTCAGGTAGAGAATACCAAGGCGATCGAGCGAACTGTGGTTAAGGAACTCGGCAAAATGCCCCCGTAACTTCGGGAGAAGGGGGGCCATCTGCTGTGAACCGCCTTGCGCGGGGCAGCGGTGGGTGGCCGCAGAGACCAGTGAGAAGCGACTGTTTACTAAAAACACAGGTCCGTGCGAAGTCGAAAGACGATGTATACGGACTGACGCCTGCCCGGTGCTGGAACGTTAAGGGGACGGGTTAGCTCTTCGGGGCGAAGCTCAGAACTCAAGCGCCAGTAAACGGCGGTGGTAACTATAACCATCCTAAGGTAGCGAAATTCCTTGTCGGGTAAGTTCCGACCTGCACGAATGGCGTAACGACTTCTCAGCTGTCTCAACCACAGGCTCGGCGAAATTGCACTACGAGTAAAGATGCTCGTTACGCGCGGCAGGACGGAAAGACCCCGGGACCTTCACTATAGCTTGATATTGGTGTTCGGTTCGGCTTGTGTAGGATAGGTGGGAGACTGTGAAGCGGGCACGCCAGTGTTCGTGGAGTCATCGTTGAAATACCACTCTGGTCGAATTGGATGTCTAACCTCGGTCCGTGATCCGGATCAGGGACAGTGTCAGGTGGGTAGTTTAACTGGGGCGGTTGCCTCCCAAAATGTAACGGAGGCGCCCAAAGGTTCCCTCAGCCTGGTTGGCAATCAGGTGTCGAGTGCAAGTGCACAAGGGAGCTTGACTGCGAGACTGACGGGTCGAGCAGGAGCGAAAGCTGGGACTAGTGACCCGGCACCGGCATGTGGAAGCGGTGTCGCTCAACGGATAAAAGGTACCCCGGGGATAACAGGCTGATCTTCCCCAAGAGTCCATATCGACGGGATGGTTTGGCACCTCGATGTCGGCTCGTCGCATCCTGGGGCTGGAGTAGGTCCCAAGGGTTGGGCTGTTCGCCCATTAAAGCGGTACGCGAGCTGGGTTTAGAACGTCGTGAGACAGTTCGGTCCCTATCCGCCGTGCGCGTAAGAGACTTGAGAAGAGCTGTCCCTAGTACGAGAGGACCGGGACGGACGAACCTCTGGTGTGCCAGTTGTTCCGCCAGGAGCACTGCTGGTTGGCTACGTTCGGCAGGGATAACCGCTGAAAGCATCTAAGCGGGAAGCTCGCTTCAAGATGAGGTCTCTCACCGGGTCAACCGGGTAAGGCCCCCGCCCAGACCAGCGGGTTGATAGGCCGGAAGTGGAAGCGGCGTGAGTCGTGGAGCTGACCGGTACTAATAGGCCGAGGGCTTGATCACACACACCATCCAGCCTTTTCTTGCAAAATGTTGTCTCGCGTCCACTGTGCAGCTCTGAAACGACGAGCCCCCCGTAACAAGGGGTGGCCGATAGTTTCACAGTGTTACGGCGGTCATGGCGAAAGGGAAACGCCCGGTCTCATTCCGAACCCGGAAGCTAAGCCTTTCAGCGCCGATGGTACTGCCCGGGGGACCGGGTGGGAGAGTAGGACGCCGCCGGACAATCTTTCCCGAAACGGGGTCACAGCTCACGCTGTGGCCCCGTTTCGGCATTCCAGGGGACGCCCCTCGACCGAGCCGGGCGCTGTCGGCACGGAACTCCATCCTCTTCGAGCTCCATTCTCTTCGATGTGGACGAAGGTCCCGGCCTGGGACGCGGGGCGGGATCTGCCGGCGCCGCGGCAAGGGTCAAGCCCCTCCTTGGCGGGGCGGGGCAGCGGCCCCGTGGGAGCGGTGACAACCTCCCCTGCTCGTCCGACCACCGGTTCGGCATCCGCGATCTTGGTCGCGGTAGTCCCGATCCACGGTCATGTCAACGTCACCGTGACGGAAGGGTGGTCGACGGGCCTCGTGAACGGGGTGCGCAACGCCGGTGGCCGGTCACCTCGGGTGACCGGCCACCAGCGTCAGCGAGCGTGGATCAGGGAACGGCTCGACGTAGTCCCGTCCAGGACAGGCCGGCCAGTGCGACCGCAGCCAGCGCCGGCAGCACGAGCGTGTACTCGTAGACGGTCCGGTCGACCAGCCAGCTGCCGACGGCGGGCCATGTGCCGAGTCCGGTGACGACGATGGCGAAGATCCCCAGCAGCACCAGCGTCCCGATGGCCAGCATCCACATACCGCTCGCACCCCAGCGCTTCAGGACGACGCCGATCGCCATGCCCAGGAACGCGCAAGCCAGCATGGGGAGTGCGTAGACGACGACTTGCAGCGCGGGGTTGCCGACCTCGATCGGCCCGGGTGCCCAGAAGGGCAGGCCGATCCCCCAGCCCGCTGTGGCGCTCTCGATCGACTGCAGAACGGTCAGCAGGACGCCGTACCCCAGTGCTTGCCCGGCGGCCACGAGGGCGGTGCCGAGGTAGAACGTGCGCCGGCTGATGCTCACGCCCATGGCGAACGGGAACATCTGGGTGACCCCCTGGGCGAACACCACCAGCACGGTGATGTAGAGCGACGCCAGGCCACCGGTGAAGCCTTCCCCGCCGGAGACACTCTCGAGGTCACCGAGGGCCCACACGGCGAGGTTGATCGCGAAGCTGATACCGACGACCAGCCAGGGGATGCCCAGGATGACCAGTGGGTGGACGAGGTGCATGCGGGCCGTGGCAAGGGTGCGGTTCACCGGGAGACCTCCTCGAAGGCAGTGTTGGCCTGGGTGTCCGGTGTCCCGGTGGCGGCTCTGCTCAGCGCGACGACGAGCTGCTGGATCGATGTCGGCTCGACGGTCAGCCCCAGCTCGGTGGCCGCATGCCGGTCGGTCACGGAACGGAGCTGGACCACGACCCGGGCGTGTCCGGCCACAGCCTCCCGGCGCAGCACGCGGTGATCGGCGACGAAACGGGCGACGATGTCTGCGGGCCCGGCCACCGTCAGCGCGGTGGCGCGGAGCGACTCGGCGTCCGCGTCCAGCAGGACCCGGCCCCGGTCGATGAGCACGATGTGCTCGAGCAGGTCGCTGATCTCCTCGATCAGGTGGGTGGAGAGCACGACGGTCCGTGGGTGCTCGGCGTAGTCGGCCAGCAGGCGGTCGTAGAACAGCTGCCGGGCCACGGCGTCGAGCCCGAGGTACGGCTCGTCGAACAGCGTCACCGGGGCCCGCGACGCGAGCCCGAGGACGATCCCCACGGCCGAGGTCATGCCCCGGGAGAGCTTCTTGACCGGCCGCTTGCGCGGCAGCTCGAAGTCGTCGAGCAGTTGCTCGGCCAGGTCGCGGTCCCAGCTCGGGTAGAGCGTCGCCGCCACCTCGACGGCGTCCCGCACCCGGAAGTGGTCCGGGTAGCGCTGGCTCTCCTTGATGAAGCAGATCCGGCTGAGCACCGCGTCGTTCTCGTAGGGCCGCCCGCCGAGCACCTCCACCTGCCCGGACGTCGGCACCCGGTGGCCGGTGAGCAGCTGCATCAGGGTCGTCTTGCCGGCGCCGTTGCGGCCGAGCAGCCCGGTGATGGTGTCCGCCTGGAAGGCGACCGAGACGTCGCTCAACGCGGTGTGCCCCCGGAACCGCATGGTGACCCGGTCCAGGGTGGCGGCGCCGGTCATGACCGGACCGTCCGTTCCCGCAGCATGGCGGCGATCTCGGGCACGCTGATCCCGACCTTCTCGGCCTCGACCAGCAACGGCGTCAGGTACTGGTCGGCGAACTCGCTGCGCCGCCGCTTCAGCAGCTGCTCGCGGGCACCGGTGGCGACGAACATCCCCACTCCTCGTCTCTTGTAGAGGACCCCGTCAGTGACCAGCTGGTTCAAGCCCTTGGCCGCCGTGGCGGGGTTGATGCGGTGGAACGCGGCCAGCTCGTTGGACGAGGGGGCCTGGCTCTCCTCAGGGAGGGAGCCGTCGACGATCGCGTCCTCCAGTTGGGTCGCGATCTGACGGAAGATCGGGCCGGCGTCGTCGTTCACGTCGTCCCGGCACCAACGAGACGAGCCTGACGGCTCGTTGGTTCGTTACTCATGTAATGAACCATAGAGCCCGCTGTGCGAGTGGCACAAGAGGTGGCTGCGCCGTTGAGCGCGGTGCCGGTGCGGTAGGCGCTGTCCCGCGGCGCCCCGGCGCACCCGGCGGCGAAGATCACAACGAGGCGGGGGTGTCGCGACCTCCACAGCGGTACGAGATCGGCCGATGACTGCGGTACCAACTGATCTCATCTCGGGAGCATCCCGGGGTGATCGCTGGCCCCCTCCTTCCTGCGCCGCAGCGTGCGCACGAAGCTCATCGCCGCCTTCCTCGGCGTCGCCGCCGTGATGGTGGCGCTGGGCCTGACCAACGTGGGGCAGATGGGCTCCATCCACGGCCAGGTGGAGGACCTCTCGGCCCGCGACGTCCGGCCCCTGGCCGACCTGCAGCAGCTCACCGACGACTTCCAGTCCTACTCGGTGCACGGCCTGGTCGCCGGTCTGAGTGCCGCCAGCGGCGACCTGACCACCGCGCAGCTGCAGGCCGGCCTCCAGGTCGAGTCGAAGCAGGCCACCGACGCCGCGATCGAGGCGCTGGTCTCGCACGTCCCCGTGGAGTTCGGCGGCGCGGCCGACGCCATCGCCGCACAGTGGGTGGACATGGTCGAGAAGGACGCGACCTACCAGGCCGGCCTGCAGGCCGGGCGGCCCGACGCCAAGGTCCTCGGTGACGCGGCCACCGCCGCCTACCTCGAGCTGCAGGCGCAGGTCGGCGAGCTAGCCGACGCCCTGGTCGCCGACGAGGAGGCCAGTCGCCAGACGATCGGCGACAGCTTCTCCTCCGCGGAGACGTCGACCTTGGTCATGCTCGCCGTCGGCGTCCTGCTCGCGGTCGGGGCTCGGGTGGTTCATCGCCCGGGACATCCGCTGCCGGATCGAGCCGGTCCGCGCGGCCGCCGATGCGCTGGCGCGGGGCGACCTGACGCACCGCATCGAGGGCACCTCCGAGGACGAGCTCGGCCAGCTCAGCGGCGCGCTCTCCCAGGGTCTCGCGCGGATCCGGGAGATGGTGGCCGACGTGATCGGCTCGGCGGGCTCGATGACCGGGCTGGTCCGCGACCTGACCACCGCGACGGCCGACGTCGTCGAGGCCTCGCGCACCGGAGTGGGGCACGCGCACTCGGTCTCCGGGACCGCCCGGTCGGTCTCCGGCAACGTCGCCCAGCTGGCCACCGGCGCCGAGGAGATGACCGCCTCCATCCGGGACATCTCCCGTTCCGCCCAGCAGGCCGCCGAGGTCGCCGACGACGCCGTCCGGATCGTCGCCAGCACCAACGACACGCTCAACCAGCTCGGCAACTCCTCGGCCGAGATCGGCAACGTCATCAAGGTGATCACCGGCATCGCCGAGCAGACCAACCTGCTGGCGCTCAACGCCACGATCGAGGCAGCCCGCGCCGGCGAGCTGGGCAAGGGCTTCGCCGTCGTCGCCACCGAGGTCAAGGAGCTGGCGCAGGAGACCGCCAAGGCCACCGAGGACGTGTCGATGCGGATCCAGGCGATCCAGGCCGACTCCGGTCAGGCGGTGCAGGCGATCGCGCGGATCGGTGACACCGTGGGGCAGATCAACGAGCTGCAGGCGACCATCGCCGCGGCCGTCGAGCAGCAGACCGCGGCCGCGGCCGAGATCGACCGCAACATCGGCGTCGCCGCGGAGGGCAGCCGGGACATCGCCTCCGGTGCCGCGGCGGTCACGGGGTCCGCCGAGAGCGGCGCCCAGCGGATCGAGTCCACCCGCAGCATCGCCGACCAGCTGGCCGGCCGAGCCGCGGACCTGGAGAGCCGGGTCGCGCAGTTCGTCGTCTGACGCGCTCCCGTCGCGGGGTCTGGCGCGCCGGACCCCGCGACGGCGTCGTCAGCGGCCGAGCTCGCCCCGGGCGACCGAGACGCCGGAGTGGGTCGGGTCGCCGTCCAGCGGTTCGATCGAGACGTCGACGACCGGGTACTCGGCCAGGTCGACCCCGTCGGGCAGCGGCAGGGACGTCGCGCCGTCGGTGACCACGCCGACCTGGACCATCCCCGAGACGTCGGGCCGCAGCAGCCAGACCTCGTAGTAGCCGTCGGCGGGCGCCGGGGCGGCGAGCTCCACCTGCAGCGAGCGGTGGCCGCCGGCCTCGCGCACCTCGGCCCGGCCGGAGGCCTCGACGCCGTCCAGCGGGTCCAGCCCGGCCGTGGCGACCACGGTGCCGTCACCGTCACCGTCGCGGAGCACGGCCACGGCGCCGGCGCCGACCACCCCGCCCACCAGCAGCGCGGCGGCCACCGCGAGCCAGCGGCGGGCCGGTGCGCCCCGCCGGCGCAGCGGCACCACGTCGGCACCGGAGGAGGCGGCCGGCAGCGGCTGGACGTGGTTCGGCGGGGGCACGGAGGCCGGGGTGGCCTCGACCCCCGTAGCCGCGGCGATGGCGGCCCAGACGCCCGGCGGCGGCTGCACGGGTGCACCGGGTGCCGCGAGCGCGGGGACGGCGAGGACGTCGACGCTGCGCTGCAGTGAGGCGACCTCGGCCTGGCACTCGGCGCAGTCCGCCAGGTGCGCCTCGTCGTTGGGCGGCAATGGCTCGCGGAGCGCGGCCAGCGCCAGCTGCTCAGGATCGCAGTGCGGCACCGTCCACCTCCAACCGGTCTCGCAGGCGCTCCAGGGTGCGCCTGATGTGGCTCTTCACGGTGCCCAGCGGGATGCCGGTGCGGGCCGCGATCTGTGCGTGGGTCAGGTCTTCGAAGAATGCGAGCTCGATGATGCTTCGTTGCGGCTGGCCGATCCGGTTCAACTCGCCCAGCAGGAGCACCCGGTCGGCCACCTCGGCGGCCAGCTCGCTGCCCGGTGCCGCGGTCGGCGCGGAGCGGGCCTCGCTCGCGGCCGCCTCGGTGGAGCGGCGCTGCCGTTCGCGCTTGGCCCACGTGTCGGCGATCTTGTGCCGGCAGACGCCGACCAGCCACGCGGGCAGCGGTCCCTGCTGCGGGGAGTAGCCCGCCCGGCCGGTCCAGGCGCTGATGAAGACCTGCTGGGTGACGTCCTCGGCGTCGGGACCCGGGCCGAAGGCGCGCACCGCCATGCCGTGCACCTGTGCCGCCCACCGCTCGTAGGCCCAGGCGAGGGCCTGCTCGTCGCCAGCGGCGAAGCGCCGGGCGACCTCGGCGTCGTCCGGCTCGACGCCCTGCTGCGCCGAGCCCTGGGTGGTGGGCACGTCAGCGACCGTACCGAGGTCGGGCAGCCGGGCGGCGAGGAGGCTCATGGCAGCGGTTGGGCAACGACGACCACGTTGTCGCGGTAGCTGCGCGTCTCGGCGTCGAACGGGCCGCCGCAGGTGACCAGCACCAGCCGGGGCGGCCCCTCGCGGTTGAAGATCGAGTCCAGCGGCAGGGCCTGCTTGGTGATCAGCTCGCGGGAGACCACCTGCCAGCGGGTCTCCGCGCCGGTCGCGCCGGTGACCACCACGACGTCGCCGGTCTGCGCGTCGCGCAGCGGGAACAGAGCGCCCAGGCCCTGTTCGCGGTCGTCGACGTGTCCGGCGAGGACCGCGGAGCCCTCGTCCCCGGGAACCGGGCCGAAGCGGTACCAGCCGACGCGGTCCACGTCCTCGGGCAGCTCCATCTGACCGTCCGGGGAGACGCCCACCGGGTCCAGGGGCGCGTCCACCCCCTGGGCCGGGAGGCTGACCCGGACCGGCGCCGGCACCGGCGCGGGCGGCGTGGGCGCGGCGTCCCGGGTGGGGACCGGCGGGAAGGCCGGCGCAGACGCCGTCGGCGGCGCCGCCCCCGAGGGGGACGGCACCGCCGACGGCGGTGGTGCGTCGAGGGCCTGCTCCACCGTGCTGCCCGTGGCCGGGTCGGGCCGGGTGACCGCCCAGGCGACCGGTGTCCCGATCGCCAGGGTCAGCCCCAGGACCATCCCGGCCACGGGCGCGCGCACGGTGGGCATCCTCGGCTGCGGGTCGGTCAGACCCGGCTGGTGGCGTACTTGCGGGCGGCGAAGGCCGCGCCGGCGAGGCCGACGACGGTCAGGCCGACCAGCGGTGCCGGGATGCCCTCGTCAGCGGCCAGGCCGGCCGAGCCACCGGGGACGCCGGTCGGGGCGGAGGCCCCGGCCTGCACGGTCTGGGTGGCGAGCTCGTAGCCGGCCTCCTCCGAACCCCAGGCGTAGACGATGGTGTTCGCGCCCTCGGCCACCGTCACGTCGGCCGGGCCGATCGCCACGGTGTCGGTGTCGGCGACGACCACGTCGGCGCTCACCGATCCGGCGGGGACGGTCAGCGACTCCTCGTTCGGGTTGGTCAGCCCGTCGATGACGACCTCGCCACCGGCCCGGACGTCGACGGCGGGCGCCGCGGCCACGTGGCGCACGGTGAGCCGGCCCTCGCCCGCGGGCACCGCGGAGGTGTCGTTGACGAACGGGGTCAGCGCCGGCTCGCCGGCCTCGGTGAGGTGGGCGACCACCGTGGCGTTCGCGCCGGCCGGCACCGCGACGTCCATCGCCTCCAGCAGCGGGTCGCCGGAGGCGTCCGCGGCGTCGGCCGGGTAGAGCGCCAGGTCGTAGTCGCCGGCGGGCAGCTCGAGCGGGCCGGCCAGGGTGCCCGGCTCGAAGTCGTCGATCAGCCGCTCGCCGTTGGCGTACACGTCGACCGGGAGGTCCGGGACGCCGTGCAGCACCGAGACGGT
Source organism: Modestobacter roseus (assembly GCF_007994135.1). Lineage (NCBI taxonomy): Bacteria > Bacillati > Actinomycetota > Actinomycetes > Geodermatophilales > Geodermatophilaceae > Modestobacter > Modestobacter roseus. The sequence goes on from NZ_VLKF01000001.1 coordinate 3,839,768, forward strand.
CGCGGTGTGCGAGTCGGCCAGCGCGGGCGTGGCCGCGAAGAGCAGGGCGAACGCGCCGGTGGCGCCGGCGGTCAGGGCGATCGGGCGGGACTTGTTCACGGTGACGTTCCTTCCGTTGGAGTGGACTGTCACCCCGTTCTTCCGGCCCGCCCCCGCTCTTGGATGCACCGCATCTCGGATGCACTCGTCGTGCGATCCGCAGGTCGAGCTGCGCGACGGTGGCGTCTGCGTGCGGGGGAGACGCGCAGCACCGGGCCGGTGGGCACGTGAGTGCCCGTGCGGGTGCCCGGCAGTCGGGCGGTGAGGAGGCTCATGGCAGGGGTTGGGCAACGACGACCACGTTGTCGCGGTAGCTGCGCGTCTCGGCGTCGAACGGGCCGCCGCAGGTGACCAGCACCAGCCGGGGCGGCCCCTCGCGGTTGAAGATCGAGTCCAGCGGCAGGGCCTGCTTGGTGATCAGCTCGCGGGAGACCACCTGCCAGCGGGTCTCCGCGCCGGTCGCGCCGGTGACCACCACGACGTCGCCGGTCTGCGCGTCGCGCAGCGGGAACAGGGCGCCCAGGCCCTGTTCGCGGTCGTCGACGTGTCCGGCGAGGACCGCGGAGCCCTCGTCCCCGGGAACCGGGCCGAAGCGGTACCAGCCGACGCGGTCCACGTCCTCGGGTAGTTCCATCTGACCGTCCGGGGAGACGCCCACCGGGTCCAGGGGCGCGTCCACTCCCTGGGCCGGGAGGCTGACCCGGACCGGCGCCGGCACCGGCGCGGGCGGCGTGGGCGCGGCGTCCCGGGTGGGGACCGGCGGGAAGGCCGGCGCAGACGCCGTCGGCGGCGCCGCCCCCGAGGGGGACGGCACCGCCGACGGCGGTGGTGCGTCGAGGGCCTGCTCCACCGTGCTGCCCGTGGCCGGGTCGGGCCGGGTGACCGCCCAGGCGACCGGTGTCCCGATCGCCAGGGTCAGCCCCAGGACCATCCCGGCCACGGGCGCGCGCACGGTGGGCATCCTCGGCTGGGGGTCGGTCAGACCCGGCTGGTGGCGTACTTGCGGGCGGCGAAGGCCGCGCCGGCGAGGCCGACGACGGTCAGGCCGACCAGCGGTGCCGGGATGCCCTCGTCAGCGGCCAGGCCGGCCGAGCCACCGGGGACGCCGGTCGGGGCGGAGGCCCCGGCCTGCACGGTCTGGGTGGCGAGCTCGTAGCCGGCCTCCTCCGAACCCCAGGCGTAGACGATGGTGTTCGCGCCCTCGGCCACCGTCACATCGGCCGGGCCGATCGCCACGGTGTCGGTGCCGGCGACGACCACGTCGGCGCTCACCGATCCGGCGGGGACGGTCAGCGACTCCTCGTTCGGGTTGACCAGCCCGTCGATGACGACCTCGCCACCGGCCCGGACGTCGACGGCGGGCGCCGCGGCCACGTGGCGCACGGTGAGCCGGCCCTCGCCCGCGGGCACCGCGGAGGTGTCGTTGACGAACGGGGTCAGTGCGGGCTCGCCGGCCTCGGTCAGGTGGGCGACCACCGTGGCGTTCGCGCCGGCCGGGATCTCCACGTCGTCGACGCTGATCGCGACCTCGGCGGACTCCGGGTCGGCGCCGGCCGGGTAGACCGTCAGGTCGTAGTCGCCGGCGGGCAGCTCGAGCGGGCCGGCCAGGGTGCCGGCGGTGAAGTCGGAGATGAGCTCTTCGCCGTTGGCGTAGACGTCGACCGGGGTGTCCGGGATGCCGTGCAGGACCGAGACGGTCGCGGTGTGCGAGTCGGCCAGCGCGGGCGTGGCCGCGAAGAGCAGGGCGAACGCGCCGGTGGCGCCGGCGGTCAGGGCGATCGGGCGGGACTTGTTCACGGTGACGTTCCTTCCGTTGGGGTGGACTGTCACCGCTCCCTGTGCCCGGTTCCCCCACATGGATGCAGGCCGAGACCGATCCGTTTCATTCGGCCAGCCCGCGGCCCAGCGCGTCGAGGTCAGCCGGGGTCGCGTCGAGGTGCGGCGACACCCGCAGCACCGGACTGCTCAGCTCCGAGCGGGCGCGCTCCCGGCCGACGGCAGTGACGACGATGCCGTGCTCGACCCGCAGCCGCTGCACGGTCCCCCGGACGTCGACGCCGTCCGGGGGACGCAGGGTGGTGATCGCCGTCGGCTCGTCCCGGGGCTCGACCACCGCCCAGCCGCCGCACCCGTCCAGCCGCTCGCGGGTGGCGCGGCCCAGCGCCGCCAGCCGCTCGCGCACCCGGTGCGGACCCGCGGCCAGGTGCTCGCCGATCGCCAGCACCAGGCCGACGCGGCCGGCGATGTGCGCCTCGCGGGACTCGTACCACCGGGCGTGGTCGACGCCCACGCCGCCGTCGTCGTACAGCTCGGGGGCGGTCTGGAGGGTCATCTGCGCGGTGACCGACGGCCGCATCGCCAGGAACCCGACGCCTCGCGGGCCGGCCAGCCACTTGCGCGAGGTGCCGTAGGCGACGTCGGCGGGCAGGTCGCAGTCGACCTGGCCGAGGGCCTGCGCCAGGTCGAGCACCAGCGGGACGCCGAGGGCCCGGCAGACCGCCGCGATCTCCCGGGCGGGCTGGACGACGCCGCGGTGGCTGGCGACCACGGTGAGGTGGACCAGGGCGGGCGGGTCTGCCCGCAGCGCCCGCTCGACCCCGTCGACGTCGGCTCGGCCCAGGTCGTCGGCGGGCAGCAGCACCGGGGTCAGCCCGGCCGCGGTGAACGCGGTGACGGTGTGCCAGTACTCGTTGGGGAAGAGGGCCACGGTGCTGCCGGCCGGCAGCCGCCACCCGGCCAGCAGGGTGCGCAGCGAGTCCTGGGCGCTCTCGGTGAAGGCGACGTCGGCGGCGGCCATCCCGACCAGCCCGCCGAGCACCGACCGGCCCTGCTGCAGCAACCCCTCGGCGGCTGCCTCGGCCACGTACCCGCCGAGCTCCGCCTCGTGCCGGGCGTGCCGCGCCACCGCCTCCAGCACCGCGGTGCTCTGCCGGCTGCACGCCGCGTTGTCCAGGTGCACGCCCGCGGGGCGGGGGCGGGCCGCGCGCCAGGCGTCGCCGAGATCGGGGTGGGGGAGATCGCTCACCCCGGGAACGCTAGGGCAGCCGCGGGGGTGGGCGACCGGTCCACCGGCAGGCCACTGGCGCACCCGCCCCGGCGGAGGGCGCCCGGGCGCCGTCTGGTTGCATCCGCACAGCTGAGGTGCGCGACCGCAGCCCACGGACCCCCGTCCGGGTGGGCTTCCCGGACCGAGGAGTGCCTTCGGCGCGGCCGGGTAGGGAGCCCGGGACGCGCTGCCGGCACACGGGGTGGCAGAGGACCGGCAGGACGGAGAACCGCAGGCATGGACGGGGCAGCAGGACCCGGGGTGCACCGCGCGCTCGTCGCCTCCGCCGATGCCGACCTGGTCGACGGCGCGGTCGCCTTCGTCACCGCGGGACTCGCGGCCGGTCAGCCGGTGGTGGTCGTCAGCGCCGACCCCACCGCGACCCTGCTGCAGAAGGAGCTGGGCGACCGGCCGGAGGTCTCCTGGGTCGCCTGGGCCGACGTGTACGGCAACGGCCCGGCCGCGGCCATCACCGCCGTCCGCCGGCTCGGCGGGCAGCACCGCACCGGCGACGGCGGGGTCGTCCGGGTGGTGCTCGAGCCGCTGCCCGGCCCCGATCCGGAGACCTGGCGCGAGTGGCAGCGCTACGACGCGGTGCTGGACCACTCGCTGACCGAGGCCGCCGAGCTGGGCGAGGACGGCCTGGTGGTGCTGTGCCTCGTCGACACCCGCCGGGTGCCGGAGCCGCTCGTGGCCGCCGCGGTCGCCACCCACCCCTTCGTCGTCGTCGACGGCGAGCTTCGTCGCAACCCCGACCACGTCGATCCCGCCGAGTACCTCACCTCGCTGCCGATCCCGCCCGAGCCGCTGGAGGAGACCGAGCCGCTGGTCCGCGCCGACGGCGTGCGCGACCTGCGCGGGCTCCGCCGTGACCTGGCGGTCCGTGCTGCCGCGGCCGAGCTGCCCCCCGGATCGGAGCCGGCGCTGGAGGACTTCCTGCTCGCCGTCGACGAGATGACCACCAACGCGCTGCGGCACGGCCGGCCCCCGGTCGACCTGCGGCTGTGGGTCGACGCCGACCGCCTGGTCTGCACCGTCACCGACCGGGGCGCCGGACTGCAGGACCCCTTCGCCGGCTACGGACCGGCGCACGGCGACGATCTCTCCCTCGGCGGGATGGGGCTGTGGCTGGCCCGCCAGCTGTGCGATCACGTCGACATCACCCCCACCGACGAGGGGGTCCGGGTGCGGCTGACCACCGTGCTGCGGTGAGCGACCGGGACCGCGACCCGGAGGGCCGGGCGCGCAACGCCCGACCCCGGGACGCCCTGGGCCGGCCGCTTCCTCACGGCGCGGTCGGCGAGCCACGGGCACCCGAGGGCGTCGTGCGGGAACCCGCACGGTCGCTGGCCGAGGCGCAGCAGCTGCTGGACGCCGGCCGGCCCTTCCACGCCCACGAGGTGCTGGAGGACGCCTGGAAGTCCTGCCCGGACGACGAGCGCGACCTCTGGCGCGGACTGGCCCAGCTGGCGGTCGGGCTCACCCACGCGGCGCGCGGCAACGCCACCGGGGCGGCCACCCTGCTCGGCCGCGGGGTGCGCTCGCTGTCGCCGGCCACGGACGCCGCGCACCGGCACGGGGTGGACGACGTCGGGCTGGCCGCCTGGGCGACCCGGCTCGCGGCCGCCGCCGAGGCGGGTCGGCCACTCGACCTGACCCCGCCGCGGCTCACGCTGGGACCGGCCCGGTGAGCGCGCCCGACACGGTCTCCTCCGATGGGGTCTCCTTCGATGCCGTCTCGTTCGATGCGCTGAGCGAGGACTCGCTGCGCGCCGCCGGCAGCCTGAAGTGGACGAAGTACGGCACCGCGATCGGGGCGTTCGTCGCCGAGATGGACGTCGGCACGGCGCCGGTCGTGACCCGGGCGCTGCACGAGGCCGTCGACGCCGCCGCGTTCGGGTACCTGCCGGCCGCCGTCCAGCAGGACCTGGCGGCGGCCTGTGCCCGGTGGCAGGCCGAGCGCTACGGCTGGGCGGTGCCCGCCGCGCGGGTGGCGCCGCTGGCCGACGTCGTCGCCGGGCTGACCGCCGCGATCGACCACTTCACCCCGCCCGGCGCGCCCGTGGTGCTGCCGACGCCGGCGTACATGCCGTTCCTGCGGGTGCCCGGGGAGCGGGGCCGCGAGGTCGTGCAGGTGCCGATGGTGCCCGGCGCCGACGGCCGGCCGACGTACGACCTGGCGGGGATCGACCGGGCGCTGGCCGGCGGCGGGCTGTTCGTGCACGTCAACCCGCACAACCCGCTCGGCCGGGTGTTCACCGAGGCCGAGCAGCTGGGCCTGGCCGAGGTGGTGGCGCGACGGGGCGCTCGGGTGTTCGCCGACGAGATCCACGCACCCCTGGTCTACCGGGGCCAGGCGCACCGGCCCTACGCCTCGCTGTCCCCGGTCACCGCCGGGCACACGGTCACCGCGACGTCGGCGTCCAAGGCGTGGAACCTGCCGGGACTCAAGTGCGCGCAGCTGCTGCTCAGCAACGACGCCGACGCCGCGCGCTGGGCCGAGGTGGGGGAGCGGCCCGAGCACGGGTGCTCGACCCTCGGCGCCATCGCGAACACCGTGGCGTTCACCGAGGGCGGTCCGTGGCTGGACGAGGTCCTGCACCACCTGGACGGCAGCCGCCGGATGCTCGCCGACCTGCTCGCCGAGCACCTGCCCCGGGTGCGGTACACCCCGCCCGAGGGCACCTACCTGGCCTGGCTCGACTGCCGGGAGCTCGGCGTGGCCGAGCCGCTGGGGGAGTTCTTCCGCCGGGAGGCCGGGGTCGCGCTGATCGACGGCACCGAGTGCGGCGCCGCGGGGGCGGGGCACGTCCGGCTCACCCTGGCCACGCCGCGCCCGGTGCTGCGCGCCATCGTGCAGCGGATGGCCGCCGCGGTCGGCTGACCCCCGTCCGAGGGTTCGAGCTGGCCGTTCGCGCCTGCGAGCGGGGATCATGGGCGGGTGCCCGAGTTGCCCGAGGTGGAGGCGCTGGCGGCGTTCCTGCGGGAGCACGCCGTCGGCCGGACCGTGACGCGGCTGGACCTGGCGGCGGTCCAGGCGATCAAGACCTTCGACCCGCCGCTGTCCTCGCTCGCCGGGCTGGAGGTCACCGGGGCCACCCGGCACGGCAAGTTCCTCGACCTCGACGTCTCCGGCCTGCACCTCGTCGTGCACCTGGCCCGGGCCGGCTGGCTGCACTGGCGGGAGGGGCTGCCCACCGCGCCGCCGAAGCCCGGCAAGGGGCCGCTCGCGCTGCGCGTCCACCTGGCGGGAGGGCCGGGTCGGGATGAGGAGGCGAACGGCTTCGACCTCACCGAGCAGGGCACCCGCAAGGGGCTGGCGGTGTACGTCGTCCGCAACCCCGCCGAGGTGCCGGGCATCGCCCGGCTCGGCCCGGACGCGCTGGAGCTGGACGTCGAGCAGCTCGGTGCGCTGCTCGCCGGCCGGCACACCCAGCTCAAGGGCACGCTCACCGACCAGACGGTGCTCGCCGGCGTCGGCAACGCCTACTCCGACGAGATCCTGCACGCCGCGCGCATCTCCCCGTTCAAGATGGCCGACAAGCTCACCGACGACGAGCTGCTCCGGCTGCACGCGGCGCTGCGCGAGGTGCTCACCGGCGCCCTGGACCGCCAGCTCGGCCAGCGCGCGGCCACGATGAAGGGCGAGAAGCGGGCCGGTCTGCAGGTGCACGCCCGCACCGGTCTGCCCTGCCCGGTCTGCGGCGACACGGTCCGCGAGGTCTCCTTCGCCGACACCTCGCTGCAGTACTGCGCGACCTGCCAGACCGGCGGCAAGCCGCTGGCGGACCGGCGGATGTCCAAGCTGCTGCGCTGAGCGCAGGATGGGCCGCGTGGCCCTCGTGACGTTCGACCTCTTCAGCACGCTGATCGACTCCCGGTCGGGCGGGTCGGCGGCGTTCGGTGCGCTCGCCGCCGGACACGGCTGGGACGTCGACGGCGCCGACCTCTACGACGACTGGGACGCCCGCAACAAGGCCTCGCAGGCCGACACCGCCGAGTGGGTGCCGTTCGCCGAGCACTGCCGCCGGGCGCTGACCGCCGCCTACGCCGCCCGCGGCCTGGCCGCCGACCCGACCGCGGACGTCCTCGCCCTGCTCGACTCGCTGCCGGACTGGCCGCTGTGGCCCGACGTCGCCCGGGCGCTGCCGCTGGTGGCCGACCGGCACACGGTCGGGGTGCTCTCCAACGTCGACGACGTGCTGTTCCGGCGCACCCGGGCCGCCGCGCTGGTCGCCGACGACGCCGTGCTCACCAGCGAGCGGCTCAGCGCCTACAAGCCGCACCCGGAGATCTACCGCCGGGCCGCCGGCGCCGGCGTGGAGGTGCACGTGCCGGCCTCGGCCCGGGACACCCGCGGGGCCCTGGAGGCGGGGCTGGTCGTGGTGCGGGTGGCCCGGCCGGGGCACCGGGTCGACCCGGCGGGCCCGCGGCCCGAGCACGAGGTCGAGGACCTGGCGGAGCTGCCCGCGGTCCTCGACCGGGTCATCGCCGGGGGCTGACCCGGCGGAGCGACCCCGCCCGGCCCGGCGCGGCCGGCGCGCCCACCTCGTCGTCCGCGGAGCCGACCGCGGTCCACCAGTCCCGCAGCGGCGGCGGGTCGAGGACGTCGACCCGCTCGCCCGGCTGCGGCACGACGAGCTGCACGTCGCGCTCACCGGCGGCGGCCAGCAGCCGCTGCACGGGCTCGGCCCAGCGGTGGAAGGCGAGGTTGAAGGTGGCCCAGTGGATCGGCAGCAGCACCCGGCCACCCAGGTCGCCGTGCGCCCGGACCGCCTCCTCGGGGTCCATGTGGATGGCGTGCCAGGCGTCGTTGTAGGCGCCGATCGGCTGCAGGGTGAGGTCGAAGGGCCCCAGCCGGGCGCCGATCGCGGCGAAGGCCGGCGTGTAGCCGGTGTCGCCGCCGAAGAAGACCCGCCGCCGCGGCCCGGTGACCACCCAGGAGGACCACAGCGTGGTGTCCCGGGCGAAGAAGCGGCCGGAGAAGTGCCGGGCCTCGGTGCAGGTGAGGGTCAGCCCGGCGATCGTCGTCGCCTGGTCCCAGTCCAGCTCCACGACCCGGTCCTCGGGCACGCCCCAGCCGCGCAGGTGGGCGCCGATGCCCAGCGGGACGACGAACGGTGCGGACTGGGTGCGCACCAGTGCCCGCACGGAGGGCAGGTCCAGGTGGTCGTAGTGGTCGTGGCTGATCAGGATCGCGTCGACCGCCGGCAGGCTGGCGATCGGCGCCGGCACCGGGTGCAGCCGGGTCGGGCCGAACACCGGGGACGGCGAGACCCGCTCCCCCCACACCGGGTCGAGCAGCACGCGCCGGCCGTCGATCTCCAGCAGGGTGCTGGAGTGGCCGTACCAGGTCACCGCCAGCTCCCCGGCCTCCGCGGGGACCTGCGGCGTGGCCAGCGGGATCGGGCCGCCGGGCAGCCCCTTGTGCCGGTCCTCGTGCCACTGGCGCAGCAGGCCGTTGCGGGCGTTGGCCGGCTCGAGGGCGGGGGTCGGCATGCTGTTGTGGAACTTCCCGTCGGCGAACTGCGGGGAGCCGGTGACGGTCGGGCGGAGCCGGCGCTGGCTGGCGCCGAGGGCCACGGGCAGGCCCCAGGCGGCCCGGGCCACCCAGGTGACCCCACCGACGAGGGCGGTAGCGGCGGTGAGCGCGGCGGCGCGGCGGAGTCTCGGCACGCCCTCCAGCATCCCCGACCGGGCTGGGTGCTGCCCGGGAAGTGGTGGAGATGATGCTGGTGCTCTGCTCACCCCGGGTGAGCAGAGCACCAGCACCGCGGGTTCAGCCGGCGATCGCGGCCACCGGCGGGGTCTTCGCCGCCCGGCGGGCCGGCAGCACCGAGGCCAGCAGCCCGGCCACCGTGGCGACGACGACGATCGCCGCCACCTGCAGCCACGGCACGCTGACCACGACCTCGCCCACCTCGCCGAGCGCCGAGGCCGCACCGGCCGCGCCGTAGGCGCCCCCGACCAGCACGCCGATCACCGCGGCGACCCCGGCGACGAGCACCGCCTCCCACGCAAGGAGGGCCCGCAGCTGGCGCCGGGTGAGACCCAGGGCCCGCAGCAGCCCGCTCTCCTGCCGGCGCTCGACCACCGAGAGGGCCAGGGTGTTGCCGACGCCGATCAGCGCGATCAGCACGGCCACCCCCAGCAGCCCGGTGACGACGAGCAGCAGCACGTCGACCACCTCGTTGATCGCGGCCCGCTCGCTGGCCAGGCCGGTGACGAAGGCGGTGGGGACGGCGGCGCCGGCCAGGTCGGTCACGTCGTCGATCGCCGCGGTCTGGTCGATGTCGTCGGCCAGCCGCAACCAGACGGTGTCCTGGACCGCGTCCGGCACCAGCGCCTGCAGGTCGGCGACGTTGAGCAGCGGGTAGTCGCCGTCACCGGCCACCACGGTCAGCTCCCGCGACCGGTCGCCGGCGGTCAGGGTCACGGTGTCCCCGACCGGGGCGTCCCAGCTCTCCCGGGTCCACGTCGACAGCGCGACCTCGCCCAGGGCGGGCAGCGTCGTGTCCGCGGCGGAGCGCAGCACGGGCATCGCCCCCGCGGGGTCGACGCCGAGGGCCCAGGTCTCCCAGTCGTCCGGGCCCGTCACGGTGCCCCCGGGCAGCGTGGTCGTGGCGACCACGCCGTCCACCCCCTCCAGCTGCCCGGGCAGCGACGCCGGCAGCGGCGTGCCGCCGCCCTGCACGATCACGTCGGTCGGGTAGGCCGCGGCCAGCCCCGCCTGGGCGGTCGCCCGGGTGGAGGAGGCGCCGACCACCATCGCGGTGGTCAGCGTGACCCCGATGATCAGCGCGGTGGCGGTGGCCGCCGTCCGGCGCGGGTTGCGGGAGGCGTTGCCGGCGGCCAGCCGGCCGGGCAGCCCGCCGGCGCGGCCGAGGAGCCGGCCGACCGCGGCGACCACCGGGGGCACCGCCCGCTGGGCCAGCAGCAGCCCGCCGAGTGAGCTGAGCACCCCGCCGGCCAGGGTGATCAGGATGTCGGCGACGCTGACGCCGAACGCCATCAGCGCCACGCCGGGGACGACCAGCAGCAGCCCGACCACCAGGCGCACCACGCTGCTCCGGGAGCGCAGCGGCGCCGGGTCGGTGGGCCGCAGCGCGGCCAGCGGTGCGACCCGGGTGGCGGCCCGGGCGGGGGCGATCGCGGCCAGGAGGGTGGTGACCGTGCCGACGGCGAGGCCGGCGAGCACCGCGTACAACGGCACGGACACCCCGGACAGCGGGATCGGTGAGTCGGTGGCCCCGACGATCGCCGACACCAGCGCGGCCAGCCCGACCCCGGCGAGCACGCCGAGCACCGAGGCGGCGAGTCCGGTGACCGCGGCTTCGCCGAGCACGCTGCGGCGGATCTGCCGGGCGGTGGCGCCGACGCAGCGCAGCAGCGCCAGGTCCCGCGTGCGCTGGGCCAGCAGCACCGCGAAGGTGTTGGCGATGACCAGCCCGGCGACGAGCACGGCCACGGTGCCGAAGACGAGCAGGACGGTGGTGAGGACGTCGGCGTCGCCGGTGAGGGCGGCGGCCGCGTGCTCGGCCTGCTCCGTGCCGGTGCGCACGGTCAGGCCGTCGTCGGTCAGCGTGCCGCGCACCGTGTCGGCCAGCGCGGCCGGGTCGGTGCCGGTGGTGCCGGCGATCCGCAGCTCGACGGGCTCCGTGGCGCCCCAGGCCCGGGTCTGCTCCGGGGTGGCCCAGAGCCGCCCGTAGAGGCCGGCCGACGGGTCCCCGCGCAGGTCGACCACGCCGGTGACCAGGGCGTCGGTGGTGATCGCGACGCCCTCGTCGTCGTAGACGGTGACCGGGACGACGTCGCCGACCTCGGCGCCCACCCGCTCGCTCACCGCGATCTCGTCCGGGCGGACCGGGAGCGCGCCGTCGGTCAGCTGCTGCCAGCGCAGCGAGGGCTCGGCGGCGACCGACTGGACCTCCGCGTACTGGGATCCGCTGCGCCCCGGCGGGACGATCTGCAGGAAGGCCTCCCAGGTCGGGTCGACCGCCTGCACCCCGTCGAGGGCGGTGATCGGGCCGGTGGCGTCGGCCAGCCCCGCGTAGTTCTCGGAGGTGACCACGACGTCGGTGTCGACGTACTGCGCGCCGACCGCCTCCAGCACCGTCGAACGGCTGGTCTCGTTCAGGATGAGGGTGGCGACGACGAAGCCGACGGCGATGACGATCGCCAGCGTGGAGGCGACCAGCCGGCCCGCGTGGGCGCGGATGCTGGCCAGGGTGACGGTGGACATGGCCCCGGTGCGCACGGTCAGTCCCCCAGTCCGCGCAGCGCGCTGATGACCGAGTCGACGGTGGGCTGCTGCAGCTCGCCGGCCAGCCGGCCGTCGGCGAGCAGCACGACCCGGTCGGCGTAGGAGGCGGCCACCGGGTCGTGGGTGACCATGACGACGGTCTGGCCGGTCTCCCGGACGCTGGAGCGCAGCAGGTCGAGCACCTCGGCGCCGGAGCGGGAGTCCAGGTTGCCGGTCGGCTCGTCGGCGAAGACGACGTCGGGCCGGGGGAGCAGCGCCCGGGCGACGGCGACCCGCTGCTGCTGGCCCCCGGAGAGCTCGTGCGGGCGGTGGTGCAGCCGGTCGCGGAGGCCGAGCCGGCCCACGACGTCGTCCATCCAGGCCTGGTCGGGTCGCTGCCCGGCCAGCTGCATCGGCAGCAGCATGTTCTCCTGCGCGTCGAGGACGGGGAGCAGGTTGAACGCCTGGAAGACGAAGCCGATCCGCTCGCGGCGCAGCTTGGTGAGCTGCTCGTCGCGGAGGCTGGTCAGCTCGGTGTCGCCCAGCCAGACCTGGCCCTCGCTGGCGGCGTCGAGCCCGGCGAGGCAGTGCATGAGCGTCGACTTGCCGGAGCCCGAGGGGCCCATGATCGCGGAGAAGGCACCGCGCTCGACGTCGACGTCGACGCCGGCCAGCGCGTGCACCGCGGTCTCGCCGGCGCCGTAGGTCTTGCGCAGCCCGCGGGCGCGGACGGCGGCGGAGTAGCCGGCAGCCGGCGGCTCACCGGGGACGGACAGGACGGGAGCGGACACTTCGGGCCTCCGGACGGACGTGGTCGTTGACGGCGACCACGTTCTCGTCCCGGGGCGTCGTCCCGCGTCGCCGCGGGGGCTGGTCTGCTGCCGTGCGTCGCTGCCCCCGGGGGCTGATCCGGCGTCATCCTGCGGGCTGATCGACGCCGTGGGCAGGGGCGTCGGGCGGGGGCGTCGGGCGGGGGCGTCAGGCGGGGGCGTCGCGGAGCAGGTCGGCGGGGGCGACCAGGCCGGTGCGGTAGGCCAGCACCACGGCCTGCACCCGGTCGCGGCTGCCGGTCTTGGCCAGCACCCGGCCCACGTGCGTCTTCACCGTGGCCTCGCTGACGAACAGCTGGGCGGCGACCTCGGTGTTGGTGGCGCCGTAGGCCATCAGCACCAGCACCTCCTTCTCCCGCGGGGTCAGCTCCGCCAGCGCCCGGTCGTCCTGCGCCGGGGCGGCGCCCGCCGCGCCGGCGCCCCGGAGCATCGGGGCGACGTGCTGCAGCAGCCGCCGGGTGGAGCTGGCCGCGATCACCGAGTCGCCGGCGTGCACCGTGCGGACCGCGGTGAGCATCTCCTCCGGTGGGGCGTCCTTGAGCAGGAAGCCGCTGGCCCCGGCGCCGATCGCCGACATGACGTACTCGTCGAGGTCGAAGGTGGTCAGCACGACCACCTTGGGCGGGTCCGGGAGCGCGGTGACCTGCTCGGTCGCGGTGATCCCGTCGGTGCCGGGCATGCGGATGTCCATCAGGACGACGTCGGCGGGCGTCGACCGCAGCAGCTCCACCGCCGCGGCGCCGTCACCGGCCTCGCCCACCACGGTGAGGTCGGGCTGGGAGTCGATCACCATGCGGAAGCCGGCGCGCACCAGCTGCTGGTCGTCGACGAGGGCGACGCGGATCTGGCTGTCTGTCATCGGGACGAACGGTAGGGCAGGACGGCGTGCACGCCGAACCCGCCGCCGTGGCGCGGCCCGGCGGTCAGCCGGCCGCCGTGCAGCTCAGCCCTCTCGCGCATGCCCAGCAGGCCCTGCCCCTGACCGTCGGAGACGGCGATCGCCGCGGCCGCCCCCCGGCCGTCGTCGAGCACGGACAGCTCCAGGCTGTCCGGCCGCCAGTGCAGCCGCACCCACGCCTTGCCGGCCGGACCGGCGTGCTTGAGCACGTTGGTCAGCGACTCCTGCACGATCCGGTAGGCGGCCAGCTGCGCGCCGGTGGGCATCGGCTGCGGCGAGCCCTCCACCAGCAGGTCGACGTCCAGCCCGCTGGCGCCGACGTCGGCCACCAGGTGGTCGATCGCCGCGACGTCGGGTTGCGGGGCGAACTCCTGCCCGTCGCCCTCCCGCAGCACGCCGAGCAGCGTGCGCATGTCGGTGAGCGCCTGCCGGCCGGTCGCCGAGATCTGCTCCAGCGCCTCGGTGGCGGCCGCCGGGTCGGCCTGCCCCGCGTACCGCCCGCCGTCGGCCTGGGCGATCACCACCGACAGGGAGTGGGCGACGACGTCGTGCATCTCCCGGGCGATCCGCGCCCGCTCGGCCTGGGCGGCCAGCCGCATCTCCTGCTGGTGCTCCATCTCCAGCAGCCGGGCGCGCTCCTCCAGGCCGGCGATCCGCAGCACCCGCGCGCGGCGCAGGTCGCCCAGCGCCCAGGCGGCGACGACGGAGACGCCGATGGAGCCGGCGATGATCAGCAGCGATGCCGGGTCGTAGGGGCCCTGGTAGTAGGTGAGGGCGGCGAGGGCCGCACCGACCAGGCCGGCCACGAGCCCGGCCCTGGACGCCCAGCGCGGCGCGTAGGCGGCCAGGGAGTGGACCGTCACCAGCGCGGCTGCGTCGGCCGGGAGGAGGTCCGAGGTCAGCACCAGCTGGGCGAGGCAGAGCACCACCACGACGGCGGCCGCCGGCACCGGGGCCCGTCGGCGCCAGGCCAGCGGCACGCTCAGCAGGAAGCTGAGGACGACCCCCACGTCGCTCGCGTAACCGGAGCCGAGCAGGGTGGTGACGGAGAAGAACAGCGCGGCCAGCACGCTGTCGACGGCGAACGGGTGCCGGCGCAGCCAGGCTGCGAGGCGCTCGAGGGCCGTGGAGTCCATGGTGGCGACAGTAGGCAGCCGACGGCGTGTCGTCGTCGTCCTGCGGGGTGAGCCGCGTGTCCACCCGCGGGCTGATCGGGGTGCGGCGGAGGGTGCGGCCTCAGGTCACGACGGTGTGGCCGTGGCCAGCGCCTGCTCGATGTAGGCCAGCTCCATCACGTGCTCGGCGGTCTTCCAGTAGAGGTCCAGGACCCCGGGGTCCGGGGTGAGGAACGACGAGGGCGCCCACGCGCCGTCGGGCCGCTGCCGGCGGACGAACCACTCGCCCATCTTCACGACCGAGGGCAGCTGACCGCTGTCCGGCGCAGCGACGTGCATGGCGGCGACGCCCCAGCCGAACTTGCAGATCTGCACCGACTCCACGTCGTCGAACTGGGCGTCCGTGCCGGCCCGGTTGAGCTCGAGGTAGTCCTGGCCCAGCCGGAGCGCGGCGCCGTCCCCGGTCTGCTGGGCGTAGCCGGCGAGGAAGGCTCCGGCGATCCCGGAGTGGAAGTAGGCCTGACGCGGTGCGGAGTAGTCCACCAGGCGCAGGAACGCCTCGTCGGGGGTGGCGTCCAGCACCAGGCCGTCCCCCCGCCAGCTGGGGTGGAGCCGGCCCGGCAGGGCTGGCTGCGCCGCGTGGTTCCGGGCCAGCCAGCGGTACACCCCGCGGGCCATGTCGGCCTCACCGGTGACCAGTGCCGAGATGCCCAGCTGCCCGGTCTTGAGCGTGTCCTGCAGCGGGTCGGCGTCGAAGTCGCGGAGGTCGTAGGCGCCCCCGGACTCGGGATCCTGGAAGGAGGCCAGCCGGTCGGTGACGGTCCGTGCCGTGTCGTACCGGGCCAGCAGCCAGGCCGCGATCGCCAGCGGCGAGAGGTGGTAGACCGGACTGCCCGGTGCGTCCCCGCCGTGGGGCCCGGGACGCAGGTCCCCGTCGTCGGTGAGGGCCTCGCGCTCGACCCACCCCATCATCGCCGCGGCGACGTCGGGGGCGCCCCCGACGCACAGCGCCCACGGCGCCCGCCACCAGACGTTGGCGACCTCGGCACCCTCGGGGCGGCCGTCGTCGCCGACCCGGTCGGTCAGCCAGCGCACCCCCTCGGCCCGGGCTGCCCGGATCCGGTCCAGCCCGGCGGGCGTGGGGGTGCTCGGCCACGCGGTGGTCGGCGGCGTGTCGTTCGTGCTCATGGCGTCGGTCGTCCTCGTCGTGGTGGGTCGATGGCTGTCCGTAGTGCTGCGGGTGGGGGAGGGAAGGCCAGGTCGTCGAGGCTCTCGCCCTCCGGGTAGACCAGGTCGAACACCTCGGCTCCCGCGGAGGTGAGCCGAGCGCGGACACCGTGACCGCAGACGCCGGGGTCGTCCGGGTGCAGGGGCGGCGCGAGGTCGAACGTCAGCAGGGGGAGCCGACGGGGGGGACCGGCGTCGACCGGCGCGCCGCAGATGGAGAGCACGCCGCCGGGGCCGCGCACCTCGAGGACGGGGTCGGCGATGCGCACGAAGAGCAGGCCGTGGTGGCCGGAGAAGCGCACGTCCCCCCGGAACCGGTGCACGGCGGCGCCGACGCTGGGGTCGAGGTGCCACGTGCCGTCGGGGCTGAAGGAGAACGTGCGGTCCGCGGCGACGTCGGCGCCGTCGGTCACCGAGCACCGGCCATCGGGCATCCGGGCCAGGTAGCGCAGGAAGGACGCCTTGACCCCCCATCGCAGGGCGGGCAGTGCGACGGGTCCCGGACGGGCGGGGGAGAGCGGTGTCCCGCTCATCGCGCGATCAGGGTGTACTTGGTGGACAGGTACTCGTCGAGCCCCTCGGCACCGCCTTCGCGGCCGACGCCGGACTGCTTGACGCCTCCGAAGGGGGCGGCCGCATCGGACACCAGGCCGGTGTTGAGGCCCATCATCCCGGTGTCGAGCCGGTCGATCATCCGGTCCCCGCGGGCCAGGTCCCGGGTGAAGACGTAGCTGACCAGCCCGTACTCGGTGTCGTTGGCCAACGCGACGGCCTCGTCCTCGGTGTCGAAGGGCACCACGGCGAGGACCGGCCCGAAGACCTCCTCGCGGAGCAGGCGGCTGCCCGGGGGCACGTCGGCCAGCACCGTCGGGGCGTAGAACGAGCCCGCGCGGTCGAGGCGTGCGCCGCCGGTGCGCACGGTGGCGCCGCGGTCCACGGCGTCGCTGACCAGCTCGTCCACGCCGGCCACGGCCCGGTCGTCGATCAGCGGTCCGATGGTGACGTCCGGGTCCGTCCCGGCACCGACGACGAGGGCGGCCACCCGTTCGGCCATCCGGGCGGTGAACTCCTCGGCTACCGAACGGTGCACCAGGAACCGGTTGGCCGCGGTGCAGGCCTGGCCGGTGTTGCGGAACTTCGCCGACACCGCGCCGTCGACGGCGGCGTCCAGGTCGGCGTCGTCGAACACCAGGAAAGGGGCGTTGCCACCCAGCTCCATCGAGGTCCGCAGCACGTTGGTCGAGGCCTGGGCCATCAGCCGCCGTCCGACCGGCGTGGATCCGGTGAAGCTGAGCTTGCGCAGCCGGGGGTCGGCGATGATCCGTTCGGACACCGCCGCGGGGGCCGCCGTGGTCACCACGTTGACGACCCCGGCCGGGACGCCGACGTCGGACAGCAGCTGGGCGAACAGGAGGCTGGTCAACGGGGTCAGCTCCGCCGGCTTGAGCACCACCGGGCACCCGGCGGCCAGCGCTGGTGCGATCTTGCGGGTGGCCATGGCCAGCGGGAAGTTCCACGGCGTGACCAGGTAGCACGGCCCCACCGGCCGGCGGCTCACCACGATCCGCCCGGTCCCCGACGGGTTGTCACCGAACCGACCCGAGACCCGCGGGGCCTCCTCGCCGAACCAGCGCAGGAACTCGCCGCCGTAGGCGATCTCCCCGAGCGCCTCGCGGTGGGGCTTGCCCATCTCCGCGGTCATCACCGCGGCGAAGTGCTCGCGGCGTTCCTGCAGCAGGTCGAAGGCGGCCCGCAGCAGCTCGCCACGCACCCGGGGCGGCGTGGCAGCCCAGTCCTCGGCTGCGGCGACCGCGGCGTCCAGGGCCGCCACGCCGTCGACCACCCCGGCGTCGGCGATGCTGGCCAGCACGTCGCCGGTGGCCGGGTCGTGCACGTCCAGCTGGGCGCCCGTCGCGGCCGGTCGCCAGGACCCGCCGATGAACAGCTGATCCGGGACGCCCAGCTTCGTGGAGGCCTCGGTGGCGGTCATGCGAGCACGTCCTGACCGTGCGTCCGGGGGGCCGGGGCGCCGGTCGAGGAGGGGCGGGTCGACGTCCGCAACGGGGTGCCCGGGTCCGCGGCGAGCGCTGCCGGGACGGTGCTGCCCGCGGCGAGGGCGGCGCGGACCGCCATGAAGTCCAGCGGGCTGTTCACGCACTCGGCTGCGGCCAGCGTGTCCCCGCGGTAGTAGAGGACGCTGAAGCGCTCGGTGCCCGGGTCGCCCCGCACGACCTGCTGGTCACAGCCCTGGCTGAGGCCCGCGACCTGGAGCTTGAGGTCGAACTGGTCGGACCAGAACCACGGTGGGGTGCGATAGGGAAGCCGCTTCCCGGCCAGGGTCGCGGCGGCGACCTTGGCCTGCTCGACGGCGGTGTTCACCGACTCGAAGCGCATCCGGGGGGAGGCGCCGGCGACGGGGGTGGGGCAGTTGACGCAGTCCCCGGCGGCCACCGTCGTGCCATCGCTGGTCAGGCCGTGCTCGTCCACGACGATGCCGTTGTCCACCCGCAACCCCAGGTGCTCGGCCAGTTCGGTCCGTGGGACGGCGCCGATGCCGACGACGACCAGGTCGGCTGGCACGTGGGTGCCGTCGGTGAGGTCCAGGCCGGTCGCGCGCCCGTTGCCGTCGTCGGTGACGGCAGCGACGCCGACGGAGAAGTGCAGCGTGCACCCACGACGCTCGTGCGCGCGCCGGAAGAACTCGCTGATGGGTTCGCCCACGGCTCGGCCCATCAGCCGGTCGTCGGCCAGGACGACGGTCACGTCCTTGCCCAGTCGGCGCACGCTGGCGGCCACCTCCAGCCCGATGAAGCCGCCACCGACGATGACGACGCGGTCGGCGCGGGTCAGGTCCTCCCGCAGGGCGAGGGCGTCGTCGGTGTCGCGCAGGTAGCGGACGCCGGCCAGGTCCGCGCCGGGGACGTCGAGCCGACGCGGGCGAGCGCCCACGGTGAGGGCGAGACGGGTGAAGGGGAACCGGCGGCCGGAGCTGGACACCGCCACACCGGAGCCGTCCGGCCGTCGCTCCACCGACGTGATCCGCTGGTCCAGCACGAGGTCGATGCGCTGCTCCGCGTAGAACTGGGGGGACCGGAACACCAGGGACCCGGTGGGCAGGTCACCCTGCAGCAGGGCCTTGGACAGCGGGGGGCGCTGGTAGGGGGGGTGTGCCTCCGCGCCCACGACGGTGATCGGGTCGTCGAGGCCCTGCTCGCGGAGGGAGCTGGCCAGCTGCACGCCGGCCTGGCTGGCCCCGATCACCAGGACCCCGCGCTCGTTCGTGGGGCGCACGGCTACTCCTGGGCCTCGGGCAGCGTGACGTGCAGGTCGCCGAGCTCGTCGCTGACGACCAGCTGGCAGGACAGCCGAGAGGTGGGACGGCGGTCGTCGGCGGTGCCGTCGAGCATCTCGTCCTCCAGCTCGCCCACGGGAGGCAGCCGATCGGCGTCCCCTGCGTCGACGAAGACGTGGCAGGTCGCGCAGGACAGCACGCCGCCGCACTCGCCCACGATCCCGGCGACCCCGTTGCGTACAGCGGTCTGCATCACCGAGTCGCCGGTGGTTGCCGAGATCTCGCGGACGTCACCGTCGGCGGAGGTGTAACGGATGGTGGGCATGACGGAGCTCGCCTCTCTGAGGGGTGGTCGGTGGGACATCGGCGCGACCTCGCCCGCCGGGCGACGGCGGGCGAGGCGGCGCGCGGCTCTCGTGCGCTGGGCAGGGTCTACGCGACGTCGTCGACCGGGAGGGGGCTGCGCGGGGTGAACGTCACCGGCAGCCGGGTGAACCCGGCGGCGAGGCCGATGGAGGGGAAGACCCGGACCCCCGACCGGTCGATGGTGAGGTCGGGGATGGCCGTCGTCAGCGTGGTGAGGACGTCGTAGATCTCCAGCTTGGCCAGCGGCGAGCCGAGACAGCGGTGGCCACCGCTGCTGAAGCTCACGTGGTCGCGGGCGTTCTCGCGCTCGAGGTCCACGGCGTCCGGCTCGGGGAACTTCGCCGGGTCCCGGTTGGCGCCGGCGAGCCACATGAGGATCCGCTCCCCCCGCCGGATGGGCTGTCCGAGCAGCTCGGTGTCGCGCACGGCGGTGCGGGCGATGTGGTGAGCGGGCGGGTGGACCCGGAGGAACTCCTCGACGGCGTTGACGCGGAAGGGCTCGTCCTCGCGGATGCGCGCAGCCTCGACGGGGTGGTCGTCCAGCCACAGCAGCGCGTTGGCCATCAGCGACACCGACGTGTCGAACCCACCGAAGACCAGCGCGTTCATCATGCTCTCGCCCTCGTCGAGGCTGAGCTGTCGACCCTCCACCTGCCCGTTGGCCAGGGCGGAGATGATGTCGTCCGCCGGCGCCTCGCGGCGGGCCAGCAGCATGCGGCGGAAGTCCTCCCGCATGCGCGCCTGCTCCTCGTGCGGGTAGTCCGGGTCGGTGGTGGGCAGCGAGGCACCACGGTGCGCGGCCGCGGCCGCGTCCTCCCACTTGTCCGCGTCGTAGCCGAGCACGTACAGCGTCGTCCGGGCCGTCGTCGGGATCAGGATGTCGTCGATCAGATCGGCCGATCCCTGCTCGATCACGGTGTTGATGGCCTCCCGCAGGTGCCGGTGGGCCACCGGCCGCAGGCGGCGCAGGCCCTTCGGGGCGAAGAAGGGGGCCTCCAGCCGGCGTCGGCCGGTGTGCAGCGGCGGGTCGGACTCCCCGAGGAACAGCCGGTAGGGCATCTGCGGGACGATCTGCCCCTTGCCCCCGTTCTCCGTCCCGTCGAGGTCGTTGACGGACGTGAAGGTCTCCCAGTCCGTGGCGACGCGCTGGACGGCGTCCCAGTCCGCGAGCACCCAGGACCCGCCGTGGTGCTCGGTCCAGGCCAGGGGTCTGCCGGTGGCGTGGAGATCGGCGGCCAGCCGCTGCCAGTTGTCGCGGTACTCGGCCGAGTGGTGGTCGAAGTCGATGGTGGGTCGTTCGATGGCGGTCATGCCGGGGTGACCTCTCGGGCTGCGGGTGGGGGTGGTCGCTGTGCCGGCCGGTCAGGCCTGCGCTGATGGGGAGTCGGCCGGCGCGTGCCCCGCTCTGGCGATGACCTCGTCGAGCACGGGCAGGATGGCCTCGTTGAACCCGACCGGGTCGTCGCACGGGGCGAAGTGGCCCAGGTCGGGGAGCTTCACCGACACCGCGCCGGGGATGTTCTTCTCCACGGCCGGGCCCCCGTTGACGTCGTCGTCGGCGGCCGGGTCGTACTCACCGGTGACCACGTACACCGGCTTGCTGCCGGCATCGATCTTGTGGCCGTTCCTGTTCAGGTCGTGCTCGAACATGAAGTAGTCGTTGTCCCCGGCGTAGATGCCCGGGAAGTTGGACCGGTAGATCCAGTACGTCTCGTGCGCGTTGGGCTCGGGTGCGTTCGGCGCCGTGGCGCCGAAGTTGAGCGAGGGCGCGTAGTCGTCGCTGATCCCCGGCGTGCGGAACAGGTCGTTGCTGAAGCCCTCGGGCAGGCGGGGGTTGCCGTACCAGCCGTTCAACGCGACGAAGGCGCCGAACCGCTCACCGCGCTCGGCCGCCAGGTCCAGGGCGAGCTGCCCGCCGACGGAGCAACCCATGAAGAAGGGCTGGTCCAGCTGGAGGTGGTCGGCGATGGCGACGACCCAGTTCATCAGCCATTCCTGGCCGGGCAGGTAGGGCTGCTCCCACCACCGCACGCCGACCGGGGGGAGGGACTTGCCGTGGTAGGGCAGGTCGTAGGCGTACATGGTGAACCGCTGCTGCATCTCGGGGTCGGCGAGCAGGTGGCGGTACTGGCGGCCATCGGTGCCGGCGGTCGGGTGCAGCAGCAGCGGGATGGGACCGGTGCCCGCCTGCTCGTAGTACACGCGCGCCTCCTCGCCGGCGGCGGTGATGTAGGCGTACCGACCCACTGCCGAGTCCGTGTCGCGGTAGGGATCGCGGACGGGCTTGCGCACCGCCTCACCTGCGACGGTCTCCCGCACCACCTTGAACAGCCGGTCGATGCCCGCGAACCAGGGCGCCACGACCCGGGCGAGGTCGGCGTCCACGAACACGCCGTGCGACATGCCGCCGGTCAAGCTCTCGTACCCGGGTGCCGGTGTGGCCCTGGAGAAGGTCCCGGTCCAGAACTCCTCGGGCCCCCGGACCACGGCATCAGCCGGTCCTTCGGCCGGGCGCACCCCCGTCACGGTCCCCCCGGCGACCACGACGTCGAACTCCTGGCCGGGGACGGACATCCGGATCGTCCCCGAGAAGCCCCGCAGCTTGTAGGCCAGCTCCACGTCGGCCTGCGCGCGGGCGAGGACCTGCTGGTGGTCGATCTGGTGAGTCATGAACCCGCCTCTGAGTCGCGGGTCGGCGCTGCGCCGACCTCGTCGTCGGAAATGTCAGCCAGTGACACGGAGCACTGTATGGCTCGTGTCACACGCTGACAAGGGGTGGCGGAGCGCAATTGTCAGCCAGTGACACGGACCGTCTGGCGAGTGGTGCGCCCCGTGTCGTTCCGCGCCGCTGGTTCACTTGACCCATGACCGGGCCGCGCGACGAGCAGGACTGGGCAGCGGCGACCGCCGCACTCAACGTCGCCGAGCTCGTCAGTGAGCGCCGCGCAGCGAAGGTGCGGCCCACCCGGGTGGTGGCCGAGCGACTGGTGAGCGCCGCGATGACCCTGTTCGCGGAGCGGGGCTTCGAGGCGGTCACGGTCCAGGAGATCGCCGAGCGCGCGGGCGTCACCAGCCGGACGTTCTTCCGGTACTACCCGACCAAGGAGACCGTGGTCGTCGACCTCTTCGACCGCTCCAACACCCGCTTGGTCGAGCTCATCAGGACGACGCCGGCCGACAACGGGGTGCAGGACATGCTGCGCGATGCGGTCGGCCGCTGGTTCCAGGAGTACGAGGACTTCTACCGCGCCACCACGGCCATCACCGAGGCCTCGCCGAGTCTGCAGTCCGCCGTGCTCCTGCGCAGCACCACCTGGGAGGAGCACCTCGCCGACGTGCTCCGCGAGAGGTTCCCGGAGCTCGACGACGACGTCCGGTGGGCCTTGGCCCTGCTGACCTTCGGCGTCCTGCGGGTTGCCCACCAGAAGGCCACCGCACGCAACATCTCCTACGAGAAGGCGGCCTTCGACGTGTTCGAGGCGCTGGCGGCCGTGTCGCGCGACCCTCGCTGAACCGTCTGCACCCGGCCGGTGACGGTGATCCCGTCGGGGGTCACCGCGAACCGCAGGTGTGACAGGTCCGGCGCGTGCGCGTCGGCGTCCAGCTCGTGGTGCGGGTGGGTGTCGCCGACGGCGAGGGTGGTGCACCCGGCGGCGCCGGCCGAGGCCAGCCCGGCGGGTGCGTCCTCGACGGCGAGGCAGCGGGCCGGGTCGAACCCGAGCCGGCGGGCGCCGAGCAGGAACGGGTCGGGGGCCGGCTTGCCGTGCTCGACGTCGTCGAAGGTCACGATCTCCCGCGGCCGGGGCAGCCCCGAGCCCGCCAGCCGCGCGGCGAGCAGCGTGCGGGTGCACGAGGTGACGATCGCCACCCGCTCGGGCGGCAGGGCGGCCAGTGCGTCGGCGGTGCCCGGCAGCACGGCGATGCCCGTCGCGGCCGCGTCGATCTCCAGCTGCTCGATCCGGGCGACGGCGTCGGCGACCCGGTCGGCGGCGAGCAGCTGCCCGATCACCTGCACCGCGGGGCGGCCGCCCATGCCCAGCTCGGTGAGCACGGCCGGGTCGACGCCGTGCTCGTGTGCCCAGGTGTCCCAGGCGGCGAGGGCACCGCTCATGGAGTCGATCAGCGTGCCGTCCATGTCGAACAGGACGGCGTCGAACGTCCGCCCGGTCAGCGCGGCGAGGTCGAGCGAGGGGGCGGCGGTGGGCTCGGGCACCCGGCGATCCTCGCAGCCCCGCGTCAGGGGACGACGGTCACCGGCCAGCGCCCCAGGCGCACGAGCCGCACGGCGACCGAGCCGACCACCCGGTGCCCGGCCTGCTCGGAGGCCCCGATGACGACGGCGTCGGCCAGCACCTGGTCGGCGATCCGGGTCAGCTCGGCGACCGGGTCGCCGCTGGCGGTGCGGTACTCGGCGTCCACCCCGAGCTGCTCGGCCGCCCGGGCCAGTTCCGCGCGGAGCTCGGCGTCGACCTCGGCCGCGGCGTCCCGGACCAGTGCCTGCGCACTCGGCACCCAGCCCGCCATCGCCGGCGCCGCCTCGGTCACGAAGACCGCGACCAGCCGGGACCGCTGCCGCCGGGCGAGGCCGGCGGCGTACGACGCGGCCCGCAGCGACGTCGGTGACCCGTCGACGCCGACCAGGATCACCCGCGGCCCGTCGGTCCCCCGTTCGAACGGCCCCACCTCGGTCACGTCGCCATCCAAGCGCACCGGCCGGGACGTCGGCGGTCATGCGCTGGCGCGGTGCTCCAGGTCGGTGGCCCGGTCCAGGGCGGCGCACTCGGCGGCGAAGTCGGCCAGTGCCCGGCGCAGCGCCACCCCGAGCCGGTCGGAGCGCACGTGCAGCTCGTCGCGGAGCAGCAGCGGCAGGCCGGTGGACGCGGTGCCGGCCACCAGGCGCAGGTCCTCGGCCAGTGCGGCCTGCTCGGCGGCCACCTCGGCGGCCAGCACCGCCGCCGGCACCGGCTGCCCGTCGACGCCGCGGAGGAAGAGGCAGGTGTAGACCCGGGTCGAGTCGGCGTCCTCCGGTTGCAGCACCGTGACCACGGTGGTCCCCGCGCCGTCGGGCGGGGTCAGCCGCAGCAGCAGCTGGAACGGTGCCCGGTGCACGTAGGTCACCTGCAGCACCCCGTCCGCGACCGCCCGTTCCTGCCGGCTGCAGAACCCACCCGGTTCGCGGGTGACGGGCTGGTCGGGCACCTCGCCGTCCTGACCGGCGGCCGAGGCGTGCACGAACGGCACGTGCGCGACGTCGACGAGGGCGTCGACCAGTGGACCGGCCGGCGCGGCGGTCCGGGCCGGGGGCAGCCAGGCGGCGGTGCACCGGGGGTCGTCCGCCTCGGGCACCGGCAGTGGCCGGTCGCGCGGCTCGTCGGGCGCCAGCCAGATCAGCCCGAGCCGCTCCGTCACGCCCCAGGCCGGCGGATCGGCGTCCAGCGCCCCGCCGCGCCGGTGCACGGTCCAGTTCCGGCCGAGCAGCCGCACCTGGACGTACCCGCCGTCGCGCAGCTCAGCGGCGAGCGCCACCGGGTGCCAGGCGTGCTCCAGCGCCGGGTCGAGGTTGCCCAGCACCGGGCCGGCCGGCTCCGGCAGCTCGGGCACCTGCTCCGGGTCGGGCGCCGGGTGGGAGCCGCCGGCCCGCGGCGGCCGGGCGACCGTCGTGCGCTCGGGGGCCAGCCAGACCCAGCCGTCGCGCTCCTCGACCGCCCACGGCACCGCGAGGTCGGCGCGCGGCGGGGGAGCGCCGTCCGGGCCGAGCGCGGGGATGAGCGTGCAGCGGCCCTCGGCGTTGAACTGCCAGCCGTGGTAGCCGCACTGCAGCCGGCCGTCGACGACGGTCGCGGTGGTCAGCGGCACCAGCCGGTGCGGGCAGCGGGCGCCGACGGCGGTCACCTCGGCCCCGGGCGCCAGCCGGACGACGACGAACGGCTGACCGCCGGCGCCCACCGGGAGCGGCGACGTCCCGACGTCCGACGAGCGGGCCACCGGGTACCAGCCGGTGCCGTCACCGGCCCCTCCATGAGTCGTCCGCGTGCCCGTGCCCCGCGTGCCGCCAGCCCAGGAGAACGCCATGTGCCCATGTCAGCAGGGGTGGGTTACCCGCGCGTTGCACCCGGGTGGAGTTCTCCGGCCGATTCGGACGTTCTCGCAACTTTTCTGCAACGTGTTGCCACGTGATCTTCCCCATGTGTGCGTCGCGCCGCCTATGGTGACCGCGATCACGACTCAGGCGACGCACAGAGAGGTGTGCCGTGACCACACCGAACGACCGCAGGTTGTTGACCGCGGAGGAGTACCGCCAGGCCCAGGACTCACCGGAGTTCACCGAGCTCCGGCGCCGCTTCCGCAGCTTCGCCGTCCCCATGACCGTGGCCTTCCTGGCCTGGTACCTGCTCTTCGTCCTGCTCTCCACCTACGCATCCGACTTCATGTCGACCGAGGTGTTCGGCAACGTCAACCTCGGGATCCTGCTGGGGCTGGGCCAGTTCGTGAGCACGTTCCTCATCACCCAGCTCTACGTGCGGCACGCCAGCAAGAACACCGACCCCATCTCCGACGAGATGCGCAGCCGTCTCGAGGCGCACGAGTTCGCCACCCCGCGCAGTGAGGAGTTCCCCCGTGGCTGACGTGTTCGCCGCCGACGGCGCCACGATCGGCGAGCCGGCGATCAACATCTCGATCTTCGGCGCGTTCGTGCTGGTGACGCTCTTCATCACCTTCCGCGCCAGCCGCACCAACAAGAGCGCTGCGGACTACTACGCCGCCGGCCGCAACATCACCGGCACGCAGAACGGCCTCGCGATCGCCGGTGACTACCTGTCGGCGGCCTCGTTCCTCGGCATCGCCGGCGCGATCGCCATCTACGGCTACGACGGCTTCCTCTACTCGATCGGCTTCCTCGTCGCCTGGCTGGTGGCGCTGCTGCTGGTGGCGGAGCTGATGCGCAACACGGCCCGGTTCACCATGGCCGACGTCCTGGCCTTCCGGATGCGGCAGGGGCCGGTCCGCACCGCGGCCGCCATCTCCACCCTGTTCGTCTCGCTCTTCTACCTGCTCGCCCAGATGGCCGGCGCCGGTGGCCTGGTCGCCCTGCTGCTGGGCGTCAGCGGCGCGGCGGCCGAAGCCCTCGTCGTCGTGGTCGTCGGCGGGCTGATGATCTTCTACGTGCTGGTCGGCGGCATGCGCGGCACGACCTACGTCCAGATGATCAAGGCGACGCTGCTCATCGCCGGAGCGCTGGTGATGACGATCTGGGTGCTGGCCGAGTACGGCTTCAACCTCTCCTCGCTGCTCGGCGGGGCGGTCTCGTCCGAGGGCCAGCAGGTGCTGTCGCCCGGCGCCCAGTACGGCGTCTCGGGCACGACCCGGCTGGACTTCATCAGCCTGGCGCTCGCCCTGGTGCTCGGCACCGCCGGGCTGCCGCACGTGCTGATGCGCTTCTACACCGTGCCCACCGCCAAGGACGCCCGGAAGTCGGTCGTCTGGGCCATCTGGCTGATCGGGGCCTTCTACCTGTTCAGCCTGGTCATCGGCTACGGCGCCGGGGCCCTGGTCGGCTCGGAGGCGATCCTCGCCGCACCCGGTGGGGTCAACGCGGCGGCCCCGCTGCTGGCGTTCGAGCTCGGCGGCACGGTGCTGCTGGGCATCATCGCCGGCGTCGCCTTCGCCACGATCCTCGCGGTCGTCGCCGGGCTGACCATCACCGCGTCGGCGTCCTTCGCCCACGACGTCTACGCCTCGGTGCTGAAGAAGGGCCAGGTGGAGGCGAACGCGGAGGTCCGGGTCGCCCGGATCACCGCCGTCGTCATCGGCGCGGTCTCGATCGGCCTGGGCATCCTGGCGCTGCAGGCGGGCATCAACATCGCCTTCCTGGTGGCCCTGGCCTTCGCGGTGGCGGCCTCGGCGAACCTGCCGACGATCCTCTACACGCTGTTCTGGAAGGACTTCACCACCCAGGGCGCGCTGTGGTCGATCTACGGCGGCCTGATCGTCTGCATCGGCCTGATCATCTTCTCGCCGGTGGTCTCGGGGTCGGAGACGGCGATGTTCTCCAACTTCGACATCGCGTGGTTCCCGCTGCGCAACCCCGGCCTGGTGTCCATCCCGCTGTCGTTCTTCCTCGGCTGGCTGGGCACGAAGATCTCCAAGGAGAAGCCGGACGTCGACAAGTACGCCGAGCTCGAGGTCCGGTCGCTGACCGGCATCGGCGCGGAGAAGGCGGTCGCGCACTGACGGCCGGCCGTTCCGGCAGCTAGGACGAGGCCCGTCCCCCTCGGGGGGCGGGCCTCGTGCCGTCCCGGGCGTCGTGGTGCGGACGGCGGCCCGGTGGTGTTCCGGCGGTGGTGGCTCAGGCGGTGGCGCGGGCGGGCTCCTCGACCAGCGGGGAGTCGACCAGCGGGGAGTCGACCAGCGGGGACGCCGGCAGCACGGTGTCGGCGGCCAGCACGGTGTCGACGGCGTCCCGGGCGGCCGGGACGGCGGCGGCGACGGAGCGGCGCCGGCGGACCGCCCAGCGGCTGACCAGCCCGGCCAGCACGAGGCAGCCGGCGAGGGCCTGCTCGGCCGGTGCGGTGACCGCGACGGCCAGGGCGGCGAGGTGGACCACCGTCAGCAGCGCCGAGGCGGCGCCCACCCGGGTCGGGAGGCGCAGCGTGGGCAGGTGGACGGTCGGCAGGTGTGCGTTGTGCAGGTGTGGGGTGGGCGCGGACAGGTGCACGAGGACCTCCAGCAGGTCGGGTGCCCGCCGCGCCGGCGTCCCGGTCCGCCCGGAGGCGGGACGGGGCGCCGGCACGGCGGCGGCACGGCGGGACGCCTTACTTGAGCGCGTCCTTCGCCTTCTGCAGGAGGCCCTGCATGGGCACCGGCGGGGTGCCGTAGAGGCGCGGGTCGCCCGGCGGCAGGACCGGCGCGTCGGCGTGCGCGGCGATCGGCGCGGCGCTGAGCGTGTTGTCCGTGCCGTCCAGCGCGGGGCCGTTCGCCCAGCGGCCGTTCGCGGCCTCGGCGCCGTCGGAGGCGTCGAGGAAGGTGTAGGCGAACTCCGGCGGCTCCTCGTCCATCGGGAAGGCAGCCGGCACCGGGATGCCGTCCAGCCCGTCGGACGTGAGCTCCTCGATCGCGGCGAGCCACTGCATCTGGTGGTAGTGGTCCCGCGCGATGAGGAAGCGGAGGGTGTCCTTGACGCCCTTGTCGTCGGTCATGTTGTAGAGCCGGCTCACCTGCAGGCGGCCCTGCATCTCGGCCGTCGCGTTGTAGTGGAAGTCGGCCATCAGGTTCCCGCTGGCGGTCACGTACCCGCCGCTCCAGGGCAGGCCCATGCTGTCCCGGAGGTAGGCGCCGCCGCCGTTGACGATGGCGTGCTGCGGGTTGCTCTGCCCGTACGCGGCAGCGCTCTCCTTGGAGTGGTCGGCCGAGTCCGGCTTCAGCGGCTGGTGGTCCAGCAGCCGGTCGATCAGGGTCACCAGGATCTCGACGTGGGCGAGCTCCTCGGTGCCGATCGCCAGCAGCATGTCCTTGTACTTGCCGGGCAGCCGGCAGTTCCAGCCCTGCAGCAGGTACTGGGTGGCCACGGTCATCTCGCCCCACTGGCCGCCGAGCACCTCCTGGAGCCGGCGTGCGTAGTTGGCGTCGGGGCCGTCGGGCTTGGCCTCGTACTGCAGGGCGTGGGTGTGGGTGAACACGGGCGTTCTCCTCTGGTCGAGCCGTTCGCCGTGCCGTCCCGTGCGGGGCGACACACTCCAGATGCCCCCGCGCCGTGACACCCCCGTGCCGTCCGGTGGCCCGTCGGGGCCGACCTCGGGAGGTGCTGGCGTCCCCGGCCGGTGCCGAGATCTGCGATCTCGTGGCGTCCAGGCCCTGGATGCCACGAGATCGCAGATCTCGTAGGGGGCGCTCGCCGTCAGCGGTCGGGCAGGCGGACGACCAGGGTGAAGGCGCCGTCCTCGGCGCGGCACCAGGCCAGCCGGCCACCCAGCTCACGGGTCTGCCGCTGCACCGACCACAGCCCCAGCCCGGTCAGGTCGACCGGTGGCGTCGGCTGGCTCAGGTGCCCGAGCACCTGCTCGGCGGGGACCCCGTGCTGGGTCAGGGCGAGCTCGACCCAGCTGCCCCGGCGGCGGACCACCAGCCGGACCTCCGCACCCCGGCCGTGCCGGTGGGCGTTCTCCAGCAGGTTGGTGAGGATCCGCTGGACCCGGGCGTCGGCGACCGCGACGTCACCGGCCTCCGGCGCCAGCTCCAGCCGCAGCTGGTGCGGGGGCAGGCCCGAGGCGCCGACGGAGGCGCGCAGCACCTCGGCGAGGCGGCGCACCCCCCGCCGTTCCGGGGCGCCGCCGGTGGCGTTCGCGGTGCGCAGCATGGACGACAAGTGGCGCGCCTGGTCGCGAGCCAGCTGCAGCAGCTCCGGCGGCCCGGCGGCGTCACCGTCGAGCCGGTCGAGGACGGACTCCAGCGCGGCCAGCGGGCTGCGCATGTCGTGGCACAGGGCGCGCACGAGCGCATCCCCGGTGCTCACCGCCTCCTGCCCGGTCGTGGGCAGGAGGCCGCGCACGGTCCGGACCAGCTCGGTGACCAGGGCGGGCAGTGACGCGGGTCGTGTGTCGGCGGCGAGGGTCACGGGCACCTCCGGGATGGCGGTCGGTCAGCCACGCCGGGCGCAGCGGAACGAACGGGAGTGACGTGGAGGGATCCGGAGCCGGTGCTGGGCGCCGTCCCCCCGTGGACGTGGTCGTCGTCGACGACCACCCCTTGTTCAGCCGGGGCCTGGAGCTGCTGCTCCCCCCGGAGAGCGATGGCCGGGTACGCGTGGTGGCCACCACGGACGACGCGTCGGCCGGCGCCGCGCTCGTGCTGCGGCACCACGCGGACGTCGCCGTCGTCGACCTGCACATGCCGCCCCCCGGCGGCACCCGGGCGATCGCGGCGATCCGCCGGGCCGACCCGATGGTGCGCATCGTGGCGCTGTCCGGGCTGGCCGAGGCCGACGCCGCGCTGGAGGCGCTGCGCGCCGGCGCGAGCGGCTTCCTCCCCAAGACCGCCAGCCCGGAGGCGCTGGTGCGGCCGCTGCTCGCCGTGCTGGACGGCTGGTCGGTGATCCCGGAGTCGCTGTTGCGGCAACTGCTCGACGACGCCGCGCCCACCGCCGACCAGGGCATCGCCGCCCGGCTGACGGCCGACGACCGCCGGCTGTGGCGGCTGGTCGCGGCCGGGACGAGCACCGTCGACATCGCCACGACGCTGCACGTCTCGGAGCGCACGGTGAAGCGGCTGGTGGCCAACCTGCTGCGCCAGCTGAAGGTGGCCACCCGGGTGGAGGCCGCGGCGCTGGCCGGCCGGGTCGGGCTCGGGGAGGACGGCGCGGGCTGACACCACGGTGGGCCCGCCGCTGGTGTCCATCGCCCGCGCCCTACCCGGCGCACCCGCGCTCACGCGCGGACCGGACAGTTCCGTCACGTAAGGCGCTGACCGTCCGCCGTCCGGTCGCCTACCGTTCCCCCATGACTCCCCGGATCGTCCTGTTCGGCGCCACCGGCCACACCGGTGGGCGGGTCGCGGCGGCGCTGGTAGCCCGCGGTGCGCACCCGGTGCTCGCCGGCCGCGACCCCGGCCGGCTGGGCGAGCTGGCCGATCGGCTCGGTGCCGACGGCGGCCCGCTGGAGACGGCGCGGGCCGACGTCACCGACGCCGGCTCGGTCCGCGCCCTGCTGTCGGCCGGGGACGTGCTGGTCAGCACCGTCGGCCCGTTCCTCCGCCTCGGCGAGCCGGCGGTCACCGCCGCGGTCGACGCCGGCGCGGTGTACCTGGACTCGACCGGCGAGCCGCCCTTCCTGCGCCGGGTGTTCGAGGAGTTCGGCCCCCGCGCCGAGCGCTCCGGCGCCGCCCTCCTCACCGCCTTCGGGCACGACTACGTGCCCGGCAACCTCGCCGCCGCGCTGGCCCTGGCCGATGCCGGGTCCCGCGCGCACCGGGTCGACGTCGGCTACGCCCTGGACGGGGTGCGCGGCCAGGCCTTCTCCCGCGGCACGTTCACCTCGCTGCTGGGCGTCGCGCTGGAGGAGGGGCACGCCTTCCGGGACGGCCGGCTGGTCGAGGAGCCGGCCGGCACCCGCACCTGGGTCTTCGACGCGGCCGGGCGCCGGCGCGAGGGGCTGTCGGTCGGCGGGTCGGAGCACCTCGCGCTGCCCGGGCTCGCGCCCACGCTGCGGGAGGTCGGTGTCTGCCTGGACTGGTTCGGCCCGGCCACCCCGGTCGCGCACCGGCTCGCGCCGCTGGCGCCCCGGCTGCGGCGGGTCCCCGGGGCGCAGGCCGGCCTGACCCGGCTCACCGACCTGGTCGCCGGCCGGTTCGCCGAGGCGCCGTCGGCGGGCGGGGAGGTGCGCACCACCGTCGTCGCCGAGGTCCGCGACGTCCGGGGCACCCGGGTGGCCCGGGCCGAGCTGACCGGCCCCGACCCCTACGCGATGACCGCCGACCTGCTCGCCTGGGGCGCGGTGCGCGCCGCCGCCGGCGGCGTGACCGGGGTCGGGGCCCTCGGACCGGTGCAGGCCTTCGGCCTGGCGGAGCTCACCGCCGGCGCCGCCACGGCGGGGCTGCTGCGGCGGTGACCATCCGGCTGGCCTGCGTCGACATCGGCTCGACCTGGACCAAGGCGGCGCTGGTCGAGCTGCCCGGCGGGCGGCTGCTGGACACCCGCCAGGCGCCCACCACCCCCGACGACGTCGTCGCCGGCGTGCTCGCCGCCACCGCCGGGTGGGACGCCGAGGTGCGCGCCTGCTCCAGCGCCGGGGGCGGGCTGCGGCTGGCGGTCGTCGGCTACGAGGAGCTGATCAGCGCCGAGGCCGGGCACCGGGCCGCGCTCTCCGCCGGCGCCAGGGTGGTGCACGTGGCCGCCGGTCGGCTCGACGGCGGTGCGCTGGCCGCGCTCGCGGACGCCAGCCCGGACGTCGTCCTGCTGGTCGGGGGCACCGACGGCGGCGACGCCACGGTGCTGCGGCACAACGCGGCGGCGCTGGCCGGGGTGGCGGCGCCCGCGCCGGTGGTGCTGGCCGGCAACGCCGCGGTCCGCGACGAGGTGGCCGCGGTGCTGACCGCCGCCGGCGCGCCCGTCACGGCGGTCGGCAACGTGCTGCCCGACATCGGGCTGCTCGCCCCGGAGCCGGCCCGCGCGGCGATCCGCGAGGTGTTCCTGACCCACGTCATCGGCGGGGACCGCTTGTCGGCCGACGCGCGGCTGCGCCGGTGGGTGCGCGCGGTCACCCCGGACGCGGTGCTCGACGGCGTCGCGGCGCTCGCCGCGCTGCGTGTGGACGCGGAGTGCCCGGGCGTGCTGGTGCTCGACGTCGGCGGGGCCACCACCGACGTGCACTGCGTGCCCGCGGTCGATGCCGAGCAAGCCGGGCTGCAGCGCGCGGCGGTCGGCGTGCCGGCCCGGCGGCGCACCGTGGAGGGCGACCTCGGGGTGCACAGCAGCGCCGGTGCCCTGCGCACCGCCGCCCGGGCCGAGGGGCTGGCCGACCCGGGCGAGGAGCCGCTGGCGCTGGGCGAGGCCGCGGCCGTCGTCGCGCTGCGCCGGCACCTGCGGGCGGAGGCCGGCTACGGGCCGGGCGGGGCCAGCGCGCGCGGGGTCGGGCTGGTCGTGCTCTCCGGCGGGGTCTTCCGGCACGCGGCACCGAACGACGTCGCCGCGGTCGTGGACCGGGTGGCCGCCGACCGGGGTGGTGCGGGCGGGGTGCTGGGGCGCGCCGACGTCGTCGTCGACACGCGGTACGTGCTGGCCGCCGCGGGGCTGCTGGCCGGCGACGAACCGGCGGCCGCCGCCGGACTGCTCGGCGCGCTGCTGCCGGGCTGAGTGCGGCTCAGCGGGCGAGAGTGCCTGCCCACGGACCCGAGGCGACGACGGCGAAGCCCGCGGCCTCGTCCGCGGCCATGTCGACCGCCGCGTAGCCGCCGCTGCCCGCGCCGACGCAGGCCTGCACGGTGGCCAGCCCGGCCCGCCGCTGGAAGAAGGTCTGCCGCACCTCCCAGCCGACCACCGCCCGCCGCTGCAGCACCACGTGCTCGCGCACCAGCCAGCCCGACCGCACCGCGAGCGTCGACCCGCCCGCCGCGTGCCCGAGCGAGGCGTACCGCGCCCGCGCGACCGGGTACGCCAGCACGGTCAGCACCCCGCCGACGGCCAGCAGCGGCCACCAGCCCGACCGTGCGGTGAGCACTGCCCCGGCCAGCAGGACGACGAGGGCGGGCACCAGCGCGCGCAGCACCAGGCGGCGCAGCGCGGCGCGCGGGTGCGGGCGCAGCGGCCCCGGGCTCGGCGCCAGGGCGTCGCTCAGCAGCCAGGCCTGGGCGCGGGGTCCCAGCGGCAGCAGCTGACCGCGGCGGGCGGCGTCGCCCAGGCCGGTGACCAGGGCGGTGGCCCGGGCGGCGCCGACCAGGCGCATGCCCAGCCCGTCGCTCACCGCGCAGCCGCGGATCCGGTCGACCTCCAGGTCGGTGTGCCGGCGGGTGAGCAGCCCGCGCTCGGCGACCAGCGACCCGCCGCGGCGGACCAGCCGGAACCGCCAGTTGACCACCGCGGCCCCCAGCACCGACGCGACCGCCAGCAGCACCAGTGCCCCGGCCACCACCGCGGCGATGAACCAGCCGTCGACGAGGTCCAGCTGCTCGACCCCGGGGGTCAGTTCGGGGACGAAGTCGTCGGGCAGCTCGTCGACCAGCCGGAACAGCGCGCCGACCGCGGCCAGCGGCACCACCAGGTAGGTGCCGATCAGCGGCGCGTACAGCAGCCAGCCGGGCCGCAGCCGCACCAGCTCCTCCTCGGCCGGCTCCGGCGCGGAGTGCCGGCCGGTGGCCACCGCGGGGGCCGCGTGCCGGTGGGAGAGCAGGTGCTCCCGCAACCGGTCGCCCTCGGCGCGGGGCACGCCGTCCACGACGAGCTCCTCGTCGTTCCCGGCGGCGCCGGCAGCGGCGTCGATCCGCACCCGGACCAGCCCGAACAGC
Source organism: Modestobacter roseus (assembly GCF_007994135.1). NCBI lineage: Bacteria > Bacillati > Actinomycetota > Actinomycetes > Geodermatophilales > Geodermatophilaceae > Modestobacter > Modestobacter roseus. Next base: position 3,873,814 of record NZ_VLKF01000001.1, read on the forward strand.
CGGTGCAGCAGCGGGGTCTCGACCTCCACGCCCCGGATCCGGTCGATCGGCACGGTCCGGGTGGAGCGGGACACCAGCCCGCGGGTGACGACCACCGAGGTCTCCCCGGCGGCGTAGCTGAACCGCCACCAGGTCAGCGCGGCCCAGGCCAGCGACAGCACCGTCACCCCGACGACGAGCGCCGCGGCCGCCCAGGGCCCGCCGTCCAGCCCCCGGCCGGCGGCGACCGCCAGCGCGACCGGCACCAGCGAGCGGGCCTGCTTGAAGGTGACCGTGTGCACCAGCAGCACCCGCGGGGACGTGCGCCGGCCGACCGGGGCCGCCGGCTGGGGCGGCGCCGTCACGTGGCGACGTCCCGCACCTGCTCCGCGCGGCGGGCGAGGTCCTCGGCGACCTGCCGGGCGACGTCGACCTCCAGGTGCCAGATCCGCACCGTGCCCTGCGACGACGCGGTGAGCACCGAGACGGTGGCCAGGCCGAACATCGTCTGCAGCAGGCCGCGGTTGACGTCGACGGTCTGGATCCGCGAGATCGGCACCAGCGTCCAGGTGCGGTTCAGCCAGCCGGTGAGCGTGTAGACCGCCTCGCCGGTGACCTCCCACCGGTGCACCCGCCAGCGCAGCCGCGGCTGCACGCCGACGGCGAGGACCAGGTCGACGACGAGCAGGGCGACCGCGGCCCAGCGCAGCAGGCGCACCCAGCCGCCGGCGTCCAGCGGCACGAACAGCCAGAACGCGGCCACGGCGGCCGCCCAGAACAGCACGCCCAGCGCGCCCTGCACCGTCCACAGGCCGATGGCCGACCGGGACAGCGGCCAGGCGGGGTCCCGGGCCGGCAGGGGAGCGGACATCGCCGCCCATCCTCGCAGCACGGGGTGCCCGGCCCGCGTTCCGGCGCTCGGGGACGGGCGGCGCACGCATGCCACGATGGGGGGATGATGCCTCAGCAGATCCCGACCGTGCCGGCTGCCGAGGTCCCCGAGGACGCCGTCGTGCTGGACGTCCGCGAGGACGACGAGTGGGCCGCCGGGCACATCGAGGGCGCCACCCACATCCGGATGGGCGACGTGCCGGCGCGGCTGGACGAGGTGCCCGAGGGCGACCCGGTCTACGTCACCTGCCGCAGCGGCGGCCGCTCCGCCCGGGTGGCCGCGTGGCTGAACCAGAACGGCTACGACGCGGTGAACGTCGGCGGCGGCATGGGCGAGTGGGACGCCGCCGGCCGGCCGATGGTCAGCGAGACCGGCCGCCCGGCCTACGTCGTGTGACCCCTGAGGGCGAAAATGGCCATTTTCGCCCTCAGGAGGTGGCGGGGAACTCGGCGAAGCGGGCGCGCAGGTCCTTCTTGGAGAACTTGCCGACGCTGGTCTTCGGCACCTCGTCGATGAACTCGACCGCGTCGGGCAGCCACCAACTGGCCACCTGCGGCCGCACGTGGTCCAGGATCTCCTGCTCGGTGGCGGTCTCCCCGGCCTTCAGCACGACGCAGGCCAGCGGCCGCTCGCCCCACTTCGGGCTGGGGACCGCCACGACCGCGGCCTCGGCGACCGCCGGGTGGCTCATGATCGCGTTCTCCAGGTCGACCGAGGAGATCCACTCGCCGCCGGACTTGATCAGGTCCTTGGTGCGGTCGGCGATCCGGATGCTGCCGAAGGCGTCCATCGCCGCGACGTCGCCGGTCTTCATCCACCCGTCGGGCGTGGTCAGCTCGGTGCCGGCGTCGGCCTCGTAGTACTCCTGCGCGCACCACGGCCCGCGCACCTGCAGCTCGCCGGTGGCGACGTCGTCCCAGGGCAGCGGGTCGGTGGTGCCGGCCTCGACGATGCGCGCCTCCACCCCGAACAGCGGGATGCCCTGCCGCGCCCGCTGGGCGGTGATCGTCTCGGCGTCGGCGTCGTCGTACCGCCGGGCGAGCGTGCCGCCGGAGGCGACCGGGTGGGTCTCGGTCATGCCCCAGGCCTGGTAGATCGGCAGCCCGACCTGCTCCTCGTAGGCCCGGGACAGCGCGGGCGGCACCGCGGAGCCGCCGCAGCCGATCTTGCGCAGCCGGTGGGGGCGGCCGGCCAGGTGCGGCAGCATCCCCTGCCAGATGGTGGGCACCCCGGCGGTGAAGGTGACGCTCTCGGTGACGATCAGGTCGGCCAGCGCCTGCGGCTGCATCATCGGCCCGGGGAACACCATCGCCGCCCCGGCCGCCGGCGCCGCCTGCGCGATGCCCCAGGCGTTGGCGTGGAACATCGGGACGACGGGCATCGCGACGTCGTCGATCCCGATGCCGAAGCCGTTCGGCGCGACCACCGCCATCGTGTGCAGCACCGTCGAGCGGTGCGAGTAGACGACGCCCTTCGGGTTGCCGGTGGTGCCGCTCGTGTAGCACATCGCCGCGGCCGACCGCTCGTCCCGGACGTCGAACTCGACCGGCTCGGCGGCGGCGACGAGCTCCTCGTAGTCGTGCACCCGCGGGTCGTCGGGCACCTCGGCGTCCCCGCCGTCGTCCATCACCACCACGTGCCGGACGGTCGGCATCGTGTCGATCAGCGGCCAGAGCAGCGGGAGCACCGTGCGGTCGACGAAGACGACCTCGTCCTCGGCGTGGTTGGCGATGTAGGTCAGCTGCTCGGGGAAGAGCCGCACGTTGAGCGTGTGCAGCACCCGCCCGGTGCACGGGACGGCGAAGTAGAGCTCCAGGTGGCGGGCGGAGTTCCAGGCGAAGGTGCCCACCCGGCCGTCGGCGCTGACCCCCAGGGTGTCCAGGACGCCGCCCAGCCGCCGGGTGCGCCGTGCCCACTCGGCGTAGGTCGTGCGGGTCGGGCCGGTGGGGGAGTTGGTGACGATCGGGACGTCGCCGTGGTGGGCCTCGGCGTGCCGGAAGATCGTGTCGATCGTGAGAGGGACGTCCTGCATCAGCCCGCGCATGGCCGCATGGTGCCAGTGACGCCGCTCACGATCCACTGGGGCAGGATCGATCCGTGACGAATGCGCGGGGGCAGGTCATCCAGGTCGACGGCGACCGGCTCGTCGGATCCGACGGCGGCACCGTGGTGCTCCGCGGCACGAGCCTCGGCGGCTGGCTGAACATGGAGAACTTCATCACCGGCTTCCCGGGGACGGAGTCCCAGCAGCGGCGCGCGCTGCGGGCCGCGCTGGGCGAGGAGGGGTACGACCGGTTCTCCGGCCGCTTCCTCGACGACTTCTTCACCGACGCCGACGCGCAGTACCTGGCCTCGCTCGGGCTGAACTGCGTGCGCATCCCGTTCAGCTACCGGCACTTCGAGGACGACATGCGCCCGGGGGAGCTGAAGGCCGAGGGGTTCCGCCGGCTGGACCAGGCCGTCGACGCCTGCGCCCGCGCCGGGATCCACAGCATCCTCGACCTGCACGCCGTCCCCGGCGCGCAGAACCAGCACTGGCACAGCGACAACCCGACCCACTGGGCGCACTTCTGGACCCACCGGCACTTCCAGGACCGCGTCGTCGGCCTGTGGGAGGCGCTCGCCGAGCACTACCGCGGCAACCCGTGGGTGGCCGGCTACAACCCGGTCAACGAGCCCGGCGACGCCGTCGGCGAGGCGATCGGCCCGTTCTACCGGCGGCTGGAGGCCGCGATCCGCGCCGTCGACCCCGACCACGTGCTGTTCCTCGACGGCAACCGCTACTCCACCCAGTTCGACCAGCTCGGCGACCCGCTGCCCAACACCGTCTACACCGCGCACGACTACGCCCTGCCGGGCTTCGTCGACGGCGGCCCGTACCCGGGGCTGAGCCGCGGCAGGTTCGTCGACCGGGGCGTCGTCGAGCAGACGTTCCTGGAGCGGACGGCGTACATGCGCGAGACCGGGACGCCGATCTGGGTCGGTGAGTTCGGGCCGGTCTACACCGGCGACCCCGCCCGGGACGCCCAGCGGTACCAGCTGCTCCGCGACCAGCTCGAGCTCTACCGCGAGCACGGCGCGAGCTGGGCGCTGTGGACCTACAAGGACATCGGCCTGCAGGGCCTGGTCACCGTCCCGCCCACCTCGCCCTACCTGGAACGGATCGCCCCGGTGCTGGCGAAGAAGGCCCGGCTGGGCGTCGACTCCTGGGGCTCGACCGACGCCGGCGTCCGCGACGTGCTGGCGCCGATCGAGGAGCTCGTCGCCCGGGAGTTCCCCGACTTCCAGCCCTACCCCTGGGGTCAGCAGCGGTGGGTCCACGGCATCGTCCGGCACGTGCTGCTCGCCGAGGCGATGGTCGGTGACTTCGGGGCCGCGTTCACCGGGGTGCCGCCGGCGGAGGCCGAGGAGCTGGCCGGGGCGTTCGCCTTCGACCGCTGCGTCGTCCGGGAGCCGCTGGCGCAGCTGCTGCGCGACTCCGCGTGATCCGGCGGGCGCCTCCGCAGGCGGGCCGGTGGGTGCGGCGGCCGGGTGAACGACTCGTGACACGACTGTGACAACGATCGGGTCACTGAGCTTGACGAACCACGGTTGTTAGCGCTCACACTGTCTCAGCTCGCACCGAGGCGGGCCTGCGCCATCGGGCGGCAGATGTCTCGAAGGAGAGATGTGGCAGTGAACAAGAAGCTGGGCCTCACCGCCCTGGGCGCCACGCTGGCGCTCACCCTCGCCGCATGTGGCGGCGAGGGCGCCGGCAGCACCAACGACACCGCGGACTCGGCTCCCGAGGACCTCACCATCGGCGTCTCGATGCCGACCGAGACCTCCGAGCGCTGGATCGCCGACGGCGCCAACGTCGAGTCCCAGCTCGAGGACGCCGGGTACCAGGTCGAGCTGCTCTACGCGGGTGACGACATCCCCACCCAGTCCCAGCAGATCGACCAGATGATCGCCCAGGGCGCCGACGCGCTGATCGTCGCCGCGATCGACGGCACCGCGCTCAGCGCGCAGCTGCAGAACGCCGCCGACCAGGGCATCCCGGTGATCAGCTACGACCGGCTGATCCGGGAGACCGAGAACGTCGACTTCTACGTCAGCTTCGACAACTTCAAGGTCGGCGTCGCGCAGGGCACCGCCCTGCTGACCGGCCTGGGTGTCACCGACGAGGAGGGCAACGACGCCGGGGCCACCGGCCCGTTCAACATCGAGCTGTTCGCCGGCTCGCTGGACGACAACAACGCCGGGTTCTTCTTCGACGGCGCGATGTCGGTGCTGCAGCCCTACATCGACAGCGGTGTGCTGGTCGTCAAGTCCGGCCAGACCGGCATCGAGCAGGCCGCCACGCTGCGCTGGTCGCAGGAGACCGCGCAGCGGCGCATGGAGGACCTGCTGACCTCCAGCTACAACGACGGCTCGGTCGTCAACGGCGTGCTGTCGCCCTACGACGGCATCTCCCGCGGCATCATCACCGCCCTGCAGAACGCCGGATACGGCCCGACGCAGGACGCGCAGCCCCGGCCGATGCCGGTGATCACCGGGCAGGACGCCGAGATCGCCTCGGTCAAGCTGATCGCCGACGGCGTGCAGGACTCGACGATCTTCAAGGACACCCGGCTGCTGGCCGAGCAGGCCGTCGCCGCCGCGACCGCCTACCTCGAGGGCGAGGAGCCGGAGGCCAACGACACCGACACGTACGACAACGGTGTCAAGGTCGTCCCGTCCTACCTGCTGCCGATCGAGACGGTCTACCAGGACGACATCCAGTCGGTCCTGATCGACTCCGGCTACTACACGGCCGAAGAGGTTGCCGCCGGTCAGACCAACTGACCTCAGCACCCCGGTCCCGGCCGGGTCCGGCAGCACGCTGCCGGACCCGGCCGTTCCCACCCCGCCACCTGCCCGCAGGTAGCCATCCGAGTCACCCGCACTCGGTCCACCCATCCCGTGTGAACGACAAGGACGACGGAGTCCCATGGACGACAACATCCTGGAGATGCGCTCCATCACCAAGACCTTCCCCGGCGTCAAGGCGCTGGAGGACGTGTCGCTGACCGTGCGCCGCGGCGAGGTCCACGCGATCTGCGGGGAGAACGGCGCGGGCAAGTCCACGCTGATGAAGGTGCTCTCCGGCGTGTACCCGGCCGGCAGCTACGACGGCGACATCGTCTTCGAGGGCGAGGTCAGCCGCTTCTCCGGCATCCGCGACAGCGAGCACGCCGGCATCGCGATCATCCACCAGGAGCTCGCCCTGGTGCCCTACCTCTCGATCGCCGAGAACATCTTCCTGGGCAACGAGCGCCGCGGCCGCGGCGGCCTGATCAACTGGAACAAGGTCAACGCCGAGGCCGGTGAGCTGCTGAGGTCCGTGGGGCTGCGCGAGAACGCGATCACCCCGGTCGGGCAGCTCGGCGTCGGCAAGCAGCAGCTGGTCGAGATCGCCAAGGCGCTGTCCAAGGACGTGAAGCTGCTGATCCTCGACGAGCCCACCGCGGCGCTCAACGACAGCGACTCCGAGCACCTGCTGGGCCTGCTGCGCACGCTGCAGCAGCGCGGGATCACCTCGATCATCATCTCGCACAAGCTGAACGAGATCACCGCGATCGCGGACAACGTGACGATCATCCGGGACGGGCAGACCGTCGAGACGCTGAGCCTGCACGCCGGCGAGGTCACCCAGGACCGGATCATCCGCGGCATGGTCGGCCGCGACCTGGAGTCCTACTACCCCGAGCGCGAGTCGCACCCGGGCGAGGAGGTCCTCCGCGTCGAGGACTGGACGGTCAAGCACCCCACCCAGGAGCGCCTGGTCGTCGACCACGCCAGCTTCAACGTCCGGGCCGGCGAGGTCGTCGGCATCGCCGGGCTCATGGGCGCCGGGCGCACCGAGCTCGCGATGAGCATCTTCGGCCGCTCCTACGGCCGGCACGTCTCCGGGCGGGTGTTCATGCACGGCAAGGAGGTGAAGACCCGCAACGTCGCCGAGGCGATCGACAACGGGATCGCCTACGCCACCGAGGACCGCAAGAAGTACGGGCTCAACCTGATCGAGGACATCCGGCGCAACATCTCCGCCGCGGGGCTCGGCAAGCTGTCCCGCCGCGGCTGGGTGAACGGCAACGAGGAGACCAAGGTCGCCGAGTCCAGCCGGAAGAGCATGAACATCAAGGCGCCCAGCGTCTCCTCGATCGTGGGCAAGCTGTCGGGCGGCAACCAGCAGAAGGTCGTGCTGTCCAAATGGCTGTACACGGACCCGGACGTGCTCATCCTCGACGAGCCCACCCGCGGCATCGACGTGGGCGCCAAGTACGAGATCTACACCATCATCAACCGGCTCGTGGCGGCCGGTAAGGCCGTCGTCGTCATCTCGTCCGAGCTGCCCGAGCTGCTCGGCACCTGTGACCGCGTCTACACGCTGTCCGCCGGCCGGATCACCGGTGAGGTGCCGGTGCGTGAGGCCACCCAGGAGAGCCTGATGGCGCTCATGACCAAGGAGAGGGAGCTCGCAGCATGACCAGGACCGTTTCCCCGCAGGCGGGCGAGACCCCGCCGAACGCGGAATTCACGCCCGCCCCCGAGGGGCAGAGCGGTTCGGGTGACCTGCGGGAGTTCCTCCGCAGCAACCTGCGCCAGAGCGGCATCTACGTCGCGTTCGTCGCGATCGTCGCCCTCTTCGCGATCCTGACCGACGGCACCCTGCTCGCCGCCGGCAACCTGACCAACCTGGTCCTGCAGTACTCCTACATCCTGGTGCTGGCGATCGGCATGGTCATCGTGATCATCGCCGGTCACATCGACCTGTCCGTGGGGTCGGTGGTCGCGCTCACGGGTGCCGTCTCCGCCGTGCTGGTCATCCAGCAGGGCTGGCCCTGGTGGGCCGGGGCGCTGGCCGCGATCGCCGTCGGCCTGGCCGTCGGCGCGTGGCACGGCTTCTGGGTCGCCTACGTCGGCATCCCGGCGTTCATCGTGACCCTCGCCGGCATGCTGCTGTTCCGCGGGCTCACCCTGCAGGTGCTGGACAACGTCTCGCTCTCGCCGTTCCCGGCCGAGTACCGGGAGATCGCCAGCGGGTTCCTCAACGGCCTGCTCGGCGGCTACGGCTACGACACCTTCACGCTGCTGATCGGTGCCATCGCGGTCGCCGGCTACGCGGTGAGCGGCTGGCGCTCCCGTGCCGCGCGGGTCCGGTACGGGCAGCCGGTCGAGTCGCTGGCGCTGTTCATCCTGAAGGTCGTCGCCGTCGGCGCGGTCGTGATGGCCTTCGCCTGGCAGCTGGCGAACGCCCGCGGCCTGCCCATCGTGCTGATCATCCTGGGCGTGCTCGCCATGGCCTACGGCCTGATCACCAAGAAGACCGTGTTCGGCCGCCAGGTCTACGCCATCGGCGGCAACCTCTCCGCCGCCACGCTGTCCGGCGTCAAGGTGCGGGCGGTCAACTTCTGGATCTTCGTCAACATGGGCTTCCTGGCCGCGATCGCCGGGATCATCTACTCCTCGCGCTCCAACGGTGCCCAGCCCGCGGCGGGGGAGATGTTCGAGCTCGACGCGATCGCCGCGGCGTTCATCGGTGGCGCGGCCGTCACCGGCGGTGTCGGCACGGTGGTCGGGGCGATGGTCGGTGGTCTGATCATGGCCGTCATGAGCAACGGCATGTCGCTGCTGGGCGTCGACCAGTCGCTCCAGTCGGTCGTCAAGGGGCTCGTGCTCCTGCTCGCCGTCGCGTTCGACGTCTACAACAAGCGCCGGGCGGGCTCCGGACGCTGACGCGGTTCTGCCCCGCCGTCGACGTGGACGGCGGGGTCGCCGGACCGGGGGTGGCATCGGCGCCGTCCCCACGGGAGGGAGCACGGTGCTCACGCAGGAACCGGCCCGCGCGCGGGCGATGTCGGACGTGGCCGCGCACGCCGGCGTCTCCCACCAGACCGTGTCCCGGGTGGTCAACGGGCACCCCAACGTCGCACCGGCCACCAGGGCGCGGGTGCTCCAGGCCATCGCGGAGCTGGGCTACCGGCCCAACACCGCGGCCCGCGCCCTGGTGACCGGGTCCACCCGCACCCTGGGCCTGGTCATCTCGCACATCAACCAGTACGGCCCGGCGCAGACGCTGCTCGGCCTGGAGAAGGCCGCGCGGGCCGCGGGCTACTCGCTGGGCGTCGCCGTCCTCGACGAGGACAGCGAGGCGGCGATGCGCGAGGCCGTCGACCGCTTCGTGGCGCAGTCGGTCGACGCGGTCGTCGCGCTGTCCACCTACGGCCAGGCGGTCGACGCGCTCCGCCGGTTCGAGTCGCCGGTGCCGCTGATCGCGGTGCAGGTCGGGCGGGACGAGAGCCGGCCCACCGTCTGGGTCGACCAGCAGGTGGGCGCAGGCCTGGCCACCCGGCACCTGCTCTCGCTCGGGCACCGCACCGTGCACCACGTGACCGGCCCGCCGGACTCCCTGGAGGCCCGCGGGCGCGTGATCGGCTGGCAGACCGAGCTCGAGGCGGTCGGGGCGCCGGTGCCCGCGCTGCTGCACGGCACCTGGCTGGCGTCCTCCGGGCACGCCGCCGGGCTCGAGCTGGCCCGCCGGGCGCGGTCGGGCGAGGACGTCACCGCCGTCTTCGTGGCCAACGACCAGATGGCGCTCGGCCTGCTGAACGCGCTGCACCGGTCGGGGCTGTCGGTCCCGGGGGACGTGAGCGTCGTCGGCTTCGACGACATCCCCGAGGCGGCCTACTTCACCCCGCCGCTGACCACCGTCCGGCAGGACTTCGCCGAGCTGGGCCGCCGGGGCGTGCAGCTGGTGCTCTCCCGGCTGCGCGGCGAGCAGGGGGAGTCCCAGCCGGTGCTGCCCGCGCTCGTCGTCCGGGAGACGACGGGCCCGGCGCCCGCCCGGTGACCGCCCCCACCCCCGCTTCCCCGGGTGGCTTGACCTGCATGCTTGTTAGCGCTAACAATCGCTCTCCGCGCCGCATCCCACAGGCGCCTGCACCGCTGGCACCAGGGCGGTCGGCAGTGGGCGGAAGGGACTCCTGGACATGACCACGGCTGCTGCCGCAGCGATCACCTCGGACCGTACGGCCCTGGGGATCGAGCTCGGATCGACCCGGATCAAGGCGGTGCTGATCGGCCCGGACCACGCCCCGCTGGCGGTGGGGAGCTCCGACTGGGAGAACCAGCTCGTCGACCGGCTGTGGACCTACTCGCTGGAGGCCGTCTGGGCCGGGGTGCAGCAGAGCGTCGCCGCCCTCGCCGGGGACGTGCGGGAACGCCACGGCGTCGAGCTGTCCGGCGTCGGCGCGCTCGGGGTGTCGGCGATGATGCACGGCTACCTGGCCTTCGACGCCGACGGCGAGCTGCTCACGCCGTTCCGCACCTGGCGCAACACCAACACCGGCCGGTCGGCGGAGCGGCTCAGCGCGGAGTTCGGGGTCAACATCCCGCACCGCTGGAGCGTGGCCCACCTCTACCAGGCCGTTCTCGACCGCGAGGAGCACGTCGGCCGGATCGACCACCTGACGACGCTGGCCGGCTACGTGCACTGGCGGCTCACCGGGGAGAAGGTGCTCGGGGTCGGCGACGCCAGCGGCATGTTCCCGATCGACGCCGCCACCGGTGCGTACGACGCCACGATGCTGGCCCGCTTCGACCAGCTGGCCGCCGAGGCCGGGGTGGAGCTGGACCTCGCCGGGCTGCTGCCCGGGATCGCCCGTGCCGGCCAGCCGGCCGGTCAGCTCACCGAGGCCGGGGCCGCCCTGCTCGACCCGGCCGGACGGCTGCGGGCCGGCGTGCCGCTGTGCCCCCCGGAGGGGGACGCCGGCACGGGCATGGTCGCCACCAACTCGGTCGCGCCGCGCACCGGCAACGTCTCCGCCGGTACGTCGGTCTTCGCGATGGTCGTGCTGGAGGGCGAGCTGGGCCAGGTGCACCGCGAGCTGGACCTGGTCACCACGCCGGCCGGCGACCCGGTGGCGATGGTGCACTGCAACAACGGGGCCAGCGAGCTCGACGCCTGGGCCGGGTTGTTCACCCAGTTCGCCCGGGCGCTGGGCGCCGAGGCCGACTCCGAGCAGGTGTTCCGCACCCTCTTCACCGCCGCGCTGGACGGGGCGGCCGACTGCGGCGGCATGCTCGCCTACAACTACCTCTCCGGTGAGCCCATCACCGACCTCGAGGAGGGGCGCCCGCTCTTCCTGCGGTCCCCGGACAGCCCGCTCGACCTGGGCACCTTCATGCGGACCCACCTCTTCTCGTCCCTGGCGACGCTGCGGATCGGCATGGACGTGCTGCAGAAGGCCGAGGGCGTGCGGCTGGACCGGATGTTCGCCCACGGCGGGCTGTTCAAGACCGAGGGCGTGGGGCAGCGTTTCCTCGCCGCCGCGATCGACACCCCGGTGTCGGTCGGGGACGTCGCGGCCGAGGGCGGGGCCTGGGGGATCGCCGTGCTGGCGGCCTTCGCCACCGGGCGCGCCCCGGAGCAGAGCCTCACCGACTACCTGGACACCACGGTCTTCGCCGGCACCAGCCTGCAGACCCTCGAGCCCGACCCGGCCGACGTCGCCGGCTTCGACGCCTTCATGCACCGCTACGTCGCCGGCCTCCCGGTCGAGCGGGCCGCCGTCGAGCACGTGGCCGTCGGGACCCCGACCACCCCCGAGAACCAGGAGCAGCCGGCATGACCGCCCCCACCGAGCACGGGACGCATCAGACGCAGCGCGCGCACGTCGCCCACCTGCACTCGTACCTGACCCGCTACGAGCTGGTCACATGGACCTCGGGCAACGTGTCCGAGCGGGTGCCCGGCGAGGACCTGTTCGTCATCAAGGGCAGCGGTGTCGAGTACGACCAGCTGACCTGGGAGGGCATCACCGTCTGCGACCTGGACGGCAACGCCGTCGACGGCGTCCGGGCCCCGTCGTCCGACACGGCGGCGCACGCGTACGTGTACCGGAACATGCCCGAGGTCAACGGCCAGGTGCACACGCACAGCACCTACGCCGCGGCCTGGGCGGCCCGGCACGAGGAGATCCCGTGCGTGCTCACCGCGATGGCCGACGAGTTCGGCGGGCCGATCCCGGTCGGGCCGTTCGCGCTGATCGGTGACGACTCCATCGGCCAGGGCATCGTCGCGACGCTGCAGGGGCACCGATCCCCGGCGGTGCTGATGAAGAACCACGGCGTGTTCACCATCGGCCCCTCGGCCAAGGCCGCGGTCAAGGCCGCCGTCATGACCGAGGACGTCGCCCGCACCGTGCACCTGTCCCGCCAGCTCGGCGAGCCGGTGCCGATCGCGCAGGCCGACATCGACTCGCTCTACGCCCGCTACCAGAACGTCTACGGCCAGCGCTGACGCGCGGGCCACGAGGAAGGACCAGCACGTGAGCTTCGAGGACAACGAGGTCTGGTTCCTCACCGGCAGCCAGGGGCTGTACGGCGAGGAGACCCTGCAGCAGGTGGCCGAGCAGTCCCAGCGGGTGGCGGCCACCCTCGACGGGTCGAGCGACGTCCCCGTCCGGGTGGTGTGGAAGCCGGTGCTCACCGACGCGGGCGCCATCCGCCGCGTCATGGGCGAGGCCAACGAGGACCCGGCCTGCATCGGCGTCATCACCTGGATGCACACCTTCTCCCCGGCGAAGATGTGGATCTCCGGGCTGGACGCGCTGCGCAAGCCGCTGCTGCACCTGCACACCCAGGCCGACGCCGCCCTCCCGTGGGCGACGATCGACATGGACTTCATGAACCTCAACCAGGCCGCCCACGGCGACCGGGAGTACGGGTTCATGCTCACCCGGTTGCGCACCCCGCGGACCACGGTCGCCGGGCACGTCAGCAACCCGCGGGTGGCGCGGCGGGTCGGCTCGTGGGCGCGCGCGGCCGCCGGTGCCGCCGCCGCCCGCGGCCTCAAGCTGGCCCGCTTCGGCGACAACATGCGGAACGTGGCGGTGACCGAGGGGGACAAGGTCGAGGCGGAGATCCGCTTCGGCATGTCGGTCAACACCTGGGGCGTGAACGACCTGGTCGCCGCCGTCGAGCGCGTGGCCGAGCCCGCCATCGACGCCGTCATCGCGGAGTACGCCGACCTCTACGAGATGGACGCCGACCTGCGTCCCGGCGGCGACCGGCACCACAGCGTCCGGTACCAGGCCCGGATCGAGGTGGCGCTGCGGCAGTTCCTGACCGAGGGCGGCTTCGGGGCGTTCACCACCAACTTCGAGGACCTCGGCGGGCTGCGGCAGCTGCCGGGCCTCGCCGTCCAGCGGCTGATGGCCGACGGGTACGGCTTCGGCGGGGAGGGTGACTGGAAGACCTCCGCCCTGCTGCGGGTGCTCAAGGTCGCCGGCGCCGGGCTGCCCGGCGGCACCTCCTTCATGGAGGACTACACCTACGACCTGGCGGTCGACCGGCCCACCATCCTCGGTGCGCACATGCTCGAGGTGTGCCCGACGATCGCCGGGGCCCGGCCGCGCCTGGAGGTGCACCCGCTCGGCATCGGCGGCCGCGAGGACCCGGCCCGCCTGGTGTTCACCGCCGCCCCCGCCGCCGGCGTCACCATCGGCTGGTCCGACCTGGGTGACCGGTTCCGCTGGGTGGCCAACGAGGTCGACGTCGTCGAGCCCGCCGAGGCGCTGCCGAACCTGCCCGTCGCGCGGGCCGTGTGGGCGCCCCGGCCGGACTTCGAGACGGCGACCGAGGGCTGGCTCACCGCCGGCGGCCCGCACCACACGGTGCTGACCACCCAGCTGGGCGCCGACGAGCTGACCGACCTGGCGGAGGTGTTCGGCACCGAGCTGGTGCTCATCGACGCCGACACCACCCGGCGCAGCCTGGCCAAGGAGCTGCGCTGGAGCGCGGCCTACCACCGGCTGGCGCAGCGCCTCTGAGACCCCCGGCCGCCCGTCGCCGTTCCCCCGTGCGGCGGCGGGTGGCCGGGCTCCACGACCGACGCCCCCACCCGGCCCGACCGGGTGGGGGCGTCGTCGCGTCAAGGTGCCGACCTCCAACGCATGACGGCAGAAGTAGCGCGGACCGTCGCACACGGCCTGCGAGCACCCGGGTGACGACCATCGCGAAAACCTCTCGCCGGTCGGTCAGTTCTGTGGCTGGCGCTGGATGAAGTCCGCCATGCCTGGCACCGTGAACGCCACAACGCCGTGCTCGGGGGCGTAGATCAAGCCCTTGGCGATCAGACTGGCCCGGGCCGGTCCGAGGCTGCTGGCTCGCTTGCCCAGTCGGACTGCCACCTCGCCTGATGAGCTACCGCTGTCGCCGTCCAGGGCCATGGCTCGCAGATATGCCTGCTCTGCGCGCGTCGCTCGGTCCCAGCGGGCTCGGAAGAAGCCGACATCCAGCGTCGTGCGCCCACGGGCCGCGCCTACCTTCGCATCAGAGATGGTGATGGTGGGGCCAGCGGCTTCGTTCCAGGTGTCCTGGCCGAACTGCTGGATGAAGTACGGGTAGCCGGAAGTCTCTTGGACGATGAAGCGGACGGCATTGTCGTCCCAGAGAACTCCCTCGTCCTCTGCAGGCTTGGTGATGGCTTCCCAGGCCAGGGAGTCGTCCAGGTGCTCAATCTGGGTGAAGTGGAACAAGCGCTCGGAGTACGACTTCGCTTCGGCGAGAACGCGCGGCAGGCTCGGCAGCCCTGTCAGAGCGAACAGGAGTGGCCAGCCGAGCTGGCCAGCTTGATGCGCGGCGGAGCAGACGGCCGTGAGCTCTTCCCGACTGAGGTCTTGTGCTTCATCAATCAGGATCGCGAGACCGACGCCCTCTTCCGACGCAGCAGCCGCCAGGTCTTTCAGTAGCTTGCCGAAGTCGGTTTCCAGCAGGCCGGTGTCGGCGCCCCCTCCGGCTGTGCCCGTGAGGTCTAGGCCGAAGTTCCACGTACCGGTGGCGTCGTACGAGGCCTTGAAACTCAGCATCGTCTTGAGCGCCTTGAGGAGCTTCGCTCCCGCGTTGGGCCGAGCCAGGTCAGCCACGGGGTCATGAAGTGCTTCGCCCAGCAACTGGCGGAGCGACTTGTCGGTGCCTGCTTCGACCCTTGCCGCGATCCAGTCGCGCTCGTGGGCCAACTTGTAGAACTCGGTCAGCAGGACGGTCTTACCGACCCCGCGGAGCCCGTACATGGTGAGCGACTGGGAGGACCGGCCGCCTTCGAGTCGGTCTAAAGCGACACGCCACGTGGCGAGCTGCGAGTCGCGCCCGACGAGGGCTGCCGGCGGTCGGCCAGCCCCGGGTGCATAGGGGTTGTTCACGGGGTTCATCCGAGCTCCTAGTAAAGTCTTGCCGAGTATAGCGAATCGCAATACCAGGAAAGACTTTGCTAGCTCAGGCGGTGAGGACGACGGGCAGGTCGGCGAGCCCGCGCATCACGAACTCCGGACGGCGCTGCGGCCGCGCGCCGAGCTCCAGCGACGAGGTGCGGGACAGCAGTGCGCCGAAGGAGGCCTGCAGCTCGACCCGGGCCAGCGGCGCGCCGATGCAGAAGTGCACCCCGGCGCCGAAGGAGATGTGCGGGTTGTCGGTGCGCCCGACGTCGAGGGTGTCCGGGTCGGTGAAGACGCGCGGGTCGCGGTTCGCGCTGCCCAGCAGGGCGGCGATCTTCTGCCCCTGCGCCACGGTGACCCCGCCGATCTCCACGTCGGCGGTCGCGGTGCGCTCGAACAGCTGCAGCGGCGAGTCGAAGCGCATCAGCTCCTCGATCGCGGTGGGCAGCAGGGCGGGGTCGTCCCGGAGGCGCTGGAGCTCCGCAGGGTGCTCCAGCAGGGCCAGCAGGCCGTTGCCGCTGACGTTCACCGTCGCCTCGTGGCCGGCGTTGAGCAGCAGGATGCAGGTGGTGACCAGCTCGTCCTCGGTCAGCCGGTCGCCCTCGGAGTCGCGCACGGTGACCAGGTGGGTGAGCAGGTCCTCGCCCGGGGTGCGGCGGCGTTCGGCGGCGAGTTCCCGCAGGTAGGCGACGAACTCGGCGGCGGCCCGCTCGGCGTCGTCCTCGACGGCGGTCGTCCGGCCGTACTCGTACATCTTCACGATCGCGTTGGACCACGGGCGCAGCAGCGGCCGGTCGGCGGACGGGACGCCGAGCAGCTCGGCGATGACGGCCACCGGCAGCTCCTCGCTCATGCCGGACAGGACGTCGACCGGGGTGCTGCCGCCGGAGCGCGCCACCAGCTGGTCGACCAGGCCGTCGGCCAGTTCCTGCACCCAGGGCCGCAGCCGCTCGACGTGGCCGCGGGCGAACGCCGTGCTGATCAGCCGGCGCAGCCGGGTGTGCTCCGGCGGCTCCATCTCCAGGATCGCGTTGCGGTGGATCAGGTTGAACTGGCCGAACCGCTCCGCGGGCGCCTTGTCCCGCCAGATCCGGCCCAGGCGGCGGTCGCGCAGCACGGCGTTGGCCTCGGCGTGGGTGAACGCCAGCCACATGCCCAGGCCCGCGTCCCACTGCACCGGCGCCTGCGCCCGGGCGCGCGCGAACGTGGGGTAGGGATCGGCGACCACGGCCGGGTCGGCCAGGTCCAGGGGGGTGGCAGCCAGCGTCACTGGAGTGACTCTAGTGAGGGTCGGTGGCCGGCGTTCCCTACCCTCGCAGGCATGGCCCGTTCCGCATCCCGCAGCCGTCCCGCCGCCGCCCCGGCCGCCGACGGCGAGATCAACCCGAAGGCGCCGTGCCCCTGCGGCTCCGGCCGCCGCTACAAGCACTGCCACGGCTCCGGCTACGCCGCGCCGGTGCGGCGCCCGTTCGAGGGGCTCGCGGGCGAGGCCGACTGGGTCGCGCTGCGCGAGCTGGTGCCGGCCGCCACCGGGAAGCTGCGCACCACCGACGGCCGGGACGTGACGCTGGCCAGCGTGCTGCCCGGTGGCACGCCCGCGCTGGTGCGCGCCAACGAGGAGATCCTGCTCGGCGTCCAGCTGCCCACCTCCTCCGACGACGTCAGCCGCGACCTGGGGACGGCGCTGGCCGCCGCGCTGCAGGCCCCGGCCGGTGCCCCGGTCGACCCGGGTCCGATCGGCGCCGCCGGGTCCGCGGGTCCGCGACTGCAGGAGCTGCTGGACACCAGCGCGCCGCTGCAGGTCACCGTGCACGACGACTTCGGCTTCTGGCTGGAGGGTGCCGAGCCCAACCCGGCCGCCCAGGCCGGGCTGCGGCAGGCCAACGAGATGATCATGCCCACCGTCCGGCTCGAGGGGCTGGAGGCGGCCTACTGGTGCCGTCCCGCGGTCGACCGGGCGCACGTGCGCTGGGTGCGGCCGGAGGCCGAGGAGCCGCTGCTGGACGCCCTCGCCCGGCTGGCGGCCGCCGGCGAACTGGGGCTGGGGGAGGGCACCAAGTACGCCGGTGCCTTCCGGGCCCTGGGTCTCGTCGTCCCGGTGTGGGACGTCCCCGCCGACGTGCCCGGTGCCGACTGGGCCGGCCCCGCGGCCGAGCTGCAGACCCGGCTGGAGGCGGCGCTCGCCGTCGGCACCCCGCTGACCGCCGACGAGCGGCGCGCCCGCGCCGGGCTCCTCTCCCGCCAGGTCACCCTGCGCTGACGCACGGTGCCGCCGCGGTCCCGGACCGCGGCGGCACCGGTGGGCATACCGTGGTGGCCGCACGGCACGGCTGAGGAGGAACGGACATGCACGACCACGGTGGCATGGGCATGCACCTGCCGGAACTGCCGCCGACGACCGGACGGGTGCTGGCCCTCGACCTGGGCGCGGCCTCGCCGGTGGCCTGGCTGGCCGTCCTGCTCGCCGTCGCGTACGGCGTCGGCCTGTGGCGGCTGCACGCCCGTGGCGTCCGCTGGTCGCCGTTGCGCACCGCCTCCTGGCTGGCCGGCTGCGCCGTCACGTTCTACGTGACCGCCAGCGGGCTGCAGACCTACGGCATGGGGATGTTCAGCCTGCACATGGTCCAGCACATGGTGCTGAGCATGATCAGTCCGCTGTTCCTGCTGCTGGGCGCGCCGGTGACCCTCGCCCTGCGGGCACTGCCGGCGTCCCCCGGAGCGTCGGGGATGCCGCGGCGGCTGCTGCTGTCAGCCCTGCACAGCCGGCTCGGGCAGGCGGTCGCCTCGCCGCTGTTCACCGTGCCGCTGTTCATCGTCAGCCTCTACGGCCTGTACTTCACGCCGATCTTCGACGACCTGATGGCGACGACGGCCGGGCACACCTTCATGCTGCTGCACTTCCTGGTCACCGGGCTGCTGTTCTTCGGTCCGATCCTGGCCATCGACCCGTGGCCGCGCCGCTCCGGGCACGGCGCCCGGATGCTCGAGCTGCTGCTGCCCGCGCCGTTCCACGCGTTCTTCGGTGTGACCGTGATGATGAGCAGCGGGATCCTGCTGACCAGCTACGCGAACCCGCCGGAGTCCTGGGGGATCGACCCGCTCTACGACCAGGCCGCGGCCGGGGGCATCGCCTGGTCGTTCGGGGAGTTCCCGACCGTGCTGGTGCTCGCGGTGGTGTTCTTCTCGTGGACCAGGTCGGAGGAGCGGGCCAACCGCGCCGCCGACCGGGCCCGTGAGCGGGCCATCGCCCGCGGGGAGAGCGGCGACGACCCGGCGCTGGTGGCCTACAACGAGCGGCTGCGCCGCCTCGCCGCCCAGCAGCCCTGACCTCGTGCTGGCACTCGTGCACCCTAAGGTGCGCGGGTGCCGTTCACCCTGGCCCACCCTGCTGCGGTGCTGCCGTTGCTGCGCACCCCGCTGGCGCCCTCCGCACTGGTCGCCGGGTCGGTGGCGCCGGACCTGCCGTACTACGCCTCCCTGCAGTGGCTCGGTGGCGACTACAACCTGACCCTGACGCACGAGTGGTCCTCCGTGCTGTGGCTCGACCCGCTGATCGGGTTGGTGCTGCTCGCCGCGTTCCAGGTGCTGTTCAAGCGGCCACTGCTCGCGCTGCTGCCACCTGCCGCCGCCGGGCGGGCGGTCCCGGCCGCCCGGGGTTCCGCTGGCGCAGCGCGGCGGCGTCGGCCTCGATCGCCGGGTCGCTGGTGGTCGGGGCGGCGACCCACGTGCTGTGGGACGACCTGACCCGCGCGCCGGGGCCGCCCTGGTCGCTGCGCCTGGAGGTCGCCTTCACCGTGCTGGGCGGTGCCGCGCTGCTGTGGTGGCTGGTCCGCTGGTGGCGGGCCACCCCGCCGCGCCCGGTGCCGGACGGCGTCCTGGCGCCCCGGCGGGTGCGCACCGCCGTCCCCGCGCTGCTCGCGGTGGTGGCGGTGCTGGCCGGGGTGGTCTCGGGAGTCCGGAGGCTGCCGGAGTTCCGGGAGGCCTACCGGCTCGACGCGACCGTGGACTGGGCCGGGGTGGCCGAGGCGGAGCTGCGGACGTTCCTGGTCGACGGCGGGACGGCGCTCCTGGTGGCGCTGGTGGTTTACGCCGTGGGCTGGCATCTCGTCCGGCTGCGTGCCGCGCCCGTCACCCTGGGGTCCTGAGCGGTCAGGAGGGGCGGCGGGTGCGGGGGTGGTCGGCGGCGACCAGCGCCTCGACCAGATCGGCGCGGGCCCGCGCGACCCGGGAGCGGATGGTGCCCACCGGGCACCCGACCACCTCGGCCGCCTCGGCGTAGGGCAGCCCGATCAGCTGGGTGAGCACGAACGCCTCGCGGCGTTCGGGGTCGAGCCGGTCGAGCACGTCCTGCGCGGCGACCGTGCCGCCCACCACGTCGGCGGGGGCGTCGCGGACCAGGTCGCCGAGGTCGGTGTCGTCCTCGACCAGCACCAGCCGGCGGCGCTTCTTCGAGCGCAGGTGGTCGGCGCACACCCGGCGGGCGATCGACAGCAGCCAGGTGCGCACGCTCGAGCGGCCCTCGAACCGGACCAGCGCAGGCAGTGCCCGCAGGTAGGTCTCCTGGGTGAGGTCCTCGGCGACCTGCCGGTCGGCCAGGTGGGCGCACAGCCGCCACACCTCGGCCTGCGTCTCGCGCACGAACGCCGCCTGCGCGGCGCCGTCGCCCGCCGCCGCCCGGGCCGCGAGCCGCTCCAGCTGCTCCACGACCACCCTCCGGGAACCGCACGACTGTCGGCGACGACTATGCCAGTCGTGCGGTGTGCTCCCTTTCGTGAGGCGATCTCGGCGGGTCTGGACGGCGAGGACCCCGGCATGCCCCAGCGCTGGGTCGACGAGCACCTGGCCGGCTGCGCGGCGTGCCGCGGCTGGGCGGAGGCGGCCGCGGAGGTGACCCGGCGGGCGCGACTCGTGCCCGCCCCCGCGGTGCCCGACGTGACGGCGGCGGTGCTCGGCCGGCTGCCCGCGGCCCGGGCGCGGCGGAGCTGGGTGGACGCCGGGCTGCGGGTGGCGCTGCTCGCCGTCGGCGCCGCGCAGCTCGCGGTGAGCCTGCCGGCGTTCCTCGGGGCGGGCAGCGGGGCCGCCCCGGTGCACCTGGCGCACGAGACCGGCGCCTGGAACCTCGGGCTGGCCGCCTGCTTCCTGGTGGTGGCCGCCCGCCCCCGGCTGGCCGCCGGCGCGCTGCCGTTCCTGCTCTCCTTCACCGCGGTGCTGGCCTGGGTGACCCTCGCCGACCTCGGTGCCGGGCACGTGCACGCCGCCCGGGCCGGAGCGCACCTGCTGCTGGTCGGCGGCGCCGTCCTGGTCAGCGCCCTGGCGCTGCGCGCCCGGACCCCCGGCCCCGGGCCGCTGGGCGCCGTCCGCGAGTGGACCGGCCGGGTCACCTCCCGGGCCGGTCGCGACGGGGTCGGGACGACGGTGCGCCGGGTTCCCGCGCGTACCCTGCCCGCCGACCCCGTCGCCGAGCAGCGGGCCGCCTGACCTCGTCGGCGGCCGTGATCACCTCGCACCGAGCGGGGCCACCCGGGCGGGATGACCCCGCCGGCGCCGAGGTGGTCAGCGCCGGCTCAGAGCCGCTGCCCGCCGGAGACCTCGATCCGCTGGCCGGTGATCCAGCCGGTGCTCCCGGTCAGCAGCGCCGCCACGGCCCCGCCGACGTCGTCGGGCAGCCCGGCCCGGCCCATCGCGGTCATCCCCGCGACGGCGGCGTTGACCTCGGGGACGTCGCGGACGGCGCCGCCGCTGAAGTCGGTCGCGATGGCCCCGGGCGCGATGGTGTTCACCGCGATCCCCCGCGGGCCGAGCTCCAGGGCGAAGTAGCGGGCCAGCACCTCCACGGCGCCCTTCACCGCGGCGTAGGCGCCGTAGCCCCCGGCCAGGGTGAACCGGGCCAGCCCGGTCGAGGTGAACAGCACCTTCCCGCCGTCGGCGAGGAGCGGGAGCAGCGCCTGGGTCAGGAACAGCGGGCCGGTGAGGTGCACGGCCACCAGCGCGTCCAGCTCCGGTTCGGTGGTCTCGGCGAGGGGGCGGTGCAGGCCGTGGCCGGCGTTGTTCACCAGGTGGTCGATCGTCTCCCGGTCGAAGTGGTCGGCCAGGGTGCGCCGCAGCTCGGTGACGAAGGCCGGGAAGCCCGCGGTCGTGCCGGTGTCCAGCTGGAGGGCGGCGGCCCGCCGTCCGGTCGCCTCGATCTCGGCGACGACGGCGGCGGCCTCCTCGGCGCTGGACCGGTAGGTGAGCACGACGTCGACGCCGGCCCGGGCCAGGTGCAGGGCGCTGTTCCGGCCGAGGCCGCGGCTGCCGCCGGTGATGAGGGCGAGAGGGGTGGTCATGGGGGCTCCGATCTGTTAGCGGTTTGATTAGCGGTGCTATTCCGTTGTAGCACGCGACCGTTAACGGCGCTACCCGCAATGTGCAGGCGGCGTGTTAGCGTTGCTACATGAGCAGCCCGACGACGCGCGAGCGGATCGTGGACGCGGCCCTCCGGCTGCTCGACGAGGGCGGCGTCGACGCGATGTCCACCCGCGCGGTCGGCGCCGCCGCCGGGGTGCAGGCGCCGACCATCTACCGCCTCTTCGAGGACAAGCAGGGGCTGCTCGACGCGGTGACGGAGCGGCGGTTCGCGGAGTACGTCGAGCAGAAGACGACGCGCGAGCACGCCGAGGACCCGGTCGAGGACCTCCGGCGGGGCTGGGACCTGCACGTCGGGTTCGGCCTGGCCAACCCGGCGGCCTACGTCGCGATCTACGGCACCCCACGGCCCGGCGGCCCCTCGCCGGCGGTCCAGCGGTCGACGGAGATCCTGCTCGGCATGCTGCGGCGGATCGCGGCGGCCGGCCGGCTGCGGGTCGACGAGCACACGGCCGCGCAGCTGGTGCACGCCGCCGGCCTCGGGGTGACGCTGGTGCTGATCAGCACCCCGGCGGCCGAGCGCGACCCGCGGTTCGCCGACGTCGCCCGGGAGGCGGCCATCGCCGCCGTGACCACCGACCCGCCGGCCGACGTCCCCGGGGCGCCGCTGCCCGCTGCGGCGCGGACGCTGCGCGCTGCGCTCCCTGCCGTCGACGTCCTCAGTCCGGGGGAGAAGGTGCTGATGGGGGAGTGGCTCGACCGCATCGGGCCCCCGGGCGACTGACCGCGGCGGGACACCCGGCGTTCACCCGGCGTCCCTACGATCCCCGGACCATGCCGACCCCCCGACGCAGGTCCGGCCGGTGACGGGCGCGCTCGCCCGCCGGCTGGGCACCGGCGACGCCGTCGTCATCGGCCTGGGCTCGATGATCGGTGCCGGGGTCTTCGCCGCCTTCGCCCCCGCTGCACGGGCCGCCGGCGCCGGGCTGCTGATCGGGCTGCTGCTCGCCGCCGTCGTCGCCTACGCCAATGCGACCGCCTCGGCCCAGCTCGCCGCGCAGTACCCCCGTTCCGGTGGCACCTACCTCTACGGCCGGGAGCGGCTCGGCCCGTGGTGGGGCTTCCTCGCCGGCTGGGGCTTCGTGATCGGCAAGACGGCGAGCTGCGCGGCGATGGCGCTGACCTTCGCCGCCTACGCCGCCCCCGAGGGCTGGCAGCGCCCGGTCGCGGTGGGCGCCGTCGCCGCGCTGGCCGCGGTCAACTACCGCGGCATCACCCGCACCGCCCGGCTCACCCGGGTGATCGTCACCGTGGTGCTCACCGCGCTGACCGTGGTGGTGCTGGCCAGCCTGGTGGGCGGGTCACCGACGTGGTCACGGGTCAGCCCCTGGGACGGCGCCAGCGGCGGCTGGTACGGCGTCCTCCAGTCGGCCGGGCTGCTGTTCTTCGCCTTCGCCGGCTACGCCCGGATCGCCACGATGGGCGAGGAGGTGCGTGACCCCGCGCGCACCATCCCTCGGGCGATCCAGCTGGCCCTGGGGCTGGCGGTCGTCGTCTACGCGGTCGTCGCGGTCACCCTGCTGGCGGTGCTCGGCCCGGACGGGACGGCGGCGACGGCGGCGCCGCTGGCGGCCGCGGTCGACGCCGGCAGCTGGTCGTGGGCGGCGCCGGTGGTCCGCATCGGCGGCGCGGCCGCGGCGCTGGGCGCCCTGCTCGCGCTGATCGCCGGCATCGGCCGCACCAGCCTGGCGATGGCCCGGGAGCGGGACCTGCCCGGGTGGCTGGCCGCCGCGCACCCGCGGTACGCGGTGCCGCACCGCGCCGAGGTGGCGCTCGCCGTCGTCGTCTGCGTGCTGGTGCTCACCGTCGACCTGCGCGGCGCGATCGGGTTCTCCTCCTTCGGCGTGCTGCTCTACTACCTGGTCGCCAACCTGTCGGCGTTCACCCAGGCGCCCCCGCACCGGCGGTTCCCGCGGGCGCTGCAGGTGGTCGGGGCGGTCGGCTGCGTCGTCCTGGTGGTCACGCTGCCGCCGAGCGCGGTCGCCGTCGGCGTCGGCGTGCTCGCGGTCGGCGTCCTGGGCCGGCTGGCGCGCCTGTCGCGGGGCGGCCGGACCGGCGACCTGGTTGAGTGATCATGTGACGAGACGTCTGGCGGCCGTGCCGCTCGCCCTCCTCCTCCTGGCCGCCGGCTGCACCAGCTCCGGGGAGGACGACGACGCCGCGGCCTCGTCGAGCGCCCCGGCCCGGGAGGTCTCCTGGGGCGCCTGCGACGTCGACGTGCCGGCCGGTGTCGACCTGGAGTGCGGCACCCTCGAGGTGCCCGCCGACCGCACGGACCCGGACTCGCCGACGATCGAGCTGGCCTTCGGCGTCGTCGCCGCGGCGGACGACGACGCGGCCGCGGACCCGCTCGTCTACCTCTCCGGCGGCCCCGGGCAGGGGACGCTGGACCTGGTTCCGGTGGCGTTCGGGCAGCTGTACGAGCCGCTCGCCCAGGACCGGGACCTGATCCTCCTCGACCAGCGCGGCACCGGGCTGAGCGAGCCGTCGCTGGCCTGCGACGAATACAGCTCGTGGGTGCGGGAGTCGCTGGGGTCGGCCGAGCCGGTGGAGGAGCTGGCGGCCCAGGCCGCTGCCTCGCTGGAGGAGTGCCGGCAGCGGCTGGTCGACGAGGGGGTGGACGTCGCCGACTACGACAGCGCCGCGTCCGCCGCCGACCTGGACGACCTGCGCCGCGCGCTGGGCCACGAGGAGTGGAACCTCTACGGGATCTCCTACGGCACCCGGCTGGCGCAGACCGCCATGCGCGACACCCCTGACGGCATCCGCTCGGTGGTGCTCGACGCCTCCTACCCGATCGACGCCGACCTGTACGAGGAGACGCCGGGGAACGCGGTCCGGGCCCTGGAGGCGCTGTTCGCCTCCTGCGCCGCCGACGCCGGGTGCGCCGAGCGGTACCCGGACCTGGAGCAGACCGTCACCGACCTCGCCGCGGAGCTGGACGCCGCCCCCGTACCGGTGATCGTCGTCGACCCGACCACCGGGGAGCGGGTGGAGAGCCCGCTGGACGGCGCCGGCCTGATCGGCTTCCTGTTCCAGAGCATGTACTCCACCGAGCTGATCCCGTTCCTGCCCGAGGTGGTCGACGCCGCGGCGAACCAGGGGGAGTTCGGCACGATCGGCCTGCTGCTCGGCGCCTCCGCGCAGCAGCTGGACCTGGTCAGCATCGGTCAGCAGCTTGCCGTGCAGTGCCAGGAGGAGGTCAGCTTCAGCGACCCGGACGCCGTGGCGGACGCCGTCGCCGACAACCCGCTGGTGGCGAGCTTCTTCGACAGCACGCCCACCATGGGGCCGGGCATCTTCGACGTCTGTGCCAGCTGGGGCGCGGGCGAGCCGGGAGACGGCGAGAACGAGGCGCTGGACAGCGACCTGCCCACCCTGGTGCTGGCCGGTGAGCTCGACCCGATCACCCCGCCGCGGTGGGGCGAGCAGCTCGCCGAGGAGCTGGGGAACAGCGTCTACGTCGAGTTCCCCGGCACCGGGCACGGATCCGTGGGCACGCACGAGTGCGCGGCGCAGCTGACCCGGGAGTTCCTGGCCGACCCGGGCAGCGAGCCCGACACCGCGTGCGTCGACGACGTCGAGGCGCCCGCGTTCACCGCCGAGGGCGTGCAGGTGGAGATGACGGACTGGGAGAGCGAGGAGCTGAGCGTCTCCGGCGTCCGGCCGGACGGGTGGGCCGAGGTGGTCCCCGGCGCGTTCCAGCAGTCGCCGCTGGTCACCCTGGTGCAGCAGGTGGCCCCCGGGGCCACGGCCGACCAGGTGCTCCAGCAGCTGGCCGCACAGCTGGGTGGCGCGCCGCTGGAACCGGTGGACCGGCTGGAGACGGAGTCGGCCACCTGGGACCTGTACCGGGTCGACGACCTCGGCCAGCGGGTGGACCTCGCCCTGGCGGAGTCCGACGCCGGGCTGGCCGTGGTGCAGCTGACGTCGAGCCCGGCGCGCAGCGACGTCTACCGGGAGCAGGTCTTCCTCCCCGCCGTCGAGGCCTTCGCCCCGGGAGCCTGACCCCTTGTCCTCGGCGCGTGCTGCTGTGGTTGCCGTAGCGCCGGGTGGCCGGGTCGTCCCGGACGACCCGGGCTGGATCGGTGTGGTCCTCACCGTCCTCGCGTTCGGTGCCATGGCCGTGATCGCTGTCGTCCTGTGGCGCAATCGGCGATGAGCCCACGAGTGGCCGCGCCCGCGGAGCGGCGGATGCGTCAGGCGCCACCCGCGCCACCCGCGCCACCCGCGCCACCCGGTCGAGGTATGCGCGTTCGCGAGTTGGACCTGGAACAGTTGTGCTGGCGATAGTGTTTCGTGGACAGCTGGTCGAGGGAGGGCGCGTGGAGAGGTCGGTCGCGGACGCCGCCGCTGCCCTCGGCGTCGCCGAGTCGCGCGTCAGACAGCTGCTCCAGTCCGGGCGGCTCCGTGGTCGGAAGCTCGGCTCCATCTGGCTGATCGACAGCGGCGAGATCGAGCGCGCGAAGCGGGAGAACGGCGTCCCTGGCAGGCCGCTGGCCCCGCGTATCGCCGCCGGCGTCCTGGACCTCCTCGACGGGGGCGCCGCGCCGTGGCTGAACCGGGCTGATCGGAGCCGGGCTCGAGTGCACGCCAGGCAGCTGGCCGGCGCCGATGCCCGACGCTGGCGGGCCGCCCTGCGAAAGCGCCACGAGCGCATCCTGTGCCTCGCGCACCCGGCAGCGCTGCCCCGTCTGGCCGCTGCAGCACAGGTCGTCCGGGCAGGTCCGGTGGCGGCGGCAGCCGCCGGGGCCGACGTGGTGGCCGTCGGGGCCGCGCTGGAGGTCTACGTCCCGGAGGCGATCTGGTCAGACCTGGCCCGACGCCTGGCGATCCGGCAGGACGTCGGCTTCCAGGCTGCCAACCTGGTCGTGCGGGTGCCCGTCGACGTGTGGCCGTTCGCCGACGAGGCCGAGGCGCGTCCGGGACTCGCGATGCTCGCCGCCGACCTGCTCGACTCCGGTGAGCCGCGTGCGCTGAGTGCCGGCGCCCAGGCGCTCAACGGGCTCGCGGGCCGGCTACCCGCCAGTCGACGGGTACGGGCATGACCGCGTCGCCCCAGCGAGTCGTGCACCTGCCCACCCTCGGCGCTCCGGTCGACCTGCTCTGGCACGTTCTCCTGGACCTGGCCGACGCGCTGCCCGACCAGTGGACGCTCGTCGGCGGCCAGATGGTCCTCGTCCATGCACTGGAGCAGCGGACCATGCCCTCGGTGGTCAGCCAGGACGGCGACGTCGTCGCCGACGTCCGGGCAGCCCCAGAGGTCCTTCCCCGCATCGCTGCTGCGCTGGCGATGGCGGACTTCGTCCCGGACATCAGCGCCGAGGGCGTCGCCCACCGCTTCGTCCACCCCGCCGAGCCTCGCCCGGTCGTCGTCGACGTCCTCGCACCCGAAGGGCTCCGGCCGGACACACCGCTGTACACCGTCCGTCCTGGTCGGACGATCCAGTCACCTGGTGGGACGCAGGCGCTCATCCGTACCGAGCCGGTCGAGATCCACCATGAGGGTCGCGTCGGCACGATCCCCTGCCCCTCGCTGCTCGGCGCGATCGTGATCAAGGCAGCGGCGTGCGGGCTCGGCGGCGACGTCAGCCGGCATCATCGCGACCTGGCCCTCTTGCTGTCCCTCGTCGCGGACCCCTTTGCGATGGCGGATCAGATGACGTCGAAGGACCGGCGCCGCCTGCATCGCGTGGCTGCCTTGCGGGACGACACCCATGCCGCGTGGACTCTCCTGCAGCAGGGGCAGGCCGCAGCCGGACGGTCGGCCCTCGACGTCCTCATCGCCACCGACGCCTGATCGACCGGCTGGTCAGACCAGCGGCTCGCGCAGCACCGGGCAGGACATGCACCGGGGGCCACCGCGGCCGCTGCCGAGCTCCGACCCGGCGATCGCCAGCACCTCGATGCCGGCCTTCTCCAGCGCCGCGTTGGTGACGGTGTTCCGCTCGTAGGCCACCGCCAGCCGGGGCGCGAGCGCCAGGGTGTTGTTGCCGTCGTCCCACTGCTCGCGCTCGGCGGTCACCGGGTCCAGGCCGGTGTCGATCACCCGCAGCCGGTCGATGCCCATCGCCTCGGCGGCGGCGTCCAGGAACGGCCGGGGCCCGCGCACGGTCAGCTCCACCGTGTCGGCGTCGTCGGGCAGCTCGTCGCTGGTGACGGTCCACGCGCGCAGCGAGTCGGCGACCGCCGGGTACATGACCATCGCGTCGACGTCGACCATCGTGCAGATCGTGTCCAGGTGCATGGTCGCCCGCTCCTGGGCGATCGGGACGACGAGCACGGTGTGCGCCAGCCCGCGGGCGAAGACGCGCCGGGCCAGCCGCTCCGCCCCGCCGGGCGTCGTCCGCTCGCCGACGCCGACGGCGACCACCCCGGGCGCGAGGAGCAGCACGTCGCCGCCCTCCAGGTGCTCCAGGTGCGCGCCGTAGAGCTGCTCGGCCCCGGCGAACCGCGGGTGGTGGGTGTAGACCGCCGTGGTCAGCGCGCTCTCCCGGGCCCGGGCCGGCATCGCCAGCGAGGTCACGGCCACCTGCCCGCCGACCCACACCGAGGAGTCGCGGGTGAACATCAGGTTGGGCAGCGGGGGGACGACGAAGTCCCCGCGGTCCATCAGCTGGTAGGTCAGGCCCCGGCCGCCGCGCAGCTCGTCGTGCGCCACCCCGGCGATCAGTGCCTGCGCCAGGTCGTCCGGCGCCAGCCCGCCCAGGTGGGCGGTGGTCGCGTGCTGCAGCGTGGCGCCCAGCCGCGGGTCGTCGACCGCCTCGGCGATCACCTCGTCGCGCGCGGCGGGCACCGCCATCACCTCGGTGAGCAGCCGGTGCAGGTGCAGCACCTCCACCCCGCGCTCGGTGAGCGCGGCGGCGAACGCGTCGTGCTCCTCCTGCGCGCGGGCCACCCACGGCACGCCGTCGAAGAGCAGCTCGTCGTTGTTGCGCGGGGTGAGCCGGCGCAGCTCCGCGCCCGGCCGGTGCAGCAGCACGGTGCGCAGCCGGCCGACCTCGCTGGTCACCGAGCAGGGGGCGGTCATGCGGTCGAGCCTCGCCGATCACGGCGTCCGCGGCCAGCCCGGAACGGGTGACCCTGCTGGTCGTGGTCCACTACCGGCGTGACGCCGGTCGACCCGCCCCCTCCGCCGCCCACGCCCGGCGGCCAGCCGCGCTGGCTGGTCGTGCTGCTCGCCGCGGGGCTCTCGTTCCTCGTCGCCGCGGTGCTGCTGCTGGTCCTCCAGCTGGCCGGCGTCGACCGGATCGGGTTCCTCGGGCTGCTGCTGGTGCTCATCGCGGCCGCCGTCGCCGGGGGGTACGCCACCCGGGCGGTGGCGGGGCGGCTGCCCCCGGTGGGCCGGCGCCCGCGCGGCTGACCGGTTCAGACCGCGGCCGGCCCGGACCGGGCCCCGACGCGCGCGAGGTGGCGCTCCGCGGTGGACACCTGCCAGGGCGAGCCGACGGCGCGCCCCTGGCGTGCCGCGGCGCGCCACGACTCGACCGCGGCCGGCAGGTCGCCGCACCGCTCGACGAGCCGGCCCATCAGCTCGTCGTAGGAGCCGAGGCTGAACGCCGGGGTGCCGAGGACGGCCTGGCGGCCGCGGAAGGGCGCCAGCGCGGTGAGGGCGGCCTCCCAGGCCCGCGGGTCGTCCAGCAGCAGCGCGGACTCACCCTCCAGCAGCACCACCACGTCCGACGCCCAGTCGCGCACCGCCGAGCGGCCCCAGCGGCGGCGCAGCCGACGGGCCTCGTCCGGTGCGCCGGACTCCGCCGCGGCGATCACCGCCATCTCCCGCAGCAGCGGGCTGCCCTCGTCGCCGGTCTCGACCAGCAGGTCCAGCACCGTGTCCAGGCGTCCCTCGGGGCGGCGCAGGGTGAACTGGTGCGCGGCCCAGGCGTGCCGGGCGTGCGGGGTGACCACCCGGAAGAGCTCGTAGGCCTCCCGCGTCAGCTCGTCCGCGGCGGGTGTGTCACCACGCAGCCAGGCCGCGCCGGCCGCCTGCCACAGCACCTGGGGGCGGACCTCGGGCCCGGAGAGGGACAGCGCCAGCCGCCGGCCCGCGCCCTGGTCGGCCTCGAAGCCGGCCCGGTCGCCCAGGTGCAGCCGGATCGCCGCCCGGTGCAGCCGGGCGAAGAACTCGGTGCGGCGCGGGAGCCCGCGACCGGCCAGCGCGAGCGCCTCGTCGGCCGCCGCCAGCCGCAGCTCCGCGGCGCCCGGGCGCCCCCAGACGGCCAGCCCGTAGTTGTTCAGCGTCCGGCCGAGCAGCTCCGGGTCATCCAGGCGGCGAGCGAGCGCGACCGCATGCCCGGCCGACCGGGGGCCGCGCTCGAGGTCCTCGCTGAAGGCCAGCTCCACTCCGAGGGTGCCGAGCAGCCGGGCCCGGCGCCGGTCGTCGTCCAGGGTGGACCGTTCCGCCGAGGGCTCGTCGGCGAGCAGCTCCTCCAGGACGGCGACCATCTCGGCGTCGACCACGCCGTGGGGGCGCCAGTTCCACAGGGTGACCCCGCCCCACACCGCGGCCGCCTCGCCGAGCCGCCGCCGGTCACCGAGCTCCCGGGCGCAGGAGATCGCCTCGGCGACCACCGACTGGGCGTCCAGCAGGTGCCCGCTGCGCAGCAGGTCGTCACCGAGGGTGATCAGCAGGTCCAGCCGCCTCCCCGGGGTCTCCGGACGGTCCGTGACCAGGAGGTCCAGCGCACGGCGGGTGTGCCCCGCCGCCTCGTCGTGCGCCAGCCGCGCACGGGCGGCGTCGGCGGCGGCCACCGACGCGCGGATCGCCGGGTCGGGCCCGGTGACCGGCACCGCCTCGACGTGGTGCCGGGCCAGCCGCTCGGCGAGTGCGGCGGCGGCCGGACCGGTGACCCCGGCGCGCTGGCGTTCCAGCGCCGCCGCCACCCGGGCGTGCAGCCAGGCGCGCAGCACCGGGGTGAGGTCGCCGACCACGACCTCCTGCACGAGCGCGTGCGTGAACCGCCAGCTCCACGGCGCGTCGCCGGGCACGACCAGCCCCATCGCGACCGCCGTGTCCATCGCCGTCAGCACCTGGTCGGTGGCGGGGCCGGCCGCCTCCAGCAGGTCGAGCGGGGCCTCGCGGCCGATCACGGCCGCGAACTGGAGGACCTCCTCGGTGCTGTCCGGCAGTCGGGCCAGCCGGGTCCGGAGCACGTCGCGCACCGAGGGCGGCACGGGCACGCGGTCCAGACGGCGGCCGTGCCCGCCCATCCACCGGGACAGCTCCACGACGAAGTAGGGGTTCCCCCCGGTGCGGTCGTGCACGGCCGTGGCGAGCTCGCGGTCGCTCGCGGTGCCCAGCTGGGCGGTGAGCAGGGCGCCGACGTCGTCGGTGCCCAGCCCGCCGAGCACCAGCCGGGTGAGCGCCGGCTCGCGGCCCAGCCGGGACAGCAGCTGCTCGACGGCGGCCGGCAGCAGCTCGCCCGTGGTGCGGACGGTGAGCACCAGCAGCAGCGGCGACCGGGGGAGGTGCCGGACGAGCAGGCCCAGCAGCACGAGGGTCGTGGTGTCGGCGGCCTGCACGTCGTCCAGGACGACGACGACCGGCGTGGACCGCGGTGCGCCCGTGGCCGCCACCAGGCGGGTGCGCAGTTCCTGGAACAGGCGGAACCGGGCGGCGTCGGCATCGGCCTCCTCGGCGCCGGCCGGGCTGAGCTCGGGCTGGTCGAGCTGGTCCAGCGCCTGGGTCCACGGCCACAGGGCGGGGGCCCCGGGCTCGTCGGCGCAGCGGCTCCAGGCGACCGGCCAGCCCCGCCGTCGCGCCCGGTCGGCCACGGCCTCGGCGAGCCGGGTCTTCCCGATCCCCGCCTCGCCCTCGACGAGCGCCACGGCCGGGCGTCCCGCGGCGACCTGACCGAGCAGCGTCTCCAGCCGGGACAGCTCGGCGGCGCGGCCGACCAGCGTCTCCTCCTCCGGCGGGGGGTGCGCCACGTGCGGAGCCGGCAGCTCCGGCCGGGGAACCCGGGACTGCAGGGCGGGGTCGTGCCGGAGCACCGCCCGCTCGAGGTCGCGCAGCTCCGGGCCCGGGTCGATGCCCAGCTCGGCACGCAGCAGCCCGGCGCAGCGCCGCACCGCGGCCAGCGCGTCGGCCTGCCGGTCGGCGAGGTACAGGGCCGCGACCAGCCGGGCCCACAAGCGCTCCCGCAGCGGGTGGTCGGCCACCAGCTGCTGGAGGTCGGCCACCGCTGCCTCCGGCCGGCCGACGGCGACCAGGGCGTCGCACCGGCGTTCGCGTGCCCGCACCCGCAGCTCGGTCAGCCGCTGCCGCTCGGTGACCGACGACGGGGAGTCGGTCAGCTCGGCCAGGGGCGCACCGCGCCAGAGCGCGAGGGCCCGGTCCAGCAGCTGCACGCCACCGCCGGGGTCACCCGCGGCCACCGCCCGGTCGCCGCGGTCGACCAGGTCGGTGAAGCAGGTGAGGTCGACGTCCGCGGGAGCGGCGTCCAGCAGGTAGCCCGGCGGGCGGGTGAGCAGCACCCGCGGTGGTTCGCGCGGCGCCCGGCCGGGCTCGAGGAGGCGGCGCAGCTGGGCGACGTAGGTCTGCAGCGTGGCCGTCGCGGTCGCCGGGGGCTCGTCGCCCCACAGCGCCGCCACGATCCGGTCGACGGGGACCACCCGCCCGGGCTCGGCGAGCAGCAGGGTCAGCAGGGCGCGGGGTTTCGCGGCGCCCACGTCGACGAGGTGGCCGTCGTCGTCGGCCACCTCCAGCGGTCCCAGCACCCGGAAGCGCACGGCGGGCAGCATGGCAGCGGGAGGCCGCGCTGCACAGGGGCCTGGGACGTGACTGGAGCGGGCGGTACAGCGGGGCTCCAGTTCGGCTCCAGTGCGGGGCGGGACGGTGTGCGCCGTCCGAACCACCGCCGCGGTGACCCGCGGCCACCTGCGAGGAACCCGATGAGCATCGCCGAACACCCCCAGTCCGACTCCGCAGCCGTGCGGCTGACCGTCCCGCCCGACGCCGCGGCCCTCGACGCCCTGCGCGCCCGCGTGCACGGGCCGGTGTACCGGTCCGGTGACGAGGGGGCTGCCGCGGAGGCGGCCTGCTGGAACGTCGCCGTCACCCACCGGCCGGCCGTCGTCGTGGGCGCGACCTGCGCCGCCGACGTGGCCGCCGCGGTCGCCTGGGCCGTCGAGCACGACCTCCCGGTCGCGGCCCACGCCACCGGGCACGGTCCGGTGCACGCCGCGGTCGGCGGGCTGCTGATCTCCACCCGCCGGATGCAGGGGGTGGCCGTCGACCCCGTGCGCCGGGTCGCCCGGGTCCAGGCCGGGTCGAAGTGGGCCGCGGTGCTGGCCGCCACCGAGGAGCACCGGCTGGTGCCGCTCGTCGGCTCCTCGTCCGACGTCGGGGTGGTCGGGTACACCCTCGGCGGTGGGGTGGGGCCCTTCGCCCGCCGGTACGGGTTCGCGGCCGACTCCGTGGTCGCCGTCGACCTGGTCACCGCCGACGGCGAACTGCGCCGGCTGACCGCCGACGAGGAGCCCGAGCTGTTCTGGGCGGTGCGCGGCAGCCGGTCCAACCTGGGTGTGGTGACCGCGCTGGAGATCCAGCTGTTCCCCGCGGACGAGATCCACGCCGGTTGCGTCTTCTTCGCCGGGGCCGACGCCGCCACCGTGTTGCACACCTACCGGCAGTGGGCGCCGGCGCTGCCCGAGGAGGTCACCACCTCGGCGTCGGTGCTGCGCCTGCCGCCGCTGGAGACGTTGCCCGAGCCGCTGCGCGGCCAGCTGGTCGTGCAGGTGACCTTCGCCGCCACCGGTCTCGCCCCGGAGCGGTGCGCGGAGCTGCTGGCCCCGATGCAGGCCGCCGGGCGCATCCTGCTCGGGCACGTCGGGCGGATGCTGCCCACCGAGCTGGACGCGGTGCACATGGACCCGGTCGACCCGATGCCCACCTGGGAGCGGGGTGTGCTGCTGCGCGAGCTGACGGCGGGGACGGTGGACGCGCTGCTGGCCGCCGCCGGCCCCGGCGTCGACGTGCCGCTGGTCTCCGTGCAGCTGCGCCAGCTGGGCGGCGCCCTCGCCCGGCAGCCGCGCGTGCCCAGTGCGGTCGCCGGCCGGGACGGCGCCTGGGGGCTGATGGTCATCGCCCCGGGTGTCCCCGAGCTGGCCGACGTGGTGCCGGTCGTGGTGCGCGGGGTGCTCGGCGCCGCGGAGCCGTGGCGGGCGCCGGGCGGGTTGCTGAACTTCCTCGGCGCGGTCGACGGCCCCGACGACGTCGTCGCCGCCTTCCCCGCCGAGGTGGCCCAGCGGCTGGTGGCGGTCAAGCGCCGGGTCGACCCGCGCGGGGTCTTCACGGCCGGGCACGCGCTCACCGCGCGGAGCTGACCCGAGCGGCCGGTCGGGTGCGGGGCCTGCCCCCTCCCGCACCCGACCGGCAGCGGTCAGGGCAGCCTCTCCTGGCTGGCGGGTCCCCGGCGGTGCTGTCAGCCTGGTCACATGACCCAGATGCTGGACATGCCCCAGGTGCAGGACTGCTCGGTCGACAGCTGTTCGTACAACGCCGAGCACACCTGCCACGCCGGCGCCATCACCGTCGGCGGCGACCACGCCCACTGCGGGACCTTCGTGGAGATCTCGTTCCGCGCCGGGCTCGACCGCACCGGCGTCGTCGGCGCCTGCCACCGCTCGGACTGCGTGCACAACGAGGCACTCGAGTGCCGCGCGTCCGCGGTGCAGGTCGGCTCGGGTGCCGACGCGGCCGACTGCCTGACCTACAAGCCGAGCTGACCGCCTGAGTTCAGCCGACCAGCTGTTCCAGCTGGTCGGAGTCGGGCAGCTGCTCGACGACCAGCTCCGGCGTGCGCAGCAGCCCGTCGGCCACCGACAGCGCCGCGACCGGGTCGCCGTCGTCGACGAGGACGGCGCGGCCCGCCCCGGCCACACCCCGCAGCGCGGCGAGCACCGCGTGCCGGTCGCCTGCGGCCAGGCCCACGGTCAGGTGGTCGACCAGGACCACGGACGCCGTGCCGGTACGCGCCTGCTCGACGGCCGCCAGCCGGTGCGGCACGTCGTCCCCGGGGGTGGCGGTCAGCCGGACCACCGGCAGCGAGGCGTGGCCGCCGGCGCAGCGGGCGCTGCCCGGGTCCAGCGCCGCCATCGTGGCTGCCCGGGTGCCCGCCGGACCGACCAGGACCGTCACGCCGCCGACCGGCAGTCGCAGACCCATCGAGAACCCCACTTCACATCGAGTGAGGCGAGGCTAACCTGACCGCTCGACCTGGCGCCAGCCGCCCAGGTCAGGCGGGCGCCGCCCGGTCGTCGGGGCGCGGCAGCAGCCAGGAGAGGCCGGCGCGCTCCAGCGTCGGGCGCAGCGGGTCGGGCAGGTGGAGCACCTGCAGCTCGCTGCCCCGGCGCCGCGGCTTGCGGGCGAGGTGCACCAGCAGCTCCAGCCCGGCCGTCTCCAGTGCGGTGACCGCCTCGAGGTCGACCCGTTCCGGCCAGGACGACGGCGGCATCTCCAGCCGGAACCTGCGGACGGTCTCCCGGTCGATCCTGCCGCTGAGCCGGAGCAGGGAGCCGGCGCCGTCCTCGGTCAGCACGACCGCGCCCGATCCGCGGGGATCGGGGCTGCTGGTCACGACGGACTGGGTACCCGCTCCTCCTCGCTGAAACGTGACCCGGAACGAACCCGCAGGTCAGTGCGGTGCGACTCGCCCGGGTGAGGACGTCGCCGGTCGGCAGGGGGTGGCGGGACGCCCGGAGGGCGATGGGGGAGCTGGGGTCAACGGGGCGGGCGACGGTGACCGTCCGCGCCCGGCCTGCCGATGACGGTTGCAGAGCGCGCCGACTTCCCCGGCGCGGTCGTCGATCAGTGGGGGTCTCTGGCGTGAGCGCGTCGAACGGTCATCAGCCCAGGACGGCGGTGGGGCGGGATGCCGACGCCGCCTGGTGGCTGGTCGACGAGGACGGCGTCGTCCTGGCCGGGCCGTTCCCCAGCCAGCTGGACGCCGCGGTCGCGGGGCTGACCGCCGACGGCTGGTTCGCCGAGCCCGGCTACGGCGCGTGCCGGGCCGACGGGACGCTGTCGCGGCAGTTCTCCCCCGAGGACCGGAGCTGGCTCGCGCACCTGTCCTCACTGCTGGACCGGCTGGCCGACGACTGGGACCCGCTGATCTCCGACGCCGACCCGCTCACCGGGCTGGTCTGCGAGATCACCGCCGCGGTCGCGGAGGCCGGCCTGCCGCTGCACGACTGCGCGGGCCGCACGGCGGACCGCGCGCTGGGTGGCGTGTGCTTGACACCGAGCCCGGAGCGGGACGGGGTCGTCGTCTCCTGGACCCAGCACGACCGGACGTCGGTCGGGCGGGTGCGCGGCCCGGAGACCGACGCCGTCGTGCAGCAGACGATGAACGCCGCGGTGGCCGACGTGCTGTCAGCCTCGGGCTTCCTGGTGGAGGCCCTGGGTGCCGTGGCCGTCGTCCGCGCCGCCGACAATCCCACCACCTGGGAATGACGTCCCACTGAATGGTCTGTCTGGTGCATCCTGCGCGGGTGGACACCTACACGCACGGGCACGCCGAGCCGGTCCTGCAGTCGCACCGCTGGCGCACGGTGGAGAACTCCGCCGGGTACCTGCTGCCGCAGCTGCGGCCCGGGCTCGACGTGCTCGACGTCGGGTGCGGCCCGGGCACGATCACCGTCGACCTGGCCGCCCGGGTGGCGCCGGGGCGCGTCGTCGGCCTGGACGTCGCACCGGCGCCGCTCGCCGAGGCGCGTGACCTCGCCGCCCGGGCCGGGGTGGCCGTCGAGTTCGTCACCGGCGACGGGTACGCGCTCGCCTTCGACGACGACTCCTTCGACGTGGTGCACGCCCACCAGGTGCTGCAGCACCTGACCGACCCGGTCGCCGCGCTGCGGGAGATGGCCCGGGTCTGCCGGCCCGGGGGAGTGGTCGCCGTCCGGGACGTCGACTACGC